>CAKZKA010000027.1 GCA_937120965.1 uncultured Chloroflexota bacterium
TGCGGTGAGCCTGTCGAACCGCCTGCGGTGAGCCTGTCGAACCGCCTGCGGTGAGCCTGTCGAACCGCACCCCTGCCCGTGGGAGGTGCCAGCCGCTCCCACCACCGGTTGGGACAGGGGGAAACCGGGTTTCCCCACCTGCGGTGAGCCTGTCGAACCGCCTGCGGTGAGTCTGTCGAACCGCACCCCTGCCCGTGGGAGGCGCCAGCCGCTCCCACCAGCGGTTGGGAAAGGGGGAAACCGGGTTGCCCCATACCTCTTCCCCCTCCGCGGGAGTGCCAGGCGCTTCCCCGGCGCCGGGTCGAGGAATCGTACTACGCTCCCTGCAAGTGGGCGTGGAAGGCTGCGTTGAACTCCTCCGGCTTCTCCAGGTAGGGCGTGTGGCCACAGTCAGCCAGTTGCAACTCGCGGAAGCGACCCCCGGCAGTCGCGTAGCGCTCCAGAAAGCGACGGATCTGCCCAACCATGGGCTGAGGGGGATAGACCTCTTCGCCGGGCCAGTCCGGCAGCACGCCGAGTTTGCCCAGGGTTCCAACGTCGAACAGGCTCATATCGGAGACGATCTGGTCATCGGCGCCGTGGACCCAGAGGACGGGTGGTTTGGCGGCCGCAGCCAGGATGCGCCCGGGCATCTCGCCGAGGTACTTTGGGGAGAGGGCGTTATTCGGACCCAGCACGCCGGGGGCGACCCCTGGCCAGTTCTCGCTGGGTGTCAGGTCACCCGGATGGTGGTCGGGGCGCACCTTGATACTCAGCAGGCCGGAGAGCAACTCTTCTTCGCGGGTGGGGCGGAAGGGCGGTTTCCAGTAGTAGGTATTCATCACCACGCGGGGCGCCGACTGGGGATTCTCCTCGCTGCGATCCTGAGCCGCCTCACGCTGGGCGAACTCCTGGCTCACCAGGCCCGCGCCCGAACCGGCGAAATCAGGCCAGATTGGCGTGCCGTCCAGATCTCTGGTGCCGCCGAAGCCGTAGGGGGAGCCGGGAGCGGCAAGGGTGACGCTGATCAGGCGCTCGGGGGCGGTGGCCATCAGTGCCCACGCCACGACGCCGCCGAGCGAATGGCCGACCACGTGGAAGCGCTCAATGCCCAGGGTATCGGCAAGGGCCAGCACATCATCGGCAAAATCGCCACAACCACGGGTAGCGTCCACCGGTTTGAACTCCGTATCACCGTAGCCGCGCAGGTCGGGGGCAATGCCCCGGAACCCTGCGGGCAGGGCCAGCATCGTCTCTTCCCAGAACGTGGCCGAGGAGTTATTGCCGTGGATAAACAGTACGGGAACACCGTCTTCGGGGCCGCTGAAGCGCACATGCTGGCGCAGGCGCGGCGTATCAACCATTCGCGAGGTGATGCCGGGCAGCAAGGGGATCGTACTCATGCGCGTTCCTCCTGTTGTGAGGTGACGTAGGCGCGAACCAGGCCCTGCTTGTCGATCTTACCCGCAGCGGTCTTGGGCAACGCTTCAACCCAGATGACCCGACGCGGGAGCTTGTAACGGGCGAGCCGCTCTCCGGCGAAGGCCAGCAAGCCGTCAGTATCGAGCGCCTGGCCGGGACGCGGCACGACCACGGCCCAGCCCACCTCGCCCCACCGGAGGTCGGGGGCGGCGATCAGGGCCACCTCGGCCACAGCGGGGTGGGCGGCGAGCACGCTCTCTACTTCGGCAGGGTAGATGTTCTCGCCTCCGGAGATGATCACATCTTTCAACCGGCCGACGATCGTGTAGTATCCCTCTTCATCGCACACAGCCAGGTCGCCGGTGCGGAGCCAGCCATCAGGGGTGAACGCCCTGGCCGTCTCGGCGGGGCGGCCCCAGTAGCCTGCACAGACGTGGGGGCCACGGATGAGCAACTCGCCCACCGTGCCCGGTCCCACGTCACGGCCCTCGGCGTCTACCAGTTTGAGGTCAATGAACATCAGCGGATGGCCCACGGCGCCCGGCTTGCGGCGCACGTCGGCGGGCGGTAGCCAGAAGGTGTTGGGGCCGGCCTCGGTCAGACCATAGCCGGTCTTGAAATCCACGCCCCGACGCCAGAACTCCTCGAAGACCGGCATCGGGCAGGGGGCGCCGCCGCTGATCACCAGCTTGAGCCGGGAGAAATCGGCTTCAGGCCAGCGTGGGTGCTGCTGCAAGGCGATGAACATTGTCGGCACACCGAAGAAAAGGGTTACCAGCCCTGAGTTGACCAGATCGAACACCTGGTCAACCTGAAAGCCCTTACAGACTACCGAGGCGCCGCCCACGAGCACCAGCGGCGCGGTGAAGACGTTGAGGCCGCCGGTGTGAAAGAGGGGGGCGTTCAGAATGGCGACATCGTGGGCATCAAGGCCCCAACTCGCTACGGTGTTGATGGCGTTCCAGGCGACGTTTCCGTGGGTGAGCACGGCACCCTTGGGCGTGCCGGTGGTGCCGCCGGTGTAGCAGATCACCCAGGGGTCATCCCAACCCAGGGGCAGCGGGGGCACCGCTTCATCGCAGCCATCGCGTTCGGCGAAGGCAACATCGCTCGCCGCGGCGCGCGCGGTCGCATCAAAGGCGATCCAGACGCGCACCGAGGGCGCCAGAGGGCGCAGGTCGGCGATCAGCGGGGCAAATTCGGGGCCATAGACAAAGACGCTGGGGGTGCCATCGGCGACGAGGGCGGCCAGTTCGCCAGGGGTGAGGCGCCAGTTGAGGGGCTGCATAATCGCGCCGATTTTGCCGCAGGCGAACCACAGGTCAAGGAAGGCGACCGAGTTGTAGGCCAGCACGGCCACCCGCTCGCCCCGCGCCACACCGAGGCGCCGGAGGAGCGCCGCTGCGCGCGTGGCCTGCGCGTTCCACGCGGCGTAGGTGAGCGGTTGCATGCCGCACTCGGCATCGTAGAGTGCGATCCTGTCAGGGGTTAGCCGAGCGCGCCGGCCAAGCCAGTCACCGAGATACATTTCCATAGGCAGGTTCCTGTGTCGCCAGCTACGAGGCTGGTGCGATTGCGGATAGTAGCATCTTGCGTGCGGCCCGGGCGCGGCGCCTCTGGACGCAGCCGGCGGGCAGGCCGGATCACGAATCGGTCGTCCGGAGCCACACCAGCGGCCCGCCAACCCGGTTGTGATAGATCAGGTTGGCGCGGGGCGGGCTTCGACCTCACGCCACGCCTGTCGTCGTGGCGCCTCGCGCGCGCCTGCAAGCTCACTGCGGGCCCCAGGCCACACAGGCCGCGGCCCAGGCATACCCGATGCCGGCAGCAACCATAACCATCAGGTCGCCGTCGCGCAGCCGGCCAAGCTCCAGGCCCCGCCGGATCAGAAACATCTGGTCCTGCTGGCCAATGTGCCCGAGATCGCTCAAGTAGCAACTCTGGTCCTCGCGCAGCCCCAGGGCTTCCAGGATGGCCCGGTGGGCCGAGCGTTTCATATGCAGAAGGTTGAGATAGCCAATGTCGGCGCGGGTCTTGCCGCTGCGGGCCAGGGCATCGTCGATCACGGCAAGGAAGTTGGGCAGCGAGACCGCATCCAGGCGCCGCTTCATCCCCTCAGGATCGGGCACGTCGATACAATTGCGCCGCGCTTCGAGGGCCTGGGGGGTGAGCGGCTCAACAGTGCCGCCGGCGGGTACGATGACATCAAGCGAGAAGGCCCCATCGGTGATGATGCTCGTGCCCAGCAGGTGGTTGCGCGAGTGGCCGCGGCGGAGGATCAGCGCGCCGCCGCCGCAACTCAGGCCGATCAAGAAGCGCGATCGGGGATTGGCGTAATCCACCAGATCGCCGTTGCGGTAGCCGCCGGCAATCAACACCGTCTCCACGCCGGGGTCGGCGGCCATCAACCCGCGGGCGAGCTGTAATGCGGCGATGGTGGTGCCGCAGCGCAGTTGCACGTCGATGGCCCAGGCGCGACGAGCGCCGAGGTCGTAGGCAAGTTTGATCCCCGCCGTCCAGAGGGGATACTCCTTCCACTCTTCGGTGGTGCAAAGCACAACGTCTATTTCCTCGGGGCGCGTGCCAGAGCGCTCGAGGGCATCGCGGGCTGCGCGGATGGCCATGGCATTGGTATGGTCGTCAGGGCCGGGCACCGGCTTGCGCTCAATCCCGAATCTGGTGATCAGCACCTCCTCAGGGATGCCGCTGCGGCGGGCGATCTCAGCCGCGGAGATGAAGGAGGCCGGCACGTAGGTGCCTACCTCGACAATGCCAACGGGAACACCGTTCATACCCCTGGCGAACAACAACCGCTCCTCAGGAGCGTCTGCGATTGGCGCGTGATGGCGCTATTATAATGGTTCGCGCGGGTCCGCGCGTTGTCGCCTCGATGGGCCGGGGCGCAGAGCGAGCGGATCGTCCTGCATGTGCTGGAGCAACGCGCCGCGGCGATACTCCGGCGCGCCCTGGCTGCGGCGCGCAGACGGCCCATTCCGTGCCACTGCTGTCACATCTGCTGGCGCAAGTGGTCGAGCCAGCTCCGCTCTTCCGCCGTGAGCGGCGATGGAGAGGGCATAGCGATGTTCCTTCGCTGGAGAAGCGCCTCAGATAGGCGTCAGCAAGGGCTGGGGAGGCGTGTGGTATACTGCCCCCAGGAATACGGGTACGGCAGAAGTCACACAGGCGCGAAGGCCATGTCGAGCCTGGCTGTGGTTATTCTAAACTACAATCGCGCCGATCTGCTGGCGGATTGTCTGCGGTCGATCTACGCTGCGCCAACGCGCTGCGCGCTCTCGGTGTGGGTGGTGGACAATGCCTCAACCGATGGCAGCGCAGCGATGGTGCGGGCGCGCTTTCCGCAGGTCGAACTGATCGTCAGCCCGGTGAACGGCGGCTTTGCCTACGGGAACAACCTGGCCCTGCGGGCCATTCTTGCCGGCCCGGGGGCAAGCTATGTGCTCTTGCTGAACAACGACACCGTGGTGCCACCCGGGGCGCTCGATGGGCTGGTGGAGTACCTGGAACGCCACCCGGACGTGGGCGTGGTAGGGCCGAAGCTGCTCCTGCCCGACGGATCGCTCGATCTGGCCTGCCGGCGCAGCTTCCCAAGCCCTGAAGTTGCGTTCTATCGCATGATCGGGCTGGCGCGGCTCTTTCCGCGCCACCCCCGCTTCGCCCGCTACAACCTGACCTACCTGGACCCGGACGTGGAGACCGAGGTGGATGCGGTGGTCGGGGCCTGTATGCTGCTCCGCGAGGCGGTCATCCGCGAAGTGGGCTTGCTTGACGAGCAGTTTTTTATGTACGGCGAGGATCTGGACTGGGCCTACCGGATCAAGCAGTACGGCTGGCGGATCGTGTACTACCCCCGGGTGGTGGTATACCACTACAAGCGCGCCGCGAGCAGTCGCCGGCCCATTCCGTCCATCCGCGCCTTTTACGACGCGATGCGCATCTTTCATCGGAAGCATTATCGCGCCATAACGCCGGCCCCGCTCAACGCGCTGATCGAGACCGGCATTACTGCGAAGGAGTTGCTGGCACTTGGCCGTAATCTCCTCCTCCCCCCAGCGGCGCGCCAGGTCGGTTAAGGCGCGCCCGGCCTTGCGGCCCCGCACCTGGCGTGCGTTATTGCGCTTCGGACTGATACTCTGCGACCTGCTGGCCCTCAACGGCGCGGTCGTAGGGGTGTTCCTGTATTTTCGCCCCACGATCGAGGCCGCAGGCGATCGCCTGCCGTCTGACCCCTTAGAGGTCGTGCGCTTCGGCCTGCTCTTCAATCTGGTCGCGCTGGTCATCTTCGCCGCCAACGGTCTCTACGAGATGCGCCGCGGCGCCTCGCGGGTTGACGAGGCCTTCAAAGTGGTCACCGCGGTATCGCTCGTCGCCGTGGCGGGGATCGTGATCAACACCCTGCTCCCCCAACTGGGCGGCCAGGATATGCCGATCACCCGCGACGTGCTGGTCTGGAGCTGGGCGATCGCGATCGGCGCTGGCGTGCTGCTGCGCGGCATCCATCGCGGCGTGGTCTACTGGCTACGACGCCACGGCATTGATACTCGCCGCGTGGTCGTGGTCGGCGCCCGCGAGCCCGGGCAGCTCGTCTGGCGCACCATTCGCCGCCGCCCGTCCCTGGGGTACCACGTGCAGGGCTTTGTGAGCGACACGGCGCCGGTCGGGAGCGAAGTGGAGGGGTTACCCGTCCTCGGACGCACCAGCCAGCTTGGCCGGGTGGTGCGGGCCACCCAGGCCGACGAAGTGATCATCGCCCTCTCGGGCCGTTCCACCCAGGACCTGCTGGAGATTATCAGCCTGGCCGAAGACGAGTCGGTGGAGATCAAGGTCTATCCCGACACCTTCCAACTGATCACCAACAATGATATTTCGATCGGCGATCTGAGCGACCTGCCGCTGGTCTCGGTCAAGAACGCTGCGCTCGACAACCCCTGGAACCGCGCCCTCAAGCGCGCCCTCGATCTGGTGGTGGCAACAACGGTGCTGCTGATCGGCGCCCCGGTGCTGCTGCTGATCGCCGTGGCCATTCGCCTGGAGTCACCCGGCCCGGCGTTCTTCCTCCAGGAGCGAGTGGGGATGGACCAGCAACCCTTCTGGATGATCAAGTTCCGCACCATGCGCGTGGACGCCGAGCAACTCGGCGCATGGACCACCCCCAACGATCCCCGCGTCACACGAGTGGGGCGCTTCCTGCGCCGCACCAGTCTCGATGAATTGCCGCAGTTGATCAACGTGCTCCTGGGCGAGATGAGCATCGTGGGGCCGCGCCCCGAACAACCGCGCTGGGTCGAGCAGTTCAGCCAGCAGATCCCCCGCTACATGCGCCGCCACAAAGAGAAAGCCGGGCTCACCGGCTGGGCGCAGGTGAACGGCCTGCGCGGCGACACCAGCATCGAAGAACGCACCCGCTACGATCTGTACTACATTGAAAACTGGTCCCTGCTGTTTGACATCAAGATCATTCTCCGCACCGTTGTCAATTTTCTCACCGGAAAGCAAGAAAACGCATATTGACGCTTGAGGACAGGGGGTGTATAATGCACCTCCGGCTGAGCCAATCAGTCATGGTACTCGCGCCCCCCGTTACGTTTTGGTGACGGGTTTCGCGTTCCGGGAAGGCACCCGGCACAGCGCAACACGCAACACCGAACACGAAACGGATGTCGTCATCACGGCGGTCAGGGTTGACCCCTTCTTTCTTTCGATGGCGCCGGGCGGGCTTTTGTGAGGGTATATGGACGTCTGCCAACAACTGCGCGCACTTGCGCTGCGCATTCCGAACTGCATCGCCATGCGGCTTGCGGCGGGGCAGGCGTCTGATACGCCTAGCTCCGAGTAGCGACGCTCTGAGCGTCCTTCTCCCCCTATTCACCGCAACGCCCTTGCCGAGGCAGGGGCATTTTTGATCCCCCAACGCAGCGCATCACTGCATCGTTCCGTCTGACTGTGAGGATGTGCCTCACGGTTTGACTCCGTGCGCGCTTACGCATCACGCCTCCCGACAGGGTGCGGGTGGGTGCAGGAGGAGCGTGTCCTCCGCTATCCGCTCGCAGGGGTAACGGGGAAACCCGGTTCCCCGCGCCGAGGGGAGGGTTTGGGAGGGCTGCGCCCTCCCTGGAGCATCGTTTTCATCTTCGTAGTATGTAGCGCATTCGCATGGGTTCTTAATATCAGATAACGCGCAACGAATCGTATATTTTGCCTGGGAGGGATCGATACAAGGTGAAGCAACAGACCTACGCCGACTACATTCGGGAGCACTTCGGTTTTACGGGTGAGGGTCGCCTGACCGACTTTCTGAGCCGCGAGCACGGCGAGCTGATGCTGGGCGGCCGGTTGAACCTGTCCGAGCTGGCGCGGAGCCACGGCGCTCCCCTGGAGGTCGTGTACACACCGCAGATCAGCGCCCAGATTGCCCGGATGCAGCACTGGGCCGAGCAGGCCCGGCAGCGCGCCGAGTACGCGGGGCGCTTTCTCTACGCCTACGCCACCAAGGCCAACTTTGCCGCCGAGGCGGTGCAAACGGCGCTGCAAGCCGGGGCGCACTACGAAACGTCCGCCGCGGCGGATGTGGTGATCGCCCACGGTCTGTTTCGCCAGGGGCTGCTTGCCGGCGACCGGCTGATCTGCTGCAATGGTTCGAAGGAAGCGGGTTACCTCGACGCCATCCGTGAGCTGCGCGGCGATGGCTGTAGCAATGTGATCCCGGTGCTCGACGATCTGGACGAGCTGGAGGCGCTGATCGGCAACCCGGCGCCGCTACAGTTCGGGGTGCGCGAGCGCGCCGCGGGTAACCGTGACGGTACGCATCCGGGCAACGATCGCTTTGGTCTGACCGCGGAGGAGATCGCCGGGGCTGCGGCGCGCATCGCCGACAGCAACCACCAGCTCGTACTCTACCACGCCATGATCGGCAGCCAGGTGGAGGACGAGGGGCACTTTCTGGCAACCCTGCGCGAGTCGGTTGAGAACTACGCCCGTCTGCGGCGCGCCAACCCCACACTCCGCTACTTCAACTTCGGCGGGGGGATGCCGACGTCGGGCTACTACCTGGGCTTCAGCTTCGATTACGAAGGCTTTCTGACGCGGCTTATGGTCACCATCCGCGATACCTGCGCCGCTCATGGCGTACCGGCGCCGGACCTGATCGGCGAGTTCGGGCGGTACACGGTGGCAACGCACAGTGTCGTGCTGCTCGAAGTCGGCGCGGTGAAGCAGGGCCAGCCAGGCGCGCCAGACTGGTACCTGGTCAACGGCAGCCTGATGGTCACCCTGCCCGACTCGCTGCTGGTTGAGGGGCAGGAATTCGTGATCCTGCCATTGAGCGACTGGGAGCGCCCGGTGCGCCCGGTACGCCTGGGTGGGCGCCGCACCTGCGACAGCGATGACGTCTACCCGCGGCCCCATCGCCCGCCACTGATGTTGCCCGACGTTGGCGCGGGCCTGGTGCTGGCGATCTTCGGCGTGGGCGCCTACCAGCAGATGATCTCGGGGCGCGGCGGGGCGCACCATTGCCTGAGCCCCGAACCGGCGCGGGTCATCGTGACCGAGCGCGAGGGCCGGCTCGTCTCGCGCTACGTGCCCCAGCAGGATCAGGCGACGATTGCGCGGTTGCTGGGCTACCAGCCGCAACTTGCGCCGCTGGCGGAGCCGGCAGCCGCCGCCGTGACCGTCCGCCCGCCACGGGTAGCGCCGACTGTGGTGGGCGCGGGGGGCTTCTCGCGGCGGCGGATCCACCAGCGCCTGCCACGGCTGACGCCTGTTGTGGCAACGGGGGACTGAGGTGAACATATGGGGAAACCGGGTTTCCCCACCTGCGGTGAGCCTGTCGAACCGCACCCCTCCCTGGCGGGAGGGTTTGGGAGGGCTGCGCCCTCCCAACTATTTTCATTTGGCGATGCCTGCCCGCCGGGCCGAGGGTCAGGGCTTGCGACCGCGCCGGCGCGAGCGTGCTATAATGCGCCCGCTATGCGCAGAATCGCCGCCGACCTGAGCGCCCTGCTCTTCGTTCTCACGACCGCCTTCCTCGGCATCGGACTGAGCTACCACGGCCAGCGCAGCGCGGCCTTCGATGTTACGGCCCTGCCTGCTATGCTGCCCACCAGCGGGTTGCACGGGATCGAAACGCTGGCGGATCGGCCGGGCTTCTTTCGCTGGACCCGGGGTGAGGGGGTGCTGCAACCGCCTAATCCCGGCGGACGTCTGATTGCGCGCCTGAAACTCTCCAGCGGAACCGACCGTTCAACACACCTCGAGCTTGCCGCCAGCGGCCTGTCGCAGCAGTTTCTGGTGAACCCAGGTCTCCGCAGTTACTACCTGTTGCTGCCTCCAGACGACGGCGAACGGCTGAGCCTGAGTCTGCGCTCGGCTACGTTTCTCGCTAACGGACGCTACCTGGGGGTGGTGATACAGGGCCTGGTGATCAGCGGCAGCGGCCCTGCGCCGGTGTTCCTCCTCGGCGCGCTTCTCTTCGCCACCCTGAGCTGGTACGCCCTCCTGCGTCGTGCCGGGCTGTCAGCGGCGTGGGCCGCCGCCGGGGTGCTGGGCCTGCAGATCGCCGCCTGCGCCTGGCAGGCCGCCGGGGCCTGGCGCTACGCCCTCCTTGGCAACCTGCTGCTCCTCGGCGGCGCCGGCGCCAGCGGCGCCCTGCTGATCCAGCGCTTCTGGCCGCCCCGTCCGCCGCCAGCCTGGCCCGGGTTGGCCTGGACCGGCCGGGATACGCTGGCGCTCGGCGGGTTGCTGGGGCTGGCCCTGGCCTGCTGTCTGCCCTGGCTCGCCGCGCCCGACCCGGTCGGGGATCTGGAGCTGTCGGCGCGCTGGATGGGCTTTATGATGGAGGGCCGTTTCGCCGATCTCTCCTACTACGGGTGCGACTACCTGCCCCTCAACCTGGCCACGCTCTGGCTGCTAGGTCCTCTGGTGTCGCTCCTGGGCGGCACGTACTACGATCCGTTGCCGGCGGTGACCCGGGTGATTGTCAAAGTGCCCAGCCTGGTGGCGTTGCTGGTGAGCGTCGGGTTGATCTACCGCTGGGCGCGCCTGCACGGCGGTGTGGCGCGGGCGGCGCTGCTGAGCGCGCTGTACGTGGTAGCGCCGCCAGTCTGGATCAACGTGGCCTGGTGGGGCCAGGTGGATGTGCTGCTAACCCTGCCGATGGCGGCGGCGGTCATCTGGCTCGACCGCTGGCAGGGGCGCGGGAGCTGGCTGGCCTGGGCCACAGCACTGTTGATCAAAGCCCAGGCGATCGTGCTCGCCCCCCTGATGTACGCGGCCACCTTGCGGCGCTACGGGTCGCGCGGCCTGGTCGAGGGCATGATGCTGGCCCTTGGCCTGATTGTCGCCCTCAGCACGCCCCTGGTGCTGCTCGGTGAAGGGCCGGGGCTGTACCAGACCGTTGTGGGATCGGTGGGCCGGTTCCCTCAGGTGACCAACCGGGCCTACAACCTGTGGTGGCTGGTCGTTGGCGATCAGCGCGTCTCTGACCTGACCGAGTGGGCCGGGGTGACGTATCGCACCCTCGGCTTTCTGCTCGTCGGCAGCGTGGCGCTGCTGGTGGTGCTCGCCGTGCTGCGCCGTCCCGAACCGCACACCTATCTGGTGGGCGCGGCGACGCTGGGGCTGGCGTTTTTTACCCTGCCGACGCAGATCCACGAACGCTACGCCTTCTTCGCCCTGCCCTTCGTGCTCCTGGCGGCTGTCGCGGATCTGCGTCTGCTCGTGCCATACGCGGTGCTGGTGATGAACGCAACGATCAACATCCTCGGCACGATGGGCGCCTTTGCTCCGGAGCTTCTGCCGCTCATCCGCGACAGCGCCCTGCCGGAAGTGGTGGCCTGGGTGAACCTGGCAACCCTGGCGGGCTTGCTGGTCTATCTGTATGTGCTTCCTCAGGGCAGGAGGCGTTTCGCGGCGATAGGGTAATACCATTTTAGATTTTAGATTTTTAGATTTTGGATTTTGGATTGCCACGCTGGACAGCACAACGCCTGAAACCGCTTCAAGCAATGCGGCATCATCAACGGTAATTGGTGTAACAACGGGGAACCCGGTATTCCCCGCGCCCCGGTGCGTGGAGGGCGCTTGCCACTCCTATGCCGTCAGAGGAACTACTCAAAGAGGGGATCGCGGCTCTGCGGCGGGGTGAGCGCCAGCGCGCCCGCGCCGTCCTGATCGCTGCGCTGCGCGCCGATCCCGGTGATGCCAGGGTCTGGCTCTGGCTCTCCGGGGCGCTCGACGATCCAGCGGAGCAGCGTTACTGTCTGGAGCGCGCCCTGGCGCTCGACCCGGAGTGCGCTCCGGCCCGCCACGGCGTCGCTATGCTGGGCGGGAACGGCGCCGCAGCACCGGCGTTCGTGGCCGATCTGCCCGCTGCGAACACAGAGAACCACACGGTCTCCTCTGCCGGTACGGGGAGGCAGGGCCTGCCTGGCGCTGAAGACCCACCCGCGCAGCGGGACGATGGGCGGGCAGTGGCGCGCCCCGGCGCGCCCATTCACCCGTGGCGCGCCATCTGGCGGCGGCCCCGGGCAGCGCTCCGCGCCGCGGCTATCGCGCACGCCCCCGGACCAACGGGGCTGGAGGCGGCGCTGGCGGGGGTCAGCGCAGTGCTGGCCTGGGCGGCATGGCACGGCCTGGGAGCGGAGGCGCGCCCGTGGGAAGTGCTTGCCATCGCGCTGCTGGCCGGGCCGCCCCTGGGGCTGGCCTTCCTGATCTCTTGCGGCGTGCTGCTGCGCACCAGCGGGCGCTGGCTGGGTGGGCGCGCCGAAGCGCGGCAGGTACGGGCCGTGCTGGCACTGGCAAGCGCTCCGGTCATCGCCGGGCTGGCGCTCTGGCTGGCGCAACTGATCTTCTTTCCAGCGGTCAGTTTTGGCGGGCCGGCGGCCGCCACGGCGTTGAGCGGCCTCTTCCGGCTCCTCCACGGCCTGCTCTGGCTCTGGGCCGGCGGGCTGAGCGTGGTCGGGCTGGCAGAGGCCCACGGAATTGCGTTGTGGCGGGCAATCGCCACCTGGGTGCTGGCGGCGCTGCTCGTGGCGGGCAGCGGCTTGCTGGTGCTCTGGGGCGCGGGACTGGCGATCGCCATTATCAATCTGGTGGGCGGGTAGGCGCCATGCGCGGGGCGCACAACGCCAGTATGAATGGGAGGCTGCCCACCCCTTTCAGGTGGAGGGTTATTGCGGAGGGCGTCCTGAGGCGCTGCTGGTCCTCACCGCCCCTGCCCCCCGCCTCTCATAAGGTTTAAGGGCGGACAGAACGTATGGACGCCGACGGGCGTTATGGCGTCGGGATGCGCTGGTTGGCTCCCGCCCCCTCCCCCTCTCCAGCTTCGCTGGAGAGCCTGCGCTGAGCCTGTCGAAGCGGGGAGGCCAGAGCCGCGCGCGGGGGCGTTCCAATACGGTACAAGCCACCCTGGCTCGGATGTTCTGTTCGCCCCTAAACCCGCCAGGGGAGTAGAACGCCCCCAACTTTCCCGTCGGGCAGGAGCGCGGGGAAACCGGGTTGCGCCGATGTTCACCTCGGGGACGCAGGGCGCCTCACGGCGCTAAGCCTGCTCCAGCACAAAGACCGGCGCCGTGGAACCACCGCCCGCGGTAACATTGAGCAACGTCATCGTGGAGAGGCGACAGAGACAACCCTCAACCCCGGCGCCGAAGAGAAACGGATCACTATCCACCAGCCGCTCGCTCACCACCACCTGACCATCCACCAGGGCGGGGTAGGGTTCATAGGCGATAACCACCCGCTCCTGGAGCACAAAGGGTGACTGCAAGGCCGTTTGCAGGGCCGCTTCCCAGCCAGCGGCGTCGGTCTCCCAACCGATGGTAATCCCCCGTCCGCCGTAATCGTCGTTGGGTTTGAGCACCAGCCGTTCGCGGTTGGCGCGGGCAAACGCCAGCAGATCCACACGCTCGCCCTGGTAGGTCGTCTCGCCGGGTCGCACCACGCGCGTCCAGGGCACATGGGCAGTCACCGCGGCGCGTTCTCCGGAGTCAAGGGGGGCGTGGAAGCGTTCGTCGGACAGCAGGGCGAAGAGCGACTTTTTGTGGAGCAACTTGGCGCGGAAGTTGTTGACCAGCACACAGGCGCCGGCGGTGTAGGCCTGAACCAGGGGGTGATCGAGGGCCGCTGCGCCGTAATGGGTAAGCAGCTCGCTGGTGAGGACGCGCTTGAAGACGATCGTCACAGGGGTGGCAGCGCCATCGAGTTCGGCGACCAGGCGCCCATCGCGGAAGCGCAGATCATCGGGGGTGCAGATCAGAGCGCGGAGGCCGTGCCCGGCGAAGTATGCGGCGAACAACTCGAACTCGGTGGCGGTCGGCAGGCCGCGCCAGTCAACGATCGCCACCACCGGCTCGCCACCAGGCGCACCGGCCTCGCGCCAGGAGGCGAGCAGGGTCTCGAGCAGCCGCTGGCGGGCAGGCAGGGGGCGCACAGGATAGCGCCGGGCGAACTCCTGCATCACCGGAGTGGCGAGGAACGCCTCGCTGAGCAGATCCTGGTAGGCAATGGCGGCGGGGCTTTCGGCGTTGTACTCGACAAACTGCAACGAGGCGCCATCGAGGGTCAGGAAGGTGTCCATGCGCGAATGGGCGCTCGGCTCGGCATAGCCAGGATGTCGCGCGATCAACTCCTCTTCTTGAGGCGTGAGCAGCAACACCTGGCGCACCGCCTCGCCCTCGGCGCCGGGGTCGAGCGCGGCGGCGGTTACCTTGCGCGCCGCAGTGGCAACCGCGCCGACGGCGCGCTGGAGGAGGGCGTACTGCGCCCCGGTGATCAAGCGGGGGCGCAGTACGGTTGCCAGGGGCCGCTCGCCGAAGTAGAGCCGGCGGGCGCGCATCTCTTCGCTGAGACGCGCCCAGGACGCCGTCGCCACCTCCGGGGTGAGCAGGCTGTGGTAGTATTCGATCGCCGTGAGCAGGCTCATCTGGCTACCCAATCATCTGGCTCCAGGGGTACTCAGCCGGTACCTGGCGGCCCTGCAAGGCCAGTTCGATGGTAAAATCGGCCATGGTCTTCACCACCCAGTCGAAATAGTAGGGGGTGAGCGAGTTCACGTCAAAGTCGGGAGCCGGATTGGTAAAATCAATTGCGTAGGGCACACCACCCTTGAGGGCGAACTCGACCGTATTCATATCATAGCCGAGGGCCTGGTTAATACGCAGCGCATAGTCGGTGACCTGACGCCCCTCCTCGGGCGTCAAATAGTAGTCATCGCGGAAGTAGCGATGGGGCCAGGGCGCATTGGCATCGAACTTGATGGTCATAATGTGCCGGCGCCCGATCACGATACAGCGCACATACTTCTCCCAGGCAATGTACTCCTGGAGCATCATGCACTCGGTGCCGGTTTCATTGTAGGCGCGCCAGAGTTCTTCAAAGCTATGCACTTTGTAGACCTGTTTGAAGCCGCCGCCCCAGGCCGGCTTGAGGATGACGGGAAACCCGCCCACATACTCAACATGCTCTTTCCAGGGGAGGGGGTAGCGCAGGTTACGCAGCGACTCCTCAACCACGCCCTCGATGTAGGAGTGGGAGGGCAGGGCGATGGTCCGCGGATGAGGGATGCCGAGCCGGGCGCAGAGGCTGGCGCCGAAGAACTTGTCGTCGGCGCTCCACCAGAAGGGGTTGTTCACCACCCGGGTTCCCGAAAGGGCTGCCGTTTTCAGAAAGGTTCGATAGTACGGGATCTCATGGCTAATACGATCCACAATCACATCGTATTCGCACGGCTCGGCCATGTGCGTACCACCGAGTTTGACGTATTCTGCCGTAACACCCGCTTTCCGCCGGTTCACCTCCTCGATGAACGCAGGGGGCCAGGACCACTCGCGACCCACGATAACGCCAATTTTCCTGGTATCCACAGCAGTTCCTGCCGCGACAACAACGGCCGCCCCATCGGCGCGCCAGTTCGAGGTTGCTGATGCACAGTCGGGATTGTACCACAGCTCCAGACGGCGAGGGCGCGCCTGCCGCGGCGGAGCTGGGAGGAAAGGTATGAACAATCACCCCCTGGTGCGCCTGGTTCGCCTGACCCTCGAGAAGTACCAGAGTGACCGTGTCGGTGATATGGCCGCAGCCCTGGCATACTTCGCGATCTTTTCGATCTTCCCGATGCTGCTGGTGGTGATCAGCATTGTCGGCTTCGTGGTTGATCCGCAGCGCCTGAACGTGGAAACGCTCCTCCAGGATCTGGTTGGCTCGGCTGAGATTGCCGGGTTGATCAGCCAGACCCTGGCCCACTTTTCCGAAACTCGCGTGGGCACGGGGTTGCTGGGCATCGCGACACTGCTCTTCGCCGCCACGGGGCTGCTCGGCGCGCTGAGCCGGGCCTTGCAACAGATCTGGAACGTGTCACCAGATGCGAATGCTGCGAAGGGTAGCATCAAGACCGCTGTGGTCGCGGTGGTGATGGGGCGGCTGACCTTGTTCGCGCTCTTGCTGGGGGTTGCTGCACTGATTCTTGCAGCTGTGCTGGGCAACCTGGCTCTCTCGCTGCTGGCAGTCTACACCGACTGGTTACCGCTCAATACCGTGCTGGTACGGGTAGTCCAGACCGCGCTGTTCCTCGCCTTGCTGACCCTCGGCTTCTCCACGCTCTACAAGGTGCTGGCCAGCCCCCTCCCCCGGTGGGGCGACGTCTGGCCGGCGGCGCTGATAGCGGCAATCGCCTTTACCGTGCTCCAGAGTCTGGCGGAGTTGATTTTCGCGCGCGTCAACTTCTCGTCGTTCGGGGTGCTGGGAGCCGCGATGACCCTGCTGCTGTGGATCTTCATCTCGTCGCAGATCTTGCTGGTCGGCGGCGAACTGTCATACGCCTGGAGCCGCGTGTTTGGCAGCCAGCGCGAGACAGCGCCTGCGTCAGCCGAGGTCCGCGCGTGAACCGGCTGCGGACGTTGCATCATGCTGCTGGCAAACTCTGTTTTGTTCACGCCCTGGGCGAGTGTCTCGCCCGCCTGCGGGCCTTCGGCCCGCGTACCCGGGTTCGCCAGCAGGATCGTTGCGCTTTGACGCTCCTGTACCCTGATGCTACAATGCCATAATGGGCACGGCTGGAGGCGCCCTCGCTTACGGCAGACGGTCATGCGCATGGCGCACAACGCCGCGATGAAAATGGGGTATCTTTGGGAGGGCGCAGCCCTCCCAAACCCTCCCCGCTGGCGGGTTGTTTCCTGGGAGGGGGTAGGGGCGCGGCGGCGCCGCGCCCCTACGCCCAAACCCTCCCGCGCGCGGGCTATTTTCACATCAGGCCCCATGCGCGGAGCGCACAACGCCGCGATGAAACCTCAGGGAGGGGGATGGGGAAACCCGGTTTTCCCATATCCCAACCGCCGTTGGGGGCGGCTGGCGCTCCTACAGGCAGGGGGATGGGGGAACCTCTCAAGTGTAGAGTTTTCGGGGGTGCAACCCCCGGGCCCCGCATACCCCACCTCCCTATCTTCTCCCCTGCCAGGGGAGGGGGGCAGAATCTGGCGTTACGGTACGTCAGCGGAGCCGGCGCATCGTAACGCCGACCACATACCCCCCTCTCCCTGAGCGGGAGAGGGGGGCAGGGGGGTGAGGACCAGCAGCGCATCAGGACGCCATCCGCCAGAAACGCTACACCTGAAAGGATGGGGGAACCCGGTTTCCCCGTATTTTCACCTCAGGAGTGTGGAGACACCTGGTTTCGTCGCCCGGTTTCAGGAGGGCCACCGGGTCGCGCATCCGGTAAGCCGGCTTGCGGGCAGGCAAGGGGAGTCTGGCAGGGCCGGTTTCTCCCGGCCCCTCCCGTATGAATGATACCGACTTCACGTGAACACTCCACAAGCAGTGGTGCGTCGAAGCGCATCTGGACGCCTTGCACAACAATCTGCAATCGGAAATCTACAGTCTAAAACGGTATGACTTGCCGGATGCGCCATGCCGTTGAACCATCAGAACCCATGGATATCCTGAGCGGAAAGAAGTTGCTCCTGGGGGTCTGCGGCAGTATTGCGGCCTACAAGGTGGCGCAACTGGCCCGTGACCTGACGCTGGCTGGCGCGCGGGTTGACGTGGTGTTGACCGCGGCAGCAGAGCGTTTCGTCGGTGCGGCGACCTTTCAGGCCCTGACGGGGCGACCGGTGCTCAGGGATATGTGGGAGCTGCCCGAAGATGGCGTGATCGGTCACGTGAGCCTGGGCGCGCAGGCCGACGCGGTGATTGTCGCTCCGGCTACCGCCAACACCATTGCGCGGATCGCCGTGGGCCTGGCCGATGATCTGCTGACCACGACGATCCTTGCCGCCACTGCGCCGGTACTCATCGCTCCGGCGATGAACCCGCTGATGTACGCCAATCCCGCGACCCGGGCCAATATCGCCGCCCTCCGCGCCCGAGGCTACACCGTGCTGGAGCCGGAGGAGGGTCGCATGGCCGAAGAGGTGTCGGGCAAAGGGCGCCTGCCCGAACCGGCCACCCTCGAAGGCGAGATCCGGGCGCTGCTCGGGCGCCACAGCGGGCCGCTGCGCGGGCAGCGCGTGGTGGTGACCGCCGGTGGCACCCGTGAGCCAATCGATCCGGTGCGCTTCGTGGGCAACCGCTCCTCGGGGCAGATGGGGTACGCTCTGGCTGCCCGCGCGCGCGACCTGGGGGCAAGTGTGACGCTGATCAGCGGTCCTACCGCTCTGCCCACCCCGGCAGCGGTCAATGTGGTGCAGGTGGAGACGGCCCTGCAGATGCGCGACGCGGTGCAGGCCGCCTGTGAGCATGCCGATATGCTGATCATGAACGCTGCCGTGGCCGACTTCCGCCCGGCGGCGGCGGCAGAGAGCAAGATTAAGAAGCGGGGCGATGGAGAGTTGATCCTCGAACTGCTGCCCAATCCCGACATCGTCGCCGGTTTTGCCCAGCGGCGCGACCTGTTCAAGGTCGGCTTCGCCGCCGAGACCGATGAGTTGCTGGCACATGCGCGCGACAAACTGGAACGTAAAGGTCTCGATCTGATCGTCGCCAACGACGCGGTCGCCAGTATCGGTCGCCCGGATATCGCCCTGTACCTGGTTGACGCCGACGGCATTACGCCGCTGCCGCGCCAGCCGAAGGCCGCGGCTGCGGCGGCTCTGCTCGACGCAATCGTGACCCGCTACACACGCTGGCGGACGAGCCTGCCGGGCGCTAGCTAGCACGTGCAGCCGGGCCGGCGCGTGTTCCGCGTTGGGGTCAGAACGCAAGCCCGGGAGCGCAGGCGTCCCACCCTGGTCGGCGTTCGAGGGCAGGCTGCCTGCGCTCCCACGAGCATGCTGAACAGCCGCCCACCCCGCAACCGCACCGACGGAATACCATGACGACTGAGCGACAGGAACCGCTTGAGACGAACAGCGCCCCGGGCAACACGCCCCCCGGCAAGGCGTATGGCGCGCCACCCCAGGCAACCCGGCGCCTGCCCGGCGTCACGGGGCGTCCACGATCGGCACGGGCCGGGCGTGGCGGGCCATCTCGCGAGCATATTGACTCGCTCATCCACGCCCTCGGTGATACCGGGCACCCGTTGCACACCGTCGCGGTTGACGAACTGGCCGCCATCGGCGCGCCGGCAGTGCCGGCGCTCTGCGCGGCGATGGCTCCCCATCAGCCCTGGCTGACGATCTATCGCGCCGCGGAGGCCGCAGGGCGGATTGGCGATGGTCGCGCCGCCGGCGCGCTCATCCAGGCCCTCAACCATCCCAACAGCAACGTTCGCTGGAGCGCCGTGCGCGCCCTGACCCAGATCGGAGACGTGCGCGCCCTGTTCGAGCTGCGACGGATCGCTCAGACCGACCAGGGGCGAACGAGTTGGGGCGAGCCAGTGGCCGACACAGCCCGCAGCGCCCTCGATGAGATGCGCCGCCGTAGCGTGTGGGGGCAGGGGCTGGAACTGATCAAGACTGCGGTCATCGCCGTGCTGATGATCTTCTCCCTGGCGCTGGGGTTCAGCGTGGTCAGCGCCCTGCGCGAAGAGCTGGCCGGCTTTGGCCGGGTGATACCCGGACAAACGCAGATCCCGCAGTTCACTCTGCCCACGGTGCAGGCAACCCTCGCCCCGGCTGCGCCCACTGCGCTGCCAGCGCAAGCGTTTGCCACCGCCGTACCGACGGTGGAACCGGTGCTCGCGCCGACAACCGCCCCCGTCGCCACCGATGTGCTGACCGGCACGGTGCGCCAGGATGCGAATGTGCGACCCTTCCCCGGTACCAACAACCAGCCCATCGGGCGGGTCAGCTCTGGTGACGAGATCATTTTCATCGGGCGCAGCCAGAACAGCCAGTGGTACCTGATCCGCCTGGGCGCCCAACGCAACCCGGCCTCGGTGATCACTAGCCCGGACGGCGCCGGCTGGGTCAACCAGGCGTTGCTCAGCCCGCCGCCGGGCGAGGTGCCCGTGCGACAGCCGGAGGCGACGCCCGTTCCTACCGCCAGTCCATGACCGCCAGCCGGGCAACCGCGAACAGCGCCGCGTCGCGGGTTCGGCAGGGCCGCACCGGTGTCCCTTGAAACACGCTCTTCAGACCAGGCGCTCGTTGGCCGGGGCGCCGGCGCGCTTCGTCCCGGCTCTGGGCTGGGCGGCGCTCGGCGTGCTGTTGATCGTCCTGCTCTCGCAGATCCCGGCAACCCACGTGGTTAATATCGGCGGCTTCGATGCCGCCTACATGCAGGGCTTTTTCGACGCCGAACGGCCCGGCGATCCTGGCGGGCCACGCCCCTACCTGGAGGGCGCTGCGGACGGAGCCCGCTGGAGTGGCGCCTCGGCGGCGCTGCTCTTCCCCCAGGCTGGACTGCCCGGCGAGGTTAGCCTGCGTCTGCGCGGCTGGCGCGAGGGCGGCCCGCCTCCACAGGTGACGCTGCTGCTCAATGGGGTGCAGGAACTGGACCGCTTTGTAGCCACTGGTGCGTGGGAAGAGCGGCGGGTGCCCATCCGTGGCGGCTGGCTCAAGGCTACCGACTTTTTCATCGAGATCCGCGCCGAAACGGCCCAACTCGCCGATGGGCGCGCGGTGGGCGTACTGGTTGATCGGGCGGTCTACCGGGTCGGGCCGGGGTTGATCGCCCCCTACCCCGCCCAGGCTGGCTACGCTGCCGCGGTGGGCGCGCTGCTGTGGGCGCTGTTTCGAGGGCGCGGCAACACGCCGCGCGAGCCGGTGGGTCTCGCCCCCGCTGTCGCGCTGCTGGTCTACGGCCTGGCCTGGCTGCTGCTCTACCGGCTCCAGCCGCCGCTCTATCCCTATCCGTTACGGGCGCTGCCGCCGCTCAGCGCTCTCGCGCTGGGCGGGGTGCTCACGCTGCGCGAAGGGCCAGCCCTGGCGGAGCGCTGGCCGCGCCTCGTCAGCGGTATCGCCCCTGTTGCCGTGATCGGCGTGTGGACCGCGGCCACCCTGGTCCTCGCGCAGCAGCACGTGACCCTCTCCCGACCGGGGGTGGAGAACGATTTTCGCGTCTTCGCCACACGCGACACGCTGGCAGGCATCTTCAGCGCCGACGGGTTCTACAACCTGGGGTATCCCTTGTTGCTCTGGCTGGCGCGGCCGTTCTTCGAGGGCAACGCCTTTCTGGCAGGCCGCTTCCTGGCGGCGCTGAGTGGAGCGGCGCTGCTCGGCGCGGGATACTGGCTCGCTCGTGTCATCTTACCCCCCGGACCGGCCCTGCTGGCCCTTCTGGTCCTGGCCCTGAGCGGCCTGGTGGCGCAGTACGGCCTGTATGTGGGCAGCGACATGCCCTTTGCCGCCTGCACGACCTTGAGCGTGGCCGCGCTGGCAGCCGCGCTCGGCGGGCGCCACGCCGACGGGCGGGGGGCCTTGTGGCTGGCTGCTCTTGCCGGCCTCGGCGGCGGACTGGCCTTTCTGATGCGCCACCCCGGTCTGATCCTGCTGCCCTGGGGCAGCGTCGCGCTCCTGCTGGCGGCCCGCGCGCGACGCCGCGCGCTGGTGGCGGTCTTCGCCAGCGCGATGCTCGGCGCCATGCTCCCACAGCTCATCGCCAATACCATCGGCACAGGGAACCCGCTCTACAACCAGCAGGCCAAGAACATCTGGCTGGCGGTGTACGGCAACACCGACTGGGGACGCTGGGAAGAAGCGCCTAACGACATCGGGCTGATCGAGGTGGTGCTGCGCGACCCGGCGCGCTTTCTGGAAAACTGGCGGCGTAACGTGATCGGCTATACCGGCAGCGGCGCCGAAGACACCAGCGAGTTCGGGCGCGCCTGGCAACTCCGCCTGCTTGGCTGGCCGGCCAACTGGCTCGCCGCGGCGGGACTCCTGGGCTGGCTGCTGCTGCTGGTCCGACGGACCGGTGAGGATATGAGGGTACCCGCGGCGCTCCTGGTCCTCGTGGCCACTTACGTCGCGCTGGTCAGCACCGCCTTCAGCCTGCAACGCTTTTTTCTGCCACTGGCCCCGATCTATGCTGTTGCGGCCGGCTGGTGCCTCTGGCGCCTGACACGCGGCGGGCGGTTGCTGCTCGGCACGAGCCTGGCGCTGATTGTGGTACTATGGGGCGGTTATGGAACGGGGGCGCGCTATGTGCTGGCGCAGCAACCCGCAGAGGAGGTCGCAGCGATCCGCATGGTCGAGGCCGCAACCGACCCTGGAGACCTGATCGCGGCGCGGGTATCGGGCCGCCTGCCTCTGGCCAAATACTCCGCGCTTGCCCATCGCGTGGTTGACTGGCCGCCACAGGTCACTGCCGACGCAGCGATAAGCGCCGAGGAGGTCGCCGCGGTGCGCGCCGCGGGGGCGCGCTACCTGCTGTGGGACGAAACGGCGGGGCCGCCGCCGCTCCCCGATCCGGCAGCGGCGCTGGTCGGCGCGAGCGGGCGCTACGGGTTGTACCGTCTGGATGACGCGCCCCTGCCCACGGGGGGCAAGCCCCCAGGGTGTGGAGGTGCGGCAGCGTCGCGTCTCGACGAGGTCCATCCCGACAGGGTGCGACACAGCCGCGTGGGCATCTGAGGTGAAAATAGCCCGCCCGCGGGAGGGTTTGGGCGTAGGGGCGCGGCGGCGCCGCGCCCCTACCCCCTCCCAGGAAACAACCCACCAGCGGGGAGGGTTTGGGAGGGCTGCGCCCTCCCAGGAAATAACCCGCCAGCGGGGAGGGTTTGGGAGGGCTTCGCCCTCCCAAGAACAATAATATTTTCATTCTGGCGTTGTGCGGCGCAGCCGCATGGATGACTATACGAACATTGGGGAAACCGGGTTTCCCCACCTGTGGTGAGCTTGTCGAACCGCGCCCCTGCCTGCCAGGGTGGCAAGCTCCGAGCACCGGCAGGGTTCGGGAGCGAGGCGGGGAAACCCGGTTTCCCCACCCCGGGCAACCGACCCGCTCCACGGCCCGACGGATAACGGTTCAGAAGCGTCGAAGCGAACACATGCACACAGCATCCGCAACAACCTCCGACGGGAAGGCAGCCGGGGCCGCTCGTCGAACGGCGCTGGCGCTACCGCGCCTGTCGGCCACCGCCACGTACCTGGCGGCGCTGGTGCTGCTGGGGCTGGGCTTGCGGCTGTGGTTCCTCGCCGTCAACGACATCGATCCGCGCTTCTCGGCGGCTGATGATGGCGACTACTATCAGCGAGCCTTACGCCTGGCCGCCACCGGCGAATACCTGGACAACTCCTGGCTGATCCGGCCGCCCGGCCACGTCTTTTTCTTCGCCGCGATGCTGAAAACGGCGATACTCCTCGGCGATCCGACCCTGGGCATCGCCATGATCCGCGGCGTGCAGGTGGCCCTCTCGCTGGCGCTCATTCCCGTGGGCTACGACATGGCCCGGCGCCTGTTCAGCCAGCAGGCAGGCTTGATCTTCGCAACAGTGCTGGCGGTCTGGTTTCCGCTGGTGGAACTGCCGGCGCTGATCCTGAGTGAGCCGCTCTTCTTCTTCGGATTGGTGCTGAGTTGCTGGGCGCTGGTCCGCTGGCGCGACAGCCGACGCTGGCCCTGGCTGAGCGGCGCGGGCGCGGCGCTGGCCGTGGCTGCCCTGGCACGCTCACCGGCGCTCTACGCCGCGGTGTTTGTGCTGGGGTTCCTGTGGTGGGAAACGGCGAGCGGCGAGCAGCGCCGGACCGGCCTGCGGATGGCGCGGCTGCGGTCCTGGATGCAGCGATTCGGTATCGCCGCAGCAATCTTCCTGATCCCCTTTGTGGGCATCATCGCCCCCTGGACGGCGCGGAACTATGTCACCTACAACCGGTTAATTATCATCGACACGCTGGGGCCGGTGAACCTGTGGATGGCGATGAGCGACGCGGTCAACGCGGGGCGCGGTGAAGGCGAGGCCAAGGCTATTCTGGCGGCCATTCCGCAGGAGGAACGCCAGGCCTTCGTCAGCGCCGATATTCGGCGCATCGTGCGCGAAGAGCCGTGGCGACTGACGCGCAATTTCTGGCCCCATTTTCAGCACATCTGGAAGGCGCAGTTCATTGAGGATTACTTCGTTAAGGTCAGTTTTTTCACCCGGCCGCTGCGCGAGGTGTGGATCATTGGCGCCCTGGGTGATCTGCTCTGGCTGATCTTCAGCGTGGCAAGCGTGTTTGCCCTGGCGGCGCGCCCGCGCGAGGGCGGCTTCCGGCTGCTGGCCCTGGGCTGGATCGCCTACTCCTGTCTCACGGTGATGCTCATCCACGTCGAGCCGCGCTACCTGTTGCCGATCTGGCTGTTTATGGCCCTCTACGGCGCGGCAACGCTGGGGGTGTTGTGGAAGTGGCTGGCCCTTCGGCGACACGACAGGGCGGCAGCGCGCGTTGAGGCCCGCGCCTACCTGCGCTCGCCGTGGGGCCTGGCGGGCATGCTCCTGTGCGCGACCTTGCTGTTCCTGGTCTTCAGCTACCGCGACTACCCACGGATCATCGCCGCCGGGGTGCAGCGCGAGTGGCACCGCGCCGAGGCCCTGGCCGCTTATCGCCGGGGCGACTACAGCGGAGCGATTGCGGCCTACGAGCGCATGCTCGTCGCCGACCCTGACTTCGTCGATGGGCGCGCCGAGCTGGCGCTGCTCTACCTGGAACTGGGCGACTATGATCGGGGCTGGGAAGCCCTCGGCACGCGCCACACCCACCGCGGCGACGTGGTGCGCGGGGCGCTCGCGCGGGCCCAGGGCAACCAGGAACTGGCCCGTATCTACTTTGAAGACGCCGAGGTGCGCGCCGGCGAAGACGTGCAGAAGCTGGCCATGGAGTGGTTGCGCCCCACGCCGCTCACAGCACTGCGCCTGGGGAACGGGCTTGACTTCGGCTACCTCGACGGTTTCTCCTTTGGCGAGACAATGGCCGCCGGCGACGGCGCGCCCCGCACCTATCGCTGGCTGCAAAGTTGGGGCATTATCCGGCTGCCCTTGCCCGAACCGCTGCAAGAGGGAGCGGTGCTCCGGCTGCGCCTGGCCGGCGGCCGACCCGGCGCTACGCCGTTGAGCCTGACCCTCGGCAACGAGCGCATGACCCTGCCGGTGCGCGGCGGCGAGTGGCGCATCTACCGCCTGGCCGTGCCCGCCAGCCTGAGCGGAGCCAGTCAGATCGAGATCCGGCTGGCAGCGCCGACGTTCATTCCGGTGCAGGTCAACCGCGCCAGTGGCGACGCGCGCCTGCTGAGTGTGATGATCAGTGACGTGGCCGTGGAGCAGCCAGCGCTCACGGCCCCCACGCAGGAACAACCATGAGCCTGGCCATTCCCGATGCCACCACCCGACCCGAGGCGCCCCGCACCTACCCGTTCAGCGTCAGCGTCGTGATCCCCGCCTTCAACGAGGCGCACAACATCGGCGCCGTGGTGCAGCGTGTGCGCGCCGCTCTGCCCGACGCCGAGATCCTTGTGGTGGACGACGCATCGCACGACGGGACTGCCGCCGCGGCGCTGGCCGCCGGGGCCCGCGTCGAGCGCCACCCCACCAACCGCGGCAACGGCGCGGCGGTCAAGACTGGCATTCGACGCGCCAGCGGCGACGTGATCCTGCTGATGGACGCCGATGGTCAGATGGACCCGCGCTACATCCCTGACTTGCTTGGCGGCATCGCCGCCGGCTACGACATGGTCGTCGGCGCGCGTACCCGCGCGACCCAGGGCGATACCCTGGCGCGTCGGCTCGGCAACCGCGCGCTCGACGCCCTCGGCGGCTACCTGGTAGAAGCCGACGTGCGCGACCTCACCAGCGGCTACCGGGCCATGCGCCGCGACGTGATTATGGAGTTCCTGCATCTGCTCCCCAATCGCTACTCCTACCCAACCACCAGCACCCTGAGCCTGCTCAAGGCCGGCTACTGCGTAGGCTTTGTGAACATCGAGGGTCAGCGACGCCAGGGTGGGCGAAGCGGCCAGAAGCTCTTCAAGAACGGGGTCAGGTTCGGACTGATCATGCTGCGGATCATCTCTCTGTTTGCGCCCCTGCGGGTCTACTTTCCGATCGCGCTGGGCATGTTCGCGTTGAGCTTGCTGGCCTACATCGCCAGCGTGGCGGTCAACGGCGTCTGGCTCAAGATCCCCAACGCTACCGCCGCCCTGTTCGTTGGCGGCATCATTGTTTTTATGTTCGGCCTGCTGGCTGAACAGATCGCCGCGCTCCGGTTCCAGCGGCGCGAGTGAGCGCATGAAAAAGTACTTACCTCTCCTGCTGCGTCTACTCGGCCCTGCGCTGCTCATCCTCTTTCTCGCCAACGCGAACCTTGAGCAACTCTGGGAGAGCCTGCGTACCGCTCAAGCCTGGCCGATCGCACTCTCGTTGCTGCTGATGCCGCCCTTCGTCATGATCAAGTCCTGGCGCTGGCTGCGGATCATGCGCGAAGCAGGGCTGCAACTCGACTTTCGTACCGCCTGCGGCCTGTACACGGTCGGGTTGTTTTATGGCGCCACGACGCCCGGACAGGCCGGCGATCTGCTCAAGGCGGTGTACTTGCGGGAGCGCGATCAGCCGCTGGCGCCAGCGATGCTGAGCGTGGTGCTCGATCGGCTTTTCGATCTGCTGGTGATGGCCGCCTTCGGCACCCTGGGCATCTTCGCGCTGGGCCGGTTGCTTCCCAGCCGGGAACTGCAAACCGCGCTGGTGCTTGCCATGGCCCTGGGCCTGGCGGCGCTGACCGTTGTTCTGGTTGCCCGGAGACCGCGAGCATGGATGCTGACCGTCGTGCTGCCACGCTTTGCGCCGGGTTTCACCGCCACGCTGAACCGCTGGAACAGCCAGCTCCACGGCCTGAGCCTGCGCCCGGCGCTGGTGGTTGAACTGACCCTGCTCTCCCTGGGCTCGGCTGCCTTCACCTTCCTACGGCTCTGGCTGCTCTTCCTGGCCTTGAGTCTCGATCGCGTGCCCCTGCCTGTGGTCGTGGGGGTTTCGGCGCTGACCGCCGTGCTTCAGGTGCTGCCGATCTCGATTGCGGGGGTGGGCGTGCGCGATGCAGCGCTGATTGCGGTGTTGCTACCCTATGGTTATACAACCGAACAGGCGCTGGCGTTGTCGGCGCTCTTTTTACTGATCAATGTGCAGCATATTCTCGTGGGCTTTATTGTCTCGTTCTGGTACCCTCTGACCCGCCGCCCCGCGCGAGAAATCGATGTATCGCGCGATGGCAACACTGCTGCGGGGTCGAGTGATATGTAACGGTTGAGTACATGAGCCGTGCTACAATACATTTCAGGAAAGAAAGCAGGCGAAGCCCGCTGCCCCCGCAATCCCCGCTAGACGTTTATGCGGCTGCGCCGCGCAGATGAACATTAACTTACTTCTGGGAGGGTTGCGCCGTCCAAAACCCAAAGGGAGGGAGATGAAGAAACCTGGTTTTCCCACGCCTCCTGCGTGGGAGGGCTGCCCCCTCCTGGACCCTCCCGGCGCGGAGGGCTGGCCAGCCCTGGCAAGCAGGGGCAGTGAGCCGGAGCTGGCGCCATGACGTTCGACCCACCCTACGAGCGCTACGCGCCTCTGTACGACCGAAGCGGCCAGATGCGCTTTGCTGTGCTGGTGCATCTCTACCTGCGCGACCTGCTGCGTCAGCACCCGGTTGGTGGCCGGCGCGCCCTGGATCTCGCCTGTGGCACCGGCACGCTGGCGTTGCTGCTTGCCGCTGATGGATGGGAAGTTATCGGCCTGGACCGGTCGGCGGCGATGCTGGCCGAAGCCGCCGCCAGGGCCGCCAGCGCAGACGAACCCGTGCGCTTCATTCACGGCGACATGCGCGACCTGGAGGGCCTGGTCCCGGCGGCGATGTTCGATCTGGTGACGTGTAGCTACGACAGTTTGAACTACATGCCCACTGAGGCCGACCTGGCAGCCTGCTTCCGCGCCGTCGCCAGCGCGCTGGCGCCCGGAGGGCTGTACGTGGCCGACCTGAATACGCGCCACTTCCTGGAGCACGACTGGGGAGCGTGCATGATCCAGGAGTACGATGGCTATGTGCAGATCGAACGGAGCCACTTCGACCCCGCATCGGCGCGGAACCGCATGGTGCTGACCGGCTTTGTGGGTGACGACGACACGGGCTACGAGCGTTTCGACGAACTGCACGTCGAGTACGCCTACCCCCCCGAAACGGTTACGGCGCTGATGGAACGGGCCGGGCTGCGCGTTGAAGCTCTGTACGACAGTTTTACCCTCCAGCCGCCCGGCCCGCGCACCCAGCGCATCTTCTGGGTCGCACGCAAACCCTGTGAGTGAGGAGTGCCGTGAGCGTACTGCCAGCTCTCGATGAGAAGGCCGAATACGTTGAGCGCATGTTCAGCCGGATCGCCCCGGGCTACGATCGGATGAACCGGGTGATGACCTTTGGGCTCGACCAGCGCTGGCGCCGGCGGGTCGTCGAGCAGGTTGCCCCTCCGGTTGGCGGTCGGGCCCTCGACGTGGGTACGGGTACGGGAGACTTTTTGCTCGAACTGGCGGCCTGGACCCGCGAGGGTCTTGTGGTCGGCGTGGACTTTACCGTGCCGATGATGGCCGCCGGTCGAGGGAAACTGGCGCACCTGGAGGGCAGACGGGCCGCCTTTGTTGGCGGCGACGCCCTG
This sequence comes from uncultured Chloroflexota bacterium, assembly GCA_937120965.1. GTDB lineage: Bacteria > Chloroflexota > Chloroflexia > Chloroflexales > Chloroflexaceae > JACAEO01. The sequence goes on from CAKZKA010000027.1 coordinate 28,384, forward strand.
CGACTGCCCTTTCCCGACAACACCTTTGATGCCATCACTACTGGCTTCGTGCTGCGGAATGTGACCGACATCCCACAGGCCCTGCGCGAAATGTACCGCGTGGCACGTCCCGGCGGCGTTATGGCCTGCCTGGAAGTCGCCCGCCCGAAACACGCGCTGGTACGGCTGGGCCATCGGCTGTACTTCGAGGGCGTGGTGCCCTGGATCGGACAGATCATCGGCGGCGATCGGCGAGCCTACACCTACCTGCCGCAATCGGCGCGGGCCTTTCCGTCGCCGGAGCGTCTGGCAACAATGATGGGCGAGGCCGGGTGGCGACACGTGACGTACCGGCTCTTGAGCCTGGGAGCAGTGGCGATCCACGTGGGCGCAAAAATCTGAGCGCGGCGCTGAAAGAATTGCATTGAAGAAAGGCAACCCATGTCGAACCAGCATCACGAACTTCCGCCTCGACATGAGAACCTGATGCAGCAGCGACTACGCAGATCGCGAAGGGAGGTGATTGATGGTGAGTTTGATGATCCGTTCTACGATCAGCCGCTGCCGCGTCAGCGTAGATTCAAGAGCTATGGGCCGCGCATCGGCCCTGGTTACCCCGGCTGGTTTGCCCGGATCAGGCTGTACCGCCTACTCGGCGGCCTGGCGACTCTGCTGATCGGCATCTTTGCCCTCAATTACTTCCTGACAGGGATGGGATTATTCTTGCGGCTTCCCAACCTTGGACAGGTGGTGGCCACCCCGACCCCTACCGTACTCTCAGGCGCGGCAGTGGTGCAGCGCATTCAGGCCCTCAGCCGGCTGGAAACTGCGTCGTACACTGTGCAGACGGTGATCGAAGTGCAGCAGAAGCAGGGTAACCCGCTGTTTGATTTTTTTGCCGGTGACGCCTTGCTGCTCATCGCTCATGGCTCGGTAGTGGCAGGTATCGATCTGAGCGCGATGAAAGACAGTGATGTTACCACCTCCCCCGACGGACGCACCATTACCGTGCGGTTGCCGCCTGCGCGGATCCTCAGCACCAGCCTGAATAACGCCAGGACACGGGTCTACAGCCGCGATCGGGGCTGGTTCGCGCCGGAGAACAAGGATTTGGAAACCCGGGCACGACAGGAGGCGGAAGCGCAGATCCTGCACGCTGCCTGCGAAGATGGGGTGCTGAGCAAAGCTACGGAGCAGGCTGGAGCAACGCTAGAGCAATTTCTGAGCCTGATCGATGGCGTGACGATTATCGTCCAGACTGCGCCGCCCGGACCGTGTATCGAATAGAGCGCTCTACAGCCTGCAAGCTGCAACCGGGACATCGCTCCAGCGAGTGCAGAGCGGGTCGGGAAACTTTGCCGGCTACCCTTCCTGCCCTGGCTTCTCTTCGGAACATATAGCCAGTATCCCGTGCCGTCCGGATCTCGGGTATCATGGGATGCGTAACAACTAGAGACGTAACGTATGCACCGAGGCCAGCATGGCTCGGCGCTAAAGATCGCGCATATGGTTCCTCCTGCCAGCATTCTCGTCTCCGGTCTGGGCGAGAGTACCCATGACTATCTCGTGCCGCGCCTGGTGCAAGAGGGCTACCAGGCAAGGCTGGCAGTTGGCCTGAAACACACACTGGAACTCCTGCGTAGCCGGGTCAATCTCCTCCTGCTTGACCTGCCCTCGGCGGACGAGGTGATTCACGTTCCTACCATCCGCGCAGCCTGTTCGGCGACGATGATCATCATTGGCCCGGCGCGCAACGACCGGCTGGTGGTCAGCGCGCTGGACCTGGGCGCCGACGATTATGTGCAGCGCCCCTTTCGCACCGATGAACTGCTGGCGCGCATCCGGGCCCAACTCCGGCGCCGTAACGGCCAATCAGGTGCGCTGGTATTTGGCCTGCTGAGCCTCGACCTGCAAGGGCGCCGGGCCATGCACGCCGGGCAGCCGGTTGAGCTAGAGCCTCATGCCTTGACCCTGCTGACTCTGCTGGCGAGCCGTCCAGGTTATCCGTATCCTGGTGATGTGCTGGCCGAGCGTCTGTGGGGATCGTGCGACCAGGGCAGCCTGGCGCGCCTTGCGGCCACGGTGGAGTATTTGCGCGCCCTGATCGAGCCCGATCCCCGGTCGCCAGTGATCCTTGGCGGCGACATCGGGCAGGGGTACTGGCTGAGTCATATGACGCAGGCGCGCAACGCCGATTAAGGTATCGTCCAAACCCAATCCGGCGTTCAGCTCCACCACCGGTTGGGGGAGGGGGGAAACCTTTCAGGTGTAGCGTTTCTGGCGGATGGCCTCCTGATGGGCTGCTGGTCCTCACCCCCCTGCCCCCCCTTCGGCTCCGCTCAGGGCAGGCCTCTCCCTGAGCGGGAGAGGGGGGTATGTGGTTGGCGTTACGATGCGCCGGCTCCGCTGACCTGCCGCGTGGGGGTTTAGCGCCGCTCCACGGTGGTTGCCATATTCATCAGGTACGTCACACGCACGGCATCGCCAGGACGTGGTTCGGCATAGATGCTTTCGGCGCCGATCCGCGCCTGGCGTGGTTGCGACTCGCCCACGTGGGTGTAGACCAGATCGTACAGAATCGTACCGTGAATGCTGATGGGCTGAACGGCGTTCAGGATGGCGTCTGCTGTACCGCTAACAATCATCATCGCTTCCGGTGTAGATAATCAGGTCACGAGTTCTCAGCCGGGGGACCGGCTACTGCCAGCACGTACCGCTCGGTAGACAGGTAGCGACGGGCGGCGTTGGCGATCTGATCGCCACTGACGGCGCCGATGATCGCCGGATAGCGCTCGATAAAATCGAGGCCCAGCCCGAAGCGCTCAATTGCCAGCAGCGCCGCAGCGATGCCGTCGTTCGTTTCCAGGCTCAACACCAGGCTGCCGGTGAGATAGTCCCGAGCGTCGGAGACCTCCTGTTCTGTGGGGCCTTCCGCCACGAAGCGCGCCACTTCGTGCAACAGGGCCTCGATCGCCCGTTCCACATTGGCCGGGTTGACGCCCGCCACCGCCGACCAGGGGCCGGCGCCCACATCGGCGTCGAGGTTGCTGTAGCAGTAGTAGGCCATCCCCTGCTCCTCGCGCACGTTCTCGCCGAGGCGGCCCCCGATCCCCAGGCGCCCGAGGATCATGTTTGCCATCATGGCCGGGTAGTAGTCCGGATCGGTACGGCGCAGGCCATGCACGGCCCAGACGACATCGGATTGGATCTTGCCGCTCATGGGCACATCGCGGCGCAGCGCGGCGTTCAACGGGGGAACCGGCGGCAGATCCAGGCCAGGCGGTGGACCCACCGGTGGCCAGGCGCCCAGGGAGGACTCCAGGGTAGCGATGACCGCCTCCGGCTCAACATCGCCTACGATCGCCACGGTCGTGGCGGCGGGATGGTAAAGCTGATGGAAACGCAGCAGATCCTCGCGCATCAGGGCCTGCACGGTCTCAATGGTACCGCTGGTGAGGCGACTGTAGGGATGCTCAGAGGGATAGAGCAAAGCGCGGGCGGCGCGCCAGGCCTGTGTACTGGTCTCCTGTTCGCTCTCGCGCAGGGCGGTGAGAAACTGGCCGCGCAACTTCTCAACCTCGTGGGGTGGAAAGGTTGGCCGGGCCAGCATATCGGCCAGAATGGCGAGGATCAGCGGCAGATCTTCCACCAGGGCCTTGCCGGCAAAGCCGGTGGTGTGCAGCCCGCCGCCAGCGTTCACGCTACAGCCGCGCTCCTCGGTCTCGGCAACGATCTGCTGAAAGGTACGCTCCCCGGCCCCGCGGATCAGGGCCGCGCCGGTAAAGGCAGCCAGGCCATTCTGAGAGGCCGTCTCGTGGACCGCGCCCACCTGCACCTCCCCGCGCACGCTCACCGTCGGCGCGCTCGGATTGCGCTGGATCAACGCCACCAGGCCGTTTGCGGCAACATAGCGTGTCGCCCCGGCGATGCCACGCGACTCAGGCGCCATCGTCCTGCTCCTCGGTTGGAATAAAATGGCCCACCACCCGGCGCCGTTCGGTGAGATAGGTCTGCGCCACCCGTCGGACATCCTCAGCAGTAACCGCGGCCAGTTCCTGCGGCAGCGTCTCGACCCGCCGGTAGCTATCGAGCATTTCCCACATCCCGATCTGCAGGGCCTGATCGGTCACGCTCTCGTTGTTGTAGGCGATCTGCGCGCGCACCTGTTTGAGCACCCTGGCCAGTTCCTCGGGGCTGACACCGTCCTGCTGGATTTTTTCGATTTCGGTGAGCAGGGCCGCCTCGACGGTGGCCGCATCGCGTCCTTCGCGCACGGTAGCGCTCAGTTCAAAGAGAAAGGGGTCACGGGTGGGCGCGTAGGTACTCCAGGCGGCTGCGGCCAGTTCCGTTTCCACCAGAGCCTTGTAGATCCGCGCGCTCCGGTTGGTCTGCGCGCCGCCACCCATAAAACTGAGCGACCTGGCGCCGCTCAGCACGGCGTCGAGCACCGCCAGCGGCGCGAAGTCCGGGCTGCGGCAATCAGGCGCCAGGTAGGCGATCTGCACATACTGGGCCGGCCCGGGCCTGCGGATGGTCACCCGGCGCTCGCCCTGGGGTTCCGGCTCCACGGCGCGCACGGCGGGCAAGGCCGGGCCGCGCGGCAAGGGGCCGAAGTACTGCTCCACCTGTTGCAGCAACGTGTCGGTAGCGAAGTCGCCCACCAGCACCAGCACAGCGTTGTTCGGGGTGTAGAAGGTGTGGTAGTAGGCGTACAACTCATCGCGCGTGATTGCCAGCAGATCGCTCTTGTAGCCAATGACCGGGTGGTGGTAGGGATGCACAGTAAAGGCCATAGCCTTGACCGCCTCATCGAGCCAGGTCTCAGGGTAATTGGCGTAGCCCTCAAGCTCAGAAATAATCACCGTCCGCTCACTCTCCACCTCGGCCGGGTCGAACAGCGAGTTGACCATGCGGTCGGATTCGATCCGCAGGCCCAGTTCGATGCGATCGGCGGGCAACGTCTCATAGTACGCAGTATAGTCAATCCAGGTAAAGCCATTGAAGACCCCGCCATTGCGCGCGATCAGCCGGTCCAGCTCGCCGCGGGGCATACTCGGAGTGCCTTTGAAGAGCATGTGCTCGACCCAGTGGCTGATACCGGTCTCGCCACTCGGTTCATTGCGGCTCCCCACGCGATACCAGATCCAGCTCGTGGTCACCGGGGCGCTGTGGACCTCCCTGGTGAGCACCAGCAAGCCGTTGGAGAGGGTATGGGCCTGGACAGGTGTTGACATAGGTCTCCCTGATGTGAAAATACGGGGAAACCGGGTTTCCCCAACCCCCTCCCCTCAGGGAGGGGGTTGGGAGGGCTACGCCCTCCCAAGAACAAATATTTTCATTCTGGCGTTGTGCGGCGCAGCCGCATGGAAGGCTGATATGAAAACAGGGAAAACCTGGTTGCCCCACGTCCTGCCGGCGGGGCCTGCGCCGGAGCACGCAGGCGCCGCGCGAAGCGTCGCACGAAGCGCACAACGGCGCGGGGGCGCTCGTACTGCGGCAGGTGACCGCAGCGCCTGAGCACCAGCACGTCGGCCCCTGGCAGATTATCGCGGAAGAACTCGAACGAGCCATCGGGCAAAAAGCGATCGCGGTCACCCCAGACGAGGCCTACCGGCACGCTGATCTGGCGCAACTCCTCGGCGGTAAAGAAGTCGTCCTCGCTGGCCATCGCCACGAACTGCTGCACTGGATCGCGCAAGAAGAGCGACTGGAAGGCGCGCTGGCTGAAGTACAACGGCAGAGGCACACGTCCGTACATCTGGCGATAGATGCGCCGCACGGCGCCCAGATCGGGCGCAGTGACGACTTCGACGAACGGTTGCCAGGAGTCGCGCCCGTTCAGGAGCGCGCCGCCAGGATCGAGCAGCACCAGGCCCCGCATCAGGGCGGGCTGCGTTTGCGCGAGACGGAGGGAGATCCATCCGCCCATCGAGTTGCCCACGAGCAAGGCGGGATGCCCGATCTCCTGGCGCAGCAGCGCAGCGATCACCTGCGTGTGCTCGGCAATGGTGGTATAGCGCCGGCCAGGCGGGAAGCCGCTCAGCCCGAAGCCCGGCAGGTCAAGCGCATAGACTGGACCGATGCGGGCCAGACCGCGCATCGTGAAGGCCCAGGTCAGGGCGCTGTCGGCGATGCCGTGGATGAGCACCAGCGGCAACTCCGGGTCGCTACCTGGACGCCCGGGAACATAGTACCAGTGGGTGCGGATGCCGGCCAGGCGGCGCTCTACGCTCACGGCGCCGGCGCGCAACAACATCTTTCGCCGCAGACCCAGGACCAGGGGGATCAGCACCGGTGACAGCGGGCCCCCCAGATCGAGTTGCCGTCGAAGCGCTTCTTCGCTCATGGATCGCTCGTTTCCAATCGTCTGTGCGGTTTCGCCACGCTCCCCGGGGATGAAATCGGGGAAACCGGGTTTCCCCAACCCGCTGCCCGCCGGGGTGGCACGCCCCCCGCACCCGAAGGATCTGGAAGGGCTGCGCCCTCCCAGGAACCACTGTGTTTCATTCTGGCGTTGTGCGCCCCACGCATTGTACCCGGGGGGACTACGCCCGCCCCGCCACTCCCGCGGAGCGGAGGCAGGAGGGCTGCGCCCGCCCGGACCCTTCCGCGGTTTAAGGGCGGACAGAACGTATGGGCCGACGGGCGGTATGGCGTTGGGATGCGCTGGTTGGTCCTCACCCCCGGCCTCTCCAGCTTCGCTGGAGAGCCTGCACTGAGCCTGTCGAAGCGGGGAGACCAGAGCCGTGCGCGGGGGCGTTCCAATGCGGTATAAGCCATGTCAGCTCGGATGTTCTCTCCGCCCTTAAACCCTTCCACGGGCGGGGCGCCTGGCTGCTCCCGACGGCCCGCATCTCGCTCAGAACGTCGCCACCAGGCGCGCGCCCTCCGAAGGAGTACAGATCAACACGTGGGCCTCGCGCCCCAGACGCTTGTGGTAGCCGGCAACCAGATCGGCGGCAAAGCGCTCGACGGACCCTTCGGCCACCAGGCTCACCGTACTGCCGCCAAAGCCGCCACCGGTGAGGCGCGAGCCATAGCAGCCAGGCAAACTTCGGGCGATCTCCACCAGCGTGTCAAGCTCCGGGGTGCTCACCTGATAGTCATCGCGGAGACTGGCATGCGAGGCATCCATCAGCGCCCCGAAGCGGGGCAGATCGCCGTGCTCCAGGGCCGCGGCAGCCGCCAGGGTACGCTCGATTTCGGTTACCACGTGGCGCGCGCGCCGAAGGATCACCGGCGGCAGAAGATCAGCATTGGCTTCGAGCTGCGCGGGCGCAACATCGCGCAGGGCCGCAATGCGCGGCAGACGCGCGCGGAGCAAGCGAACCGCCTCCTCGCAGGCGGCGCGGCGCTCATTATACTCCGAACCCACCAGGCTGTGACGCACGCCGCTGTCGCACACCACCACCCGCGCCTGCGGTGAAACGGGGATGGGTCGGTAACTCAGGTCGCGGCAATCGAGGAGCAGGGCATGCCCGGCGCGGCCCAGCGCGGCCATAAACTGGTCCATAATCCCGCACTGCATGCCGACAAAGCTCTGCTCGGCGCCCTGGGCCAGCAAGGCGAGTTCCTCACCCAGCAGATCAAGACGATTGAGCAACTGCAGCGCATAGGCCACCGCCACCTCCAGCGCGGCCGACGAGGAGAGACCGGCGCCGGGAGGCACCTCGCTATCGATCAGCAGATCTGCGCCGGCAAGGGGCAAATCGCGCGCCAGGATACCCTTTGCCACCCCACGCACATAGTTGCTCCAGGGTTGATGAGGGTTACGCTCGATCTGATCGAGCGAGAACGCATCGTCGGCACTGAACTGAACGCTGTAGACGCGGACGGTGCGGTCCAGACGCGCCCGCGCCGCGATGAAGGTAGCGCGATCGATAGCGATGGGCAGCACGAAGCCCTCGTTATAGTCGGTGTGCTCACCGATCAGGTTAACGCGCCCGGGCGCGCGCACAACCAACTGCGGAGGCGCGCCGAAACGGGCTGCGAAAGCATCGTGCAACTGGTGAACATCGAGCATAGCCGGCTCCACCGGGGCAGCAAGTCAGATACTGGCGAAAACGGTTGCAGTGTACCACATCTCCATGGCTCTGCACCTCAGGCCCCTGCCTGTAGGGGCGCCAGCCGCTCCCAACCGCGGTTGGGGAATGGGGAAACCGGGTTTCCCCATTCCCCTCCCTGCGGGGTTCAGGGGCGGACAGAACGTATGAGCGCCGACGGGCGGTATGGCGTTGGGATGCGCTGCTTGGTCCTCACCCCC
>CAKZKA010000028.1 GCA_937120965.1 uncultured Chloroflexota bacterium
ATGCGGTATAGCCCTTACATCCAGCGGAGAGGGTGGAGAAGTTATGGGGACGCCACACGCGAGCGCCCCCCTCTCCCTTGCGGGAGAGGGGGGGCCGGGGGGGTGAGGACCAGCAGCCCGTCGAGACGCCATAGCTGCCGCGAGTCCTCACCCCCCCGGCCCCGCTCCAGCTTCGCTGGAGAGCCTGCGCTGAGCCTGTCGAAGCGGGGAGACCGGCGCCGCGCGCGGGGGTGTTCCGATGCGGTACAAGCTACGTTGGCTCGGATGTTCTGTTCGCCTTTAAACTCCCCAGCGGAAGGGTTTGGGCGGGCGCAGCCCCTCGAAGGGTTGCGCCTGTTCTGGGATGGGCTTCCTGATGCGGCAACACGCCTGAATGGGCCAACGAAATACGCCAACGAATGGGAAACGAATAAACGAATGCGAACGGTGTGCCTGACTCTTCCAGGGAGGCGTGCCAACCCGGTAGCCGCGCGAGCACGGGCGCGGTGATCCGCGCATGCCGTGAACGCGATGGTCTCGTGATGTCTTGAAGAAGCCCGGGGGCCCCACCAACTGGCGTTGCAGTCGCCCGGCGTCTCAGCGGGCAGAGGCGCGGAGAACCGCGAGTTCCTCTATTTCGGCACGTTCCCTTTGCCGATCATCACAGGAATTAATCCGCCTCTGTCTTCCACTGCTCTGCTTCGGCAATAAAGCGGCTGAAGTCATTCAGGAACGGGCCGATGCTCTGGTGCACCACGGCGTAGTCAATCTTGTCGTACAGGTGCACCAGGATGCTCCGCATTCCCGCCGCGCGCTGAAGCCGTTCGGACAGTTCGGACGACAACAGCCCTTCTTGCCCGGCCATCTTGAATGCCTCACGGTAGGAGCCAGGAGACCGGCCGCGCTCTGCAAGCATGTGAAACAGCAGATCGCTGGCAACTACAACCAGCAATTCCAGGATGCGCTCGACCGTGTAGTGGTGCGCCTCCACCTCAGCCTGGCTGGCGCGCTCAAAGGCGCGGAGATCTTCTAATAGTCGGCGGAGATGAGCCAGTTTGCGTACCAACAGCTCACGAGACATGCCGCACCTCTATGGCGTAGCGTCGCAGGGACTCGTCCAGGGCGCGGCGGAAGGGAAGCGCATCGTTGTAGGCATGCCAGAGCCGGGCGCGCCACGCTGCCCAGCAACCCGGCTGCGCCTCGTAGAGCAGGCGGCCATGCCGGGCAACCTCCCACCCCAGCACCGGGTCAGTAGTTGGCGACAGGAAGACCAGATCCACGTCCCGGTCGAGAATCGCCTCAAGCTCTGCCTGCCAGTCCAGCCGTTCGGTGGGGGATGGCGCGGGGGTGAGCGCCAGATCGTAGTCGCTTCGCTCGTGAGCGTGGCCGGTAGCGCGTGAGCCGAAGAGCGCCCCGACCTGGATGCCGTGCTGCGCGCACCAGACGCGCAGGGCAGCCAGTCGTCCGGGGTCAATGACATCAGGCACAGTCATCGGTGAGATTCCTGAGCGCGGGCTGGAAGCCCGCGTTCTCCGAGCTTTTTCCGGCTAATACCATTTTAGATTTTGGATTTTGGATTGTAGATTGCCACGCTGGGCAGCACAACCCCTGAAACCACTTCAAGCAATGCGGCATCATCAACGGTAATTGGTATAAGACATGCTTTCAGGAAAGGCATGCTTCGGTTTACAGTCTGGCGCCGACCTGCCCCTTCCCTATCACCCCCTGCTGATGGAGGGAACCGGGCCTCGGGGTCGCCTGCCACTCCCATAAGCGGGGGCGTGGGGAAACCCGGTTTCCCCATATGTTCACGTCAGGCGCCATTCGCGGGGCGCACAACGCCGCGATGTAAATGGGGTATCTTTGGGAGGGCTGCGCCCTCCCAAATCCTCCCCTCAGGGAGGGGGTTGGGGAAACCCGGTTTCCCCATGTCCCAACCGCTGGTGGGAGCGGCTGGCGCCTCTACAGGCAGGGGCCTGGGGAAACCCGGTTTCCCCATGTCCCAACCGCTGGTGGGAGCGGCTGGCGCCCCCACAGGCAGGGGGATGAGGAAACCCGGTTTCCCCGTATGTTTACGTTAGACGGTCATGCGCATAGCGCACAACGCCGAAATGAAAATATTATTGTTCTTGGGAGGGCTGCGCCCTCCCAAACCCTCCCGGTGGGGAGGGTTT
>CAKZKA010000029.1 GCA_937120965.1 uncultured Chloroflexota bacterium
CGCGAGCGGTAGTATGCCGCCAGGTGGCCCATGAGTTCGAGCACCAGCAGGCGGCCTTCCTCGAGATAGGCCTGCTGGCGGGTGACAGGCGCTTCGGCGCTGGCAGCGCGGATCGCGGCCAGGTGGATCTCCACAATGTCGCGCGGACCGGCGGCTTCGGCGCCGAGGCGCTCGCCAAGCTCCCGCAGGGGGGCGGAGGCGGGCTGCTCATCATAGGCGCGGCGTTTCAGGGCCTCATCAACCAGGCCCGTGTAGAGATGAACCGCCTCGCGAAAGGCTTCCGGGTTGCGCCGGCGCAGGGGCACGCTGGCATCGGCGAGGCTCTGGCCGCTGGGCGGCCGCGAGATCCGATCCACATCGCGCAATTCGCGCTCCATAGCCTGCAACCGCTGGCGCAACTCCTCCGCCTCGGCGGCGGCGCGGGCCGCCCGTCGCTGCTCGGTAATGTCGGTATGGGCCACCACCAGGCCGCGCTGAGCGCCCTGTAACGGCAGCACCCGCAGCAAGAACCAGCGCTCCTCAGTGGGGCTGTGACACGGGTACTCCAGCTCGTAGACGGGCAACTCCCCGCGCAGCACCGCCTGCATTCCGGTGAGCACCAGCTCCGCTTCGGTCGCATTCAGGACCCGGGCATTCTCGCACACCTGGAAGTAGTTGGCGCCCACCCCGGTCGCGCGCAGGGTCGGGTCGCCATTGCTTCGGGCAAATTCGCGCCAGGCGTCATTGACCGCGATAATTGTCCCGTGTTCGTCCAGCACCGCGATATGGACGGTCAGTGAGTTGAGGATGGCCCAGTTGAAGGCCTCGGCGTGTCGCAGGGCCTCTTGAGCGCGACGGTGCTCGGTGATGTCGCGCAGGGAGATCAGGTGGGCGGGCACACCGTCCCACTCGGTGGCGACAACCCGCATCTCGGCCACGTGATGGTCGCCCTGTGGGTGCAAAACGTCAATTTCAGCCCGGTCCCCCGAGAGCAGGGGGAAACCGAAGAGTTCGCCGAGCAGCGCGTCGGCGGGCCGGGCCAGGAGTTGTTCCGCAGCGGGGTTGAGGAAGCGCACACGCCCCTCGGCATCAACCACGATGATGCCATCGGCGTTCTCGGCGATAATCTGGCGCAATCGTCGATCGTCGGCCACAGGCTGATGCTCAAGGGGCTGCATGACGGCTCGCTCCTGTGGTTGGCGCTATGCGCTGGCGCGGCAGGTTCTGTCGTTCATGATTGCTGTGTCCTGCGCTGGTGTCAAGTCATCCAATTTATGTTTCAATTAACGCAACCGCTTCTTTCCGGCCTCTCCCGCCAGGGGCGGGAATCCGCCTCCAACCTCCCCTCCGTCGGGGGAGGTTGGAGGGAGCTGAAGCGCCGCGTCCACCTGTTTGATAACATATGGACTCTACGGGGCAATTACCGGCCCTTGACCACCGTCCACAGATCGGTAAACACCGCGGTTTGCTCGTTGCGGATGGCCCACTCCAGGCGCTGGCGCACCTCATCGTCGGGCGCGAACCCTTCAGCGTACAGCGCCTGCAATTCCTCCGACAGCAGGGGCAGCGCGTCCTGGTTCGGCGTCAGAAAGCCGGTCCACTCAGCATTCCGGGCGGCCACTTCCGGGTCCAGCAGAAAGTTGATGAACACATGGGCAGTGTAGCTGTTGGGCGAGTCGGCAACGATCACCAGGTTGTCCATCCAGATCATCCCGCCCTCGCGGGGTATCACGAAGCGGATGTCAGGGTTGCCCGAAAACTCGCCTTCCAGCCCGCTGCGCGCCTGGAGCGCCGAACCGCTCCAGGCGTGGGCTATCACATACTCCTCTGAGGCCAGTTTGCGATTGACATCGGCGCTGTTGTAGGCCGCGAGGTAGGGCTTCTGGGCGATCAGCAAGGCCTCAACCTGCTGCAAGACAGCGGGGTCGGTCTCGTTGAGTGAGTGGCCCAGGTAGCGCAGCGCCGCGCCGGGCGTTTCGCGTTCGTCGTCGAGCATGCTGAACTTGCCTCGGTAGGCCGCGATCACGCTGGTGTCGAACAGGGCGGCCCAGCTATCAATCCCTTCGGGGAATGATCGGGCATTGTAGGCGATACCCGTGATGCCGTAAAAGTATGGCACCGAGATGGTATTGCCGGGGTCGAAGGGCTGGTCGAGTAGATCGGGGTCGAGGTGCACCAGGTTGGGCGCCAGGGTCGCATCAAGGGGGGCGGCCAGCTTCTCGGCCGCCATGATCGCTACTGCATAGTCCGAAGGCGCGACCACGTCGTACCCCGAGTTACCCGCGCGGAGTTTGGCGATCATGTCCTCGTTCGAGTCGTAGGTGTCAACAATGACGCGCACCCCATACAGGGCCTCGAACTGTGCCAGCAGGTCCGGGTCGATGTAATCGGACCAGTTGTAGAAGTAGAGTTCCCTGGAAAGTCGGTTGCGATCCACGCCTTCCGCCGACGTGCCGCCGGCAGGCGTGGTGGCGCCGCCACCGCCGTACTCGTTGCCAGGACTGGCCGTGCCGCCGCCGCACGCCGCCAGGAGCGCCATGCACAGGGCGAGGACAAGACCCGCAAGACTGCGTTGCTTCAGGATCAACTCGTGCCTCCTGTGGCTACGAAACGATTTCAAAACGCGCCGGACACGGGAACATCCGCGGTTCTCCACGCCCCTTGCGGGAAGGCCAGGCCCTCCTGAACGAAGGTCCGCCTCACTGCTTACGCTGTACCGACTGGGAAAGGACCACCAGGGTAATCGAAAGCACCAGCATGAGGGTCGAGATGGCGTTGATCTCGGGTGTCACCGCGCGACGCACCTTATTGTAGACTTCGACCGGCAGCAGTGAGGTGCCCGGCCCCGAGAGAAACAGGCTGATGATAAAGTCATCGAGCGAGAGGGTGAAGGCCAGCAAGGCGCCGCCGATGACACCGGGGAGGATGAGCGGAAAGGTCACCCGCCAGAAGACATTCCAACTGTTGGCTCCCAGATCGGCGGCGGCCTCCTCCAGACGTCGATCGAAGTTCTTGAGGCTGGTGCGCACCACAACGACGACGAATGAGATGCTGAAGGCGATATGCCCGATGATCACCGTGGTCAGGCTCCGACGCAGGGTTTCACCGGTAAGCAGACGGATCAGGTCAAAGGCCAGGGCCGAGAAGGCCAGCAGCGCCACGGCCATCACAATCTCAGGGATGACGATCGGAAGATAGATCAGCGTATCCACGGTGGTTCGCCCGCGGAAGCGGTAACGTTCCATAGCCATCGCCAACAACGTGCCCAGCACAGTGGCGACGAAGGTGGAGACCAGCGCCACGTACAGAGTATTCACCGTTGCGCCCATCAGACGCTCGTTGGCCAGCAGGCGGACGTACCAGTCGAGGGTGAAACCGGTCCAGCGCACACCGAACTGGTCGCGGGTGAACGAGAAGAGCGCCAGGATGGCAATCGGCAGGTAGAGGAAGAGGTAAATACCCACCGCATAGGCCGTCAGGGCCAGGCCGCCCCAGGTCAGACGCCCCTGTTCAAGGGCCGGGCGAGAGGCCGGGCGCGACTGCGCGGCGGGCGAGGTGGCTTCAATCATCGGTTCTCCTCCGTGGTGGCGCGGAAGTAAACCAGGATGAGGACGAGCAGCGCCAGCATCATCGCCATTGCCATAGCCGAGCCGAGGGGCCAGTTGGGCGGGTTGGAGCGCAGGAACAGGCGCTGGATCAGGTTGCCGAGGTAATCAACCTTGGCGCCGCCGAGCAATTCACTTACCACAAACTGGCCGATAGTGGGGATGAAGACCAGCACCGAGCCAGCGGCGACCCCGGGCATGGTCATCGGCAGCATAACGCGCCAGAAGGCCCGGCGCTTGCTGGCCCCCAGGTCGGCGGCGGCCTCCATGAGCGTGAAATCGAAGCGGTCGAGCGCCGCGTAGATCGGCAGGACCATAAACGGCAGTTCGCCGTAGACCAGGCCCAGGAGCGTGGCGCCCTCAGTGTTGAGCAGGGTCAGCGGGGGCAGCCCGAGGCTGCTCAGGGCGCCGTTGATCAGGCCATTGTTGGCCAGCAGGATCTGCCAGGCGTAGATCCGCACCAGAAAGTTCGTCCAGAAGGGAATGAGCACCAGGAAGAGCAACGCCGTCCGCCAGCGGGGAGGTTGGCGCACAATGAACAGCGCCAGGGGATAGCCCAGCAGCAGACAGATCAGCGTGGTGAGGATGCTGATCCAGATGGAGCGCAGGTAGGCATTGACGTAGATCGAGCGGGTAAACAGGTCAATGTAATTGCCGAGCGTGAACTGCCAGACAATGTTCCCCCGCGGCCCATTGGTCATAAAACTGTAGGCCAGGATGATCATCAGGGGCAGGGCCAGGAAGAGCGTGAGCCAGAGCAGACCCGGGGCAAGCAACGCCGCCAGCGTTCGCCGCTCGCGTCGCTGGCGCTCACGCTCCAACGTGTTGAGGGCCATCGGCACGCTCCTACTCGGTAAGCACGAGGGCATTGTCGGGTGGGCAGACCAGCACTGCCGGCTCGCCAGGTTGCCAGTAGGCATCCCGGTCAAGGGTGCTGAGAGTGTTCTGCTCCCATACGTCAAAGGTGCGCTGATCGTTCAGGCGCACCGTAATGCGCGTATCGCTGCCGATGTAGCTGACCAGTTCGACACGCACCGGCAGGGCGTAGGCGTGCCCGGCGCGGGCGTCGCTGGGAGCGAGCAGGCGCGCCTTCTCAGGGCGGATGGAGAGCACCGCCGGCTCGCCTACCTGCACCGGTCGCGGCGTGAGGCCACGCAGGCGCAGGCCATCGGTGGTCTCAATTGTCGCGGCGTTAGCGCCGTTTTCGATGACCCTCCCGGCGATAAAGTTAGTCTCACCGATAAAATCGGCCACAAAGCGACAGGTAGGACGCTCGTAGATCTCGGTGGGGGAGCCGATCTGCAAGACCTTGCCCTGGCTCATCACAGCGATGCGGTCGGACATGGTCAGCGCCTCTTCTTGATCGTGGGTGACGAAGATGAAGGTGATGCCCACCCGTCGTTGCAGGCTCTTCAATTCGAGTTGTAACTCTTTGCGGAGTTTCTGGTCCAGAGCGCCGAGCGGCTCATCGAGGAGGAGCACTTCGGGCTGGTTGATCAGCGCGCGCGCCAGGGCAACGCGCTGCTGCTGGCCACCTGACAATTGCCGGGGGCGCCGGTCAGCAAAGGCGCTCAGCCGCACCTGTTCCAGGGCTTCCTGCACCCGCACCGCGATCTCATCTCTGGGACGGCGCTTCATCTCCAGGCCAAAGGCCACATTTTGCGCAACCGTCATGTGCGGGAAGAGGGCGTATGACTGGAACACCGTGTTCACCGGGCGCCGGTGGGGTGGGATGGTCGCCATTTCGCGCCCGTGGATCGCGATCGAACCGCTGCTCGGGTATTCGAAGCCGGCAATCATGCGCAGGGTCGTCGTCTTTCCGCAACCACTCGGTCCGAGCAGTGAGAAAAACTCCCCATCGCGGATCTCAAGCGAAACATGGTCCACAGCAACGGTGTCGCCAAACCGTTTGACGACGTCGCGCAGCTCGACCGCGTTCGTGGTGCTCAACCTTAGCTGTCCTCCATAGCAGAAAAGTCGCATCAATGATGCGACAGGTGTGCGACGCTGCGGGGGCGCATTCCGGGGGAACTTTTTTTGAGTATACCATGTTTTTTTGTTTTTTCCGCGCCTCACAGGGGGCAGAGACGGCCCGCCGGCGTAGAGACAGCCCGGCGGCATAGAGACGGCCCGGCGGCATAGAG
>CAKZKA010000030.1 GCA_937120965.1 uncultured Chloroflexota bacterium
CGGTGAGCCTGTCGAACCGCCTGCGGTGAGCCTGTCGAACCGCCTGCGGTGAGCCTGTCGAACCGCACCCCTGCCTGCGGGGTCACCGGGCGCCCCCACCACCGGTTGGGAGAGGGGGAAACCGGGTTTCCCCATTCCCCCTCCCTGAGGCGTTGTGCGCCATGCGCATGATCGTCTAACGTGAACACGTGGGGAAACCGGGTTTCCCCAGCATCCCTCATCATTTCCCCTGCCTCGCCGCTACCGCCCGCACGGCGAAGCCCACCTCGCGATTACTGGCCGGGTCGCGCGCGGCCGGGGTCATCAACTCCAGGCGGCTCTGGCCTGGCGGGGCCAGCACTGCCATCCGGTAGCGCCGCAGGGGCCGGGCAAGCTGCACCTCGGCGACCGGGCGACCGGCGTGCCGGATCGTCAGGGGCTGGCCCTCTTCGCGGCCCTCGGCCAGCAGTTCGAGCATTACCACCCGCGGTTGGGCCTCCGGGTTGACCAGGTACACCTCACTGCGCCCGGTGCTCCAGCGCCAGACCAGCTCGCCCTGCACCTCGCGGTCGTTCCAGCCCGCGCCGGGAAAGACGAACGGCGCGCAGCGGCCGGTGTGCAGGGGCAGCCGGTAGGCGCGGAAGCGCGCATCAGTATACCAGGGTTCGGGCGCCGCGCCGCTCAGCCGCGCCGCCACTGCCAGCACCGCCGCCTCCTGGTCCGCCGTCAATTCCGCCGGCTCCAGCACCAGGTAGCGCAGTCGGTAGTAGCACTGCATCGTGGCCAGAGCCTGCGGGTCGAGGGCAATGATATCATCTTCCGACCAGACGCGCATCTGGGCGAGTTGGGCCGGCAGCGGGCTATGGTCCAGAGTGGGATACGCGGGCGGGCGGGCCACATAGCCGCGCAGGATCGGTTGCCCGTGGACCAGTTGATGGATCAGGGTGCGGCTGTCGGTGCCCTGCTCCAGCGGCAGATCCACCACCACACCCGGCTCGCTGGCGGCGATCCGGGCGAACACCTCCGGGCGCGCAAGGGCATTGGGCACCCGCGCCGGCGGCCACAGCTCAAACAAACCCAGGGCAACGAAGAACGCCAGGACCAGCGCAAAGCGTCGCGGCGCCAGGCGCGCGCGCAGGTGGGCCAGGGCCAGCGCAGCAAACACCGCCGCAACCGTAATCGTGATGACCCCGAAGAGATTGGGCCGGCGTGCCGTGCCCAGCAAAGGCAGGGTCTGAAACAGCCGATAGGGCATCGGCAGGCCGGTATCGTGGCCCAGCACGTGCAGGGTTGGCCCCACCGCCAGCAGCCAGGCCAGCAGGGCCACCACCAGCAAGCGCCAGTGCGTCCGGCCATACCAGAGCGCGCCGGGAACCGCCAGGGCCAGCAGGGTCCACCCCGCGGCGGTGTAGGACCCCTCGGTGATCGAGAGCGGCGCGACACTCACCAGGAAGCGTTCGGCGGGCACAGCCCAGAGGGGATGGCGCGCCGCAGGGAAGAACAGTCCCAGCGCGTCGGCGGAGTAGCCCAGGGTGTAGGCCATCCACATCTCACCGGGCTCCCGCGGCAGGTCGCCGCGCGCCGCGCTTGCCGCAATCAGCAGCGGCAACGCCAGCGCGACGCTGAGGGCGCCGAAAGCCAGGAAGCGCGCCAGCAGCACCCGCGGGCGGGCTGCGCCGATCAGGCTCAGCCCGGCCCACCCGGCGGCAAAAGCTGCGCCCACCAGCGCCCAGTACCAGTCGGTGTAGAGCACCGCGCCGTAGGCCAGCGCCGCCAGCGCCGGCCCCCACCAACCCTCGACACGGCACATCTGGACAAAGGCCAGCATGAACAACACCAGCCATTGCATGGTCACGAAGTTCAACTGGCCCGAGTCGAGCTTGGCGATGTGAAACGGCGCAGCGGTGAGCAGCGCCCCGGCCAGGAACGGCCCGGCCACCCCGGGGGCGAAGGCGCGCGCCAGGCCAAAGCCGGCGTAGCCGGTGAGAGCCACGGCCACAATCGCGGTCAGGTTATAGGCCGCCGTGGGGCCAGCGGTCAGCGTGACGGGCAGCGCCAGTGCCACCGCGAGGGGGTTAAGGGTTTGCAGGGCCATCTGCACGCCCTCGGGGTAGTAGAGCCGGTCGGCGAACCACAGACTGCGGCCCTCACTCAGAGCGCGGGCGGCCCACCAGAAGTTCCAGATGTTCTGCGGCGCATCGGGCGTTGTGGGGAAGAAAAAGATATTCTCGCCGCCAGTGAAGTAGTACCTGCCCGGACTGAGAGCCGCCGGCCAGGTCAGCCAGAGGGCTAGCCCCAGGTAGGCCAGGAGCACCAGCAGGTGCGCCCGCACTCCCAGTCGGCCCGGCGTGGGCGCCCGGGCACGGGAAGGTAAAAGAGAAAGGGTAAAAGGAAACAGGCGGGTTTTCACACGCACCCTGCCGACCTGGTGGAGAGAGGCGTGGGGAACCCGGGGTTCCCCACCTCCTTCGATGTTAAGGGCGGACAGCACATCCGAGCCAACGTGGCTTGTACCGCATTGGAACGCGCCCGCGCGCGGCTCTGGTCTCTCCGCTTCGCAGGCTTAGCGCAGGCTCTCCAGCGAAGCTGGAGAGACCCGCCCCTTCGGGCTGAGCCTCAGGGCGAAGCCTGTCGAAGGGGGCCGGGGGTGCGGACCAACCAGCGCATCCCAACCCCACAACGCCCGTCGGCGCCCATATATTCCGCCCCCTCTCCCAATCAGGGAGCGGGAGGCCGGGGGTGTGAGGAGGAGGAGCCGTGGCGCACCTTGCGAAACAGAACCAGATCATCCTCCTCGTGAACGACCGTCCAGGCCGGGTCGGCGCGTAGACGCGCGACAATGTCGTTGCCCCGCGCCGCCTCGGCCCGCAGGCCACTGGCGCGCAGGTCAATAAAGGCATACTCGGCCTCATCTACGTGGTGGTGCATCTTGCCGCCGGGAATAAAGTAGATCGCCTGGCGTGGCAGCAGGTGAGGAGCCAGGAACGATGTCGCCGCCACCACCGCATCGGGAGGGATGCGGGCCTTCATACGCTCCATCAGCGCCACACGCTCGGGGCGCTCCGGGTTGCGCAGGGCCGAAATGACGGGGTTCTTCAGCGGCAGGTTCACCAGGGCCACCAGCGCAACCAGGGTGAGCAGAGCGCCGGTCGCCAGCCGAGGCGCATCGGGCCGATGCTGCCCAACGCGCGCCCAGAGCCACGCCGCGCCGTAGATCGCCGCAATCACCAGGCCCGGAATGGCCAGGATCTGGTACTGCTCGGTGATCACGTACTGGTAGACCCGGTTGGAGAGCAGGTTGATCGCCAGGATCGGCGCGGCCAGCAGCGCCTCGCGCGGCGCGAACAGCGGCAACAGCAGCAGCCCGGCAACCATCAGGCCCAGGTACGCCAGCTTCGCCGGCTGGAACATAAAGAACAGAACCTCAATCGGATGGGTCAGAATGTTTCTGGCTATTGCCGGCAGGCTGCCCCCCAGGTGCAGGTAGTAACAGGCCTGCGGGCTGACCCCGCACGGCCACATCTCGTTATAATCGCGGTTCAGATCAAAGGGCACCTCGACCCGCACCGGCTGGAACTCGGGACTGTAAAAGCGTGGCGTGACGTAGGTGATCGCCACGTAGAAGTAGAGCAGACCCACCAGCGCTGGCGCCACGCTGTAGCTCCACGGCAGGCGCCGCAGCGCGGCGTAGATCCCGAAGGCCACCACCACCAGCGCCGCGTCGGTGCGAGTGAGCATGGCCAGCCCCAGCAGCAGCAGATACAGCCACAGGCGCCGTTGCTCCAGGAACCAGAAGGCCCAGAAGAACGCCACCAACCCCGGGATGCGCGGCTGGAACGGCGCGGCCATGGCCATGAACTGGGTGGTGGGGTAGAGCAAATACAGCGCCGCAAAGCCCACTCCCGCCCAGGGGTGGCCCAGCCGGTCACGGGCAATCAGGTAGACCGGCACCGCCGCCGAGGCCAGCAGCAGGGTCTGCACCACGACCAGGGTGTAGGCCGAGGGCGCCAGAGCGTAGAACGGAATCGCTGGCAGGAAACCCAGCGCCACGTCCAACCCCATAAACGTGTCGGTAAAATTGTAGCGCGAGACCAGCAAAAAACGCCCCTGGAGCGTACCCCAGATGGGCATGTGAAAGTCCACCATATCAAAGCCGTGGCCCCAGTAGGCGTACTTGTAGGCCCCTGCGCCGATAATCACCGCGCTGAACACAAGCAGCAGCGCTGCCAGCGCGCGCCCGGGGCCGAGCCACGCCTGGAGCGCCGCGGCTCGAGACGGGCTGGGGATGCTCTGGTCGCGTAGCATATCCGTCGTTGCGTCACCTGCACTATTCATCACCCCGCCACCGGCGACGTGGCGATCCGCAGCACCCACTGGTCCAGCGCGGCATACAGGGTGTAGAGCAGCACCGCGATCACCGCCCAGCGCCCCCAGGCCCACCGTTCCCAGATCCGGTCGGCGTAGAGCGCCCAGCAGACGCACATCACCGGGAGCATGTAGAACAGTTGCTTGTCCACCATCGAGATCCGGTAACCGGCGAACATGAACAGGGTCGCTACACTCAGCCAGGCGGCGAACATCAGCCAGGGCAGCGATTCGCGGCGCAGAGCGAAGAACCCGGGAATGGTGAACAGCATCGGGATAGCGATCCCGTAGTAGAGGTAATCACCCGGCCAGATACGGTAATCGAGATGGGGCACGTAACTCCACATGTACTGCCCGAAGGGCGGACGCACCACACCCACACTCTCTGGCCCCTGGGTAAAGACCGTCTTCATGTATGGTACCGTCTGGGCAACGATCAGCGGAATGTACTGACCGTAGTAGATCACCACTGCCAGGGCCAGCGCCACACCCGCCGCAATCCACAGCGGCTTGAGCTGGCCCCGCAGCGCGGCCCACGCCCCGCCCCGCAGCCCGTTCAGCCACACCAGCAGCGTCAACCCCGCCAGGAACACCCCCATGAACACCCCGGTGACGGTATACATCAGGAAGGTGAGCAGCAATAGCACCGAGAGCGTCACCATCACGCGGCGCTCGTGCAGCCGCTCCCACCACACAAAGATGATCGTGTTGCACACCAGGGTCAGCCACAGGCCGAAGGTGGTGGGGATATTGCCCCAGGAGTGCAGCAGGAAGGCCACGGGGAGCACGGCGTAGGTCGCCCCGGCGATCAGCGAGCCGCGGCGGGTCAGGCCGGCCTTGAGGGCAATCAGGACGATCAGAATAATGCGTGTGCTGTCGATCAGAATGCTGAACATGTTCGCCGCCATGTCCATCCCCATCGGCGTGAAGGCGAAGACCGTGGCGAACATGTGGAACCAGGGTGAGTAGGGGATGACCGGACGGTTCTCGCCCCACTCAGCGGTGGGCATGGTCGTCTCATTCAACGGGCTGCTGGTGCCGTAGAGCAACGGTAGGCGCCCGTCAAGGATCCACTGGGCGCGGGTCATGTGCCAGTTGACATCAATGGCGACGAAGAAGGGGTGCAGCGCGCCGATGGCCTTGAGCCAGTAGCTGAGCATCACAAACAGCAGCAACAGGCTGAGGTAGCGCTGTCCGGCCAGGGCCGCGACCGCATCGCCGCTTCGCAGAGGAAAGCCCGCCACGCGGAAGAGCCAGCCCGTCAGCGGGCGCAGGGCCAGGGCAAGCGCCACGCTCCAGAGCGCCAGCCAGGCCAGTCGTGGCAGCATAAAGCTACTCGGAAAGCGATGGGCCATGAGCGCCCAGGCGCCGGCCAGGGCTGCCAGGCCCACCCCCAGGGCCACCCAGAGATACGGCGGCATGCGTCGCTTATCCTCGGGCCACCCCCTGCCAACGATCAGCCGCAGTGAGGCAAACGCCCCCAGCACCGTCACCAGGGCCAGCCCCAGGCCGCCGAAGGGCGGCACGGCTGTGGCGAGGCCCGCGTTGCCCGCAGGGGCCACCGTAACCTCCGACACCAGCACCCCCAGCGGGCGCGGGTCGGCATAGGTATTCGAGCGCAGCGTCACCTCCAGCGTGCCGTCGCGCACCAGACGCGCCGGCGCCAGCAGACGCACCCGCCGCGGCGCCGGGCTGTCGGGCAGCCGGACCAGGAGCGTGTCGTTCACGAGCACCTCCGCGTTCACCGGCTGGCCGTTAGGGTGCGCCGTGACCACCGCCAGATCCAGCGTCCAGGCCCCTCGCCCCAGATTGGGCAGCACAATGCTGGACTCGCCACTCGACCAGCGGTAGGTCCGCGCAGGGGCCAGCGTCACCTCGCCGACCAGGCCGGGCGGCGGGTCGGGGTCGCCAACCAGGGGCGACACCAGGCTGAAGCTCAGGGTCTCAGCGGTGCTCAGTTCTGCTGGCACCTTGGCAATAATGAAATCGGGGCCGCGGCGGGGCATATCCACCCGCTCGCCATTCACCGCTACCGCCGCCTCACGCAGGATGCCGGCCGGCTGGCCCGGAGCGGCGCGCAGCGTAGCAATCCAGACCCCCTCGCGGCGACCCGGCACACTCAAGGCGCGGGCGTCGCGCGGCCAGCCCGCCGTCTCCCCTGCCCCGATGGCATCAATCTCACGCCCGTGGAAGCCGCGCAGAAAGATCGCATCGTGATCGCCGCCGAGGTCAATCCGCACCACCGGACGGGCCGCATAGGCCACCGTCAGCGCCAGCACGGTCAACAGCGCCAGCCAGAGATAGGGGCGCAGATCGCCAATGCGCGGTACCGTCAGAGCCGAGCCGGCGCCACGTTCCCGCGACAACGCCTCGCCCGGAGCGGAACTGGTCATAGATCTCCTCAATCGTAGCAGTATGGAAGTATGGAGATGTAGAGCTGGAGACGTGTCGAGGCGTGACAGGAAACATCATCGTTGCCACTACATTATGACAAGCGAAAATACCTCCACACCTCCACCCCTTCAACCTCACCATGCCTCCCCGCCCGAGGGATTGTACCAGAAGCGCAGCGAACACGCACACCAGCCCGTCTGAGCACGTGTTCAAGCGTGGGGTAACCAGGCGCACCCGGGAAAAGGGTCAACCCATACAACCGCCTTCGGATTTGTCCGTCCCCCACCGACGGGGTATACTGGTTTCCAGGGGCTCGGGGAAACCCGGTTTCCCCATCACGCACATCAGATTCTCCGGGGAGGGCTGAGCCCTTCAAAGGGTATCACGAGACCGTCGCATTCGGCATGCGCGGATCATAGCGCTCGCGCGCGCGCGGCTGCCGGGCTGGCGCGCCTCCCTGGAAGAGTCAGGCACACCTTGAGCATTCGTTTATTCGTTTCTTATTCGTTGGCCCATTTTTCCTATTCATTGACCCATTTTATATTCGTTTATTCGTTTACTATTCGTTGACCCATTTTACTTCCCATTCGCTGGTGCATTTAAGCGTGTTGCCGCATCAGGAAGCCTATCCCAGAGCAGTCGCAACTCTTTGAGGGGCTCCGCCCTCCCAGACTCTCCCGATGGGGAAGGCTGACCACCCCCGTGGGCAGGGGCATGGGGAAACCCGGTTTCCCCATCACGCATAGTAGACTCTCCTGGGAGGGCGGAACCCTCCCAGACCCTCCCGGTAGGGAAGGCTGACCACCCCCGTGGGCAGGGGGTTGGGGAAACCCGGTTTCCCCATCTCTCAACCAGTGCGGGGGGCGCTTGACACCCGGAAAGGAGACACTCCGATGATCTACGACCAACTCGACCGCCTGCGCCGCGCGCGCGGGCGCTGGCTCGATATGGGCGGCCTCGCCCCGGTTGAAACGCCGTCGCGGGTGGTGTTTGCATCGCCTCCCGTGACGCTCAAGGCCTACGCCGATCCCGGCGCGTCCGGGCCAGTCTTGCTGATCGTCCCCGCGCCAATCAAACGCGCCTATCTCTGGGATCTTGTGCCCGAAATCAGCGTTGTACGCCGCTGTCTTCAGCACGGTGTGCGCCCCTACTTGATCCAGTGGGAGCGTCCCGGTCCTGATGACCACAGCCTGGGACTGGCCGAGTATGCCGACGAGTACATCCACGCCTGCCAGCAAGCCATCGCCGCCGAGACCGGCGCACAGGCGACCTTCGTGGCGGGTCACTCCCTCGGCGGGGTGCTGGCGGTCATCTTCGCGGCTCTGCACCCCGAGAACGTGCGCGGGCTGATCCTCCTCAGCGCGCCGCTGCGCTTCGGTTCTGGCACGGGCGCCTTTGCCCCCGTGGTGGCGCGCGCCCCGCACGCTGCCACGCTCACCGCGCTTATGCCGGAGAACGTTCCAGGCTCCTTTCTCAACACGGTGAGCATCCTGACCTCCCCCGGCACCTTCGAGGGCGAACGCCTGACCGACTGGTGGCGCAGCCTGGCTGACCCCCAGGCGCTGAACGTCCACCTGCGGGTCATGCGCTGGACCCTCGACGAACAACCGCTGCCCCGTCGCCTGTTCGAGGAGGTTGTGGAGTTACTCTATCGGGAGAATCGCTTTATGGAGGGAACCCTGACGGTGAGCGGGCAACCGGCGCATCCGGCGGCACTGACGATGCCCATCATCAGCGTCGTTGAGCCGCACTCGGCGCTCATTCCGCCCGAAGCGGTGCTGCCGTTCCATGCCGCAGCGGGTAGCAGTGACACCCGCGTGCTCTGGTATCAGGGCGATGTGGGGGTAGTGCTGCAACACCTGGGGATGCTGGTGGGACGCCGTGCCCATCAGGAGCTCTGGCCGGAGATTCTGGCGTGGATGCATGCGCGCGCTGCCGACGCTTGAGTAGCGCGCGAGCCGAGGGAGGGGCCGGGAGGGCCAGGCCCTCCCGGAAACCTGTCCACCGGCGCGTGAATGACGGCCCCTCCCCTCTTTCGCCATCCTGGTGGCGTGTGTTTACCTCCGCCCCTATCTACCGGGCCACATACACCAGACAAGCCTGGTGCGGAGACTCGGGAGCGCTATCCTGACGCACCTCCAGGACCCGAGCGCCAAGGGACCGCAGGTGGGAAAGAATCACCGATTGTGGAATGAAATGTACCGATTGGGGGTACAATTTGAGCCGATTGTACAGAATATGATCAGGAACGTTCAACTTTTTCAGTAGCGCATACACCCGCCGGCGAGGTTGTAGACGATAAAGCCGTTTGATGTGGTACACGGCGCTGAAAATCAACAACCCATCCTGCCGGAGCACCCGCACAAACTCGCCAAGAAGCCGCAGTACAACGGCCCGCTCGGGAACATGCTGCAATACACCCCAGCAGTACACCAGATCGAAACGCTCGTCCGGCAGACTCAGCCTGTCGCCGACGCTTACCGCAAAGTGCGCACGGGGCAAATGCGCATGAAACGCTCGCGCCTTCGCGATGAGACTGTCCGAAATATCCAGACCGACGTATTCATTGAACTGGGCCTGAAATGCGCGGGTCAAACGACCGACCCCGCAGCCGAAATCGAGCACGGCTTCTCGACCCGCGGGGCGGCCAATGCGCTCAATGTCGCACATCACGCCGGCCACCTGCTGATCGCCGGTCCGAAAAAACAGTTCCTCGTCCCAGCCGCCGTGCCTGTTGGTGCCGGTCATCGCCCACAGAGGATCCACTTCGCCAAGAGTATCCCACTGGCGTTTATTCTCTTTGAGCGCTGAAATGTTGGCAGGTGTTGAATACATACGTGCCGCACCTCATACGTACTATGCTGTTTACTGAATGTTCGACGGCGCGGTAATATCACTCCACGTTGCTAAAATACATTAGCGCTCGAGATCCCAGAAGAGGAATATCTTCCGTTGTGGATAGACAATATTCCCCGCCTTTCCAGGATTGACATTTGTCTGTTACCATAACCTGTCTCTGTCTCAGCGGAGGGTTCGGGGCCTGCGGCGCCCACAACATACCCCTGTCCGGCACGACGGCGCCGCGCTGCACCAGACAGGGTTGGTGGAGAGGCTTCGCCCCTCTCCACCAGGAACCGTGTGGCTCTGGCCTGTGCCTCAGGGTATCGAATACTCGACCAGCTCCATCCCCGCGTTGTCCATCCCGCCGATCTCATCAATAAGGACATACCCGATGCCACGCGCCAGGGTCGAGGTGCTGGTGACAGCCGTGGTGTTCGCCGGCACTCCCGCGCTTACACCGCCGATAGTGATGTTTATCGTAATCTCGGTCTCCTGCTGCAACTTCAGGCCGTCATACGTCGCGCCGGCAAAGGTCACCGGTAGCGCCTCGGCGACGGTGTAGGCCACTCGCGTCTCGCTCGTGCCTCCCATGTCCCCGATCCCCGGCCCGCCGGCGCCATCGGGCAGGACCATCCTGATTGTGCTGCGCGAGGTAAGGTTCTAGCTCTGCCCCGGCGTCAGCCGCGCGACAGGTGGCAACATGACCCCTTCGCCCTCGTTCTCGACAATCTCAAATCGAAATTCAGTTGAGCTACGGTTCGCGTTCGTGAGCGAGACGTAGTCAAATGAGACGATGCCCTCCTCGGCGCTGCACCGCCAGGTGTACTCCAGGCGCGTGTTCTCGCCCATAGACGGATCGGGGACCTCGACCAGGGCCTCCATGCGCGCCGTGGCCGTTTGCCGATCGCCCTCCACGTCGGTCACCGTCCAGCGCACGGTGTACCGCTGCGCGCGTTCACGGTAGGTCCAGGTTGCGCCGGGGCGCAGGGGAAAGTAGGGGTGATCACAGGCAGTTTGTGGCTCTGTGCTCGCCACGGGGCCAGGCTGTGCTTCAGAGGTGGCCGGCGCCGGAGTGGGCTGGGGCGGCACGGGGGTTGGCTCTACGACCACTGCCGTTGCCGTCGCCGCCGCTGGCGCAGCGGTAGGCGTCGTCTCGCCTACCTGGCTGCCTGAACCGCATGCTCCTAGCATCAATGAGAACCCGAGCAAGAGGCTGAGTAGCAGGGAGTATTTCATACGATGAACAGTGCCTCCACGTGTGTAGCGAAGGTTACCAGCAGCGGCGCTGCCAGCTTCAGGTGTCCGGCAACCCTTTCTGAGGCCGTGCCTGGAACAGCGTAGCTTATTCGGCCAGGCTCCAGCTCAAAGGCGCCCATGAGAAATTCCCCGGCCACGCGGCCCGCAGCCGAGTCAGGCATATCCCCGGTGATCTGCCGCTGAAATGCCAGCAGCTCGCTCCGCAACTCCGGCGTCAGCAGTCGCGCCGCCGTCTCTGCGTCCGTGCTGGTAACGCGAAAGACGCGGTCGAATTCCGCATCACCGGTTGGTATGTATGGCTGGTCATTGCCAAAGAAGGCCAGCATTTGTCCGAGGCGCGCCGGCTGGATCCGTAACCTCAGTTCGCCCGATAGCCCCAGTGGCATTGCCAGCACCGTTGCCAGCGCTTGTCGCTTGCGATTGCGATAGTAGACGATCCGGCTCCAGACCTCAGCCCGCCGACCTTCGATGTTGCCGATCATAATCAGTCGCTGGTACTGGCGACCCAGGACCGGGTCCGGTCTACGTTCTTCAGCGCCCTGCGCCACGACCTCGAAGCCCAGAGCGCTGGCCATGCGCTGCTGCGCCTGGTTGTTCGAACGCCAGAGCCAGTACCATCCCCCGGCGATAGCAGCGATTCCAACGATGAAGATGAACGCTTCCATCAAACCTTCCTGCCTCAGGTCTGGTTCACGCTCGCGCGATACTCCGGGCTTCAGCTTCACCGTTCCACGATCCATCTTAGAGGATGAGAATTACCAGCACGAGCGCCAGGGCCAGCACGGCGACCATCCCCACGGTCAAAGGCAGCGCCCCCGGATAGCGGTGTCGGCGCTGTCTGCCACGTCCCAGGTATGGGTCGAGATCAACGCCGAGCAGGGCGCTGTAGGACCGCAAGGCATGGCGCAGTTCGTCGTGTGGCACATAGCTGAATTGCTCGCGCTCGATGGCTTGCAGAAACTCCCAGCGTACCCCGCACACCTCGCCGGCATCGTGCAGGCTCAGGCGCCGCTGTCGCCGCGCCTCGGCCAGCAGCGGGCCGAGCCGGGGGGGCCGCTCAACCACAGGCGCGCTCGCGGTTGCTGTGGGCCGCGGGCCGGCTACGGGCGCTTCACGGCCCGCGGCCGGTTCCGCCGCAGGCATCGGCGCTGACACGACACGAAGCGCAGCAGGGGTCGGCCCTGGCTGCCGCGGGCCGCGCAGGCCCCGGCTGCGCCGCAGCACCGCCTCGATCCGCGCGATCAGCGTGTCGGCGTTGAAGGGCTTGCCTACGTAGTCGTCGGCGCCGCTCATCAGGCCGGTAACGATGTCATCGTCATCGTTTTTTGCCGTCAGCATGATGATTGGCACCGTCGAACCGGCGCGGATCTCGCGGCACAGGTCCCAGCCGCTGATCCCCGGCATCATGACGTCGAGCAGGATCAGGTCCGGGGCTTCACCGGCCAGCGCCAGCAGCGCATCGTGGCCCCGTTGGTACGATGTGACCTGATACCCTGCGCCTCCGAGCTGGTATTCAATCAACCGGCAGATCACCGGTTCGTCGTCAATCACGAGAATGCGAGTTGCCACGACGCGCTCCTTCGCTTCCCTACGTGAGCCGGATCAGCATCTCGCCCGCCCAGTAGCCGTGTTCCGCCGGATGGTGGGGCGCTTCAGCCAGAGCGCCGAGGCGCTCCAGCGCCGCGGGCGCGGCGGCATCGTTCTCTCGGGCCAGCGCCGCCAGGGTTTCGATGCAACGCCGGCGCAGCAGGGGCGGGGCCGACACCTGGTCAGGCTCATTCGCAAGGACCACAGCGAGCGCTGTGAGGGCAGTCGGTCCGCCGCGCACCAGTGCCGCGGCGGCAGCCAGGCGGATCTGGGGCTCTTCGTGGGCGCAGGTCAGGGCCGCTTCCAGCGCGGGCGCGGCGGGATCGTGGCTGGCAAGGTGCGCCAGGGCCTGGAGCCGGAGCGCCAGTGGGGCCTGCGAGTCACTCAGGGGCTCGCCGAGCCGCGGATCGTCGGGGCAGGTCGCGGCAAGAGCGGCGTGGGCGCGCAGGCGCAAGGGGGGGGCTGCGCCGGTCAGGTACTCGCGGAGCAGGGTCAGGTGCGCCGGGCCGCAGAGGCGCAACAGCGCAGCGACCGCGGCAAGCCGTACCGCCGGGGTAGCCACGTGGCTCTGGCTCACCGCGACCAGCACCGGCTCGATGCTGTCATCACCCATCTCAGCCAGTGCTTCGAGGCTCGCGATGGCCGCAGCGCCGGCTTCGCTGCGCGCCAGCCGGAGCAGGATCGGCAGCGCCTCGCGCTCGCCAGCGCGGGCCAGCGCCCGCGCCAGGGCCACTTCCACCTCCTCCGGCTGCCGGGTGACACGCAGGGCGCGGTAGAGGGCCGCCCGTTCATCGGTGGAGAGGGTAGGCGGCAGCCCGGCCGTAGCCAGGGTTCGGATGTCGGCGGAAACACCGGCATCGGCGGCCAGCGCCACCAGGGTCGCGCTGACTTCAGCGGCGGGGAAGCGCCCCAGGGCCGCGACGGCGGCGCGCCGCAGGTGCGGGTCGCTCTCGCCATCGCGCGCCAGGCGGCGGATGATCGGCAGGGCAGCCTCGTGACCCTGGCGGGCCAGGAGCGTCACCATCGCCGCCCGTAGAAAGGGGTCGCCGCTGTGCAAGCGGCGGGTGAGCGTCTCGCGGGCGGGCGCCAGCCGGCCCAGATGCTCCAGGGCCAGCCACCTGACAGGCGGCGGCGCCATCTCATCATCGAGCAGCGCCTCCAGCTCCACGGCAGGGTTGCTACAATGGGCCAGACAGTCGAGGGTGGCGCGCACAACCGCCGGGCGGGCATCGCTGGTGAGCGTCTGGCGCAGGGCGACGCGCACCGCCGGCTGGAGATCGGGGCGCGCGCGGGCCAGGTCGCCAAG
Organism: uncultured Chloroflexota bacterium; assembly: GCA_937120965.1. Classification (GTDB taxonomy): domain Bacteria; phylum Chloroflexota; class Chloroflexia; order Chloroflexales; family Chloroflexaceae; genus JACAEO01. Next base: position 13,730 of record CAKZKA010000030.1, read on the forward strand.
CCCCAGCGCCGCCGCTTCCGCGACCCGCTCGGCCTGTCGGGCGCAGAACCCGGCCAGGGAGGAGGGCTGGTCGGCCAGGGTCTCCCCCTCGGCGAAGCCCTCCATCAGCACCACACGCATCTCGGCTGGGAGCGCGAGCGCGGGCCAGGCGCGCGCCGGGCGGACGGCCAGTTCGGGAACGCGCCGCTCCCAGGCCAGACGCAGCAGATCGGCCAGCGCCGGCGCGAGCAGGGAACGGAGCGCGGGCAACGCGGCATTGGCGCCGCTGCGCCCCAGCCCGCGGGCAATCGCGACCATCAGAGTTGCGTCCACCCCGGCCCGGCGCAGCCCGGTGATCAAGGCAGCAGCCACCTGGTCGGCCCGCTCCGCGTGGCCTCCCAGGGCGCCGAGCGCTTCCGCAGCGCTCCGGCGCAACAGGGGTGGCGCGTCGCCTTCGAGCAGGTTGCGCAGCAAGGGCAAGGCCCCGCCGTCCTCCAGCCGCCCCAGGTGCGCGGCAGCGGCGGCTCGCAGCGCCACAGGCAGCCCGGTTGCCAGCAGCACCTGACGGAGCAGGTGGGTTCCGGCCCGCCCACGCGAGGCGAGCAACCTCAGCGCCCGCAGCCGCGTCGCCAGGCCGAACTGCGCACCGAGAAGCGCGCGGACGAGCAAAGCCGTTGCGCCGGGGTGCTCAATCGCTGCCAGGGTATCGAGGGCCTCACCGCGGGTGACAAGCGTGGCCGCGGGGTCATTGAGCGCCCCCGCCAGCATGGTCACAGCGACCGTCGGCTCCTCCTCGCGGAGGGCCGCCAGCGCCGCCCGGCGCAACACGGGCACGGGCGAGCACAGGGCCTGCTCGAGCATCGCGCGGTCGCCGATCAGCGCCAGGGCGCGGAGATCATCGGGCAGGCTCTCATCGGCGAGGATGGCCCGCGCCACGACCAGGCGGCGCTCGCCTGCCGAAGCATCGCCGAGCAAGGCCACAGCGCCTGCCCGCAGCGGCGGCGTCGCCAGCAGCGCTGCGCCCCCGGCAACGGCGCGCGCCACCAGAAAAGCGCGCGCCTGTAACGCCAGCGGGTCCGGGGCCTCAGGAACCGTCGTCACCAGTTCCTGATCCAGCGTCTCACTCGCCAGCACGTCAGCGGCGGCCCATCGCAGAGCGGCAAGCGCCGCCGGGTGATCCACCAGCGGCAGCCAGCGCCCCGCCTCGGGCGGCAGCGCGGCATCGGCAGCACGCAGGGCCGCGCAGGCGCGCTCAACCTCACGGGCGGTAGCAAAAACACGCGGCAGCGCGGGGGCCAGCGCAACCAGCGCCGCCCGCTCCTCAGCGTTCGCCTCCGGGCGCGCCAGATGCTCGACCAGCCGCAGACCCCGGTCAGCAGCCTGATCGGGCGCCTCCAGGATGGCGGCCACACTCGCGGCAAGACTCGCCCCTGCGGGAGCGTCATCGGCCCACAGGGTAGCCAGCACCGGCGCCGGAGTGCCCAGCAATCCCGTGGCTAGCGCCGCCACAGCCGGGCGCTCGAGCGGTGGCAGGCTCGCCAGCCCGCCGATGTCGGCGCTGCCGGCGAAAGCGCGCGCCAGTTGGTAATGGCGGAGCAGCGCCCGACCCAGCGCCGGGTGCAGCAGCGACTCGGAACCTTCACGCTCCAGACCCGGGCGGAGCAGGTCGTAGGCCCGCGCGTACAAGGCAGCGCGCGAGCCGGGCAGGCCGTGGTCGGGCAGGGTGAGCGCGAGGAGCGCCAGGTCGGCCAGACCCGGGGGCGCGCTGCCGCTTCCGGCGCGCAGCGCTGCGAGCAGCGGCGCCGGGTCCTCGCCTGGCAGCAGGCGCCGGAGCCAGACGGCGTGGCTCGCCGTATCGGCGGACACACGCAGGGTCCGGTAACCCGGCCAGTTCTCGCCCTCCGGCAGCGCAATCACCACTCGCAGGGCGCGCCACTCCCGCGCGGTCGTGGTGAGAAAGGCGCGCCACGCCAACCGGCGATCGGCTGGCAGCGTCTCCCAGTCGTCAACGAGCGCAATTCCCGGACGCGCGCCCTCAGCGAAAACCGCGGGTAGCCCGGCCTGCTGCACCGCGCTAGCGATAATCGCCCGTGGCGGCAGATCGGGCGCATCGCCGGCGACCAGTGACAGATAGACCACCGGGGCGCCCGCTCCCGTCGCGCACCGGCGCGCGGCGACCTGGAGCAACGCCAGTGTGCGCCCCGAAGCCGGCGGCCCGCAAACGGCCAGATGCGACGAACCATCGAGGATCGCCGCCGGATCGGGCAACGGATCAAGCCCCAGGGGCAGGTCGAGCAACCCCGGCAACGCCTGCAGGCCTGGCTCACGCGCCAGAAATGCCTCGAGCGCCTCGCGGGAGCGACGCGCGGCGCGGTTGGCTGAAAGAAACGTAAACCGTTCGCTTGATAGCACAGGCTACCCTGCTGTCAGGCATAGTTCAAACCCGCTCGCCTATCCACTTCTCCACCGCACGACAGATCGGTTCTGTGGAGCTGTGGCGCTGTGGAGCTGCGGAGCAACAGCGAGCAGAGTTGCCTGACGCTGAAGCCTATGCAGGGCCCGGGGTCACCCTGCGTAGCAGATGGCCTTCACGGCGCCACTTTTACCAGATGGAACTGAAGCCACCGCATTGTCCGGTTCAGCTCCACAGCTCCACAGAGGGCTTCGTGGGGCTGTGGAGCTGATCCAGTGCGATGCCATCAAGCAGAATTGGTATGCCACAGATCCACAGACCAATCACGGGGCAGGTTCGGAGCAGCGGACGCCGGCTTGAGAATGGCGCCACAGCGAATGGTACCCGCCCATCGCAGCTCCGTACAAGTTTCGCAGATTACAGTGTCATGACAGAGGTTAAGAACTGGTTAAGATAAGATCCTGAAAGGGCGCGGCCCTGCCGACCCTTCCGGGAGGCAAGGGGCAAGGTGCGATTGCAGATGTGTGATGGGAGATCGGGCGAGGCGCATCGGGACACAGTCAACATTGCGCCTACGTGTTCACATTTGAGGTAAGGCGTCACCCCGGGTGCGCAGGCATTCCATTTCCCCAATACTCTAATCTTCCTCTTACACTGCGCTAATCCTGGTCTTACACTGCCTGCATATATGGCTACTGAGTGAAAACAGGGAAAACCAGGTTTCCCCATCCCCCTGCCGGTGGGGGCGGCAAGCCCACCCCACCGGGAGGGTTTGGGAGGGCTGCACCCTCCCAGAAACAACCCGCCAGCGGGGAGGGTTTGGGAGGGCTGCGCCCTCTCAAGAATAGTTATTTTCATGCCGGCGTTGTGCGGCGCAGCCGCATAGAGGACTGAGTGAAAAATATGGGGAAACCAGGTTTCCCCATCCCCCTGCCGGCGGGGGCGCCGGGTGATCCCGACAACGGTCAGAGTTTGGGGAAGCCCGGTTTTCCCATGTAGGTGGCACGGTCCCATGGTAAGCTACTGATGTGAACATAGGGGGAAACCGGGTTTCCCCACCTGCGGTGAGCTTGTCGAACCGCACCCCTGCCTGTAGGGACGGCAAGCCCTCCCGACCGGGAGGGTCTGGAAGGGCGTAGCCCTCCCGGGAAACCACCCACCAGCCGGGAGGGTCTGGGAGGGCGTAGCCCTCCCAGGAAACCACCCGCCAGCCGGGAGGGTCTGGGAGGGCTACGCCTTCCCAGGAAACCACCCACCAGCCGGGAGGGTCTGGGAGGGCGTAGCCCTCCCGGGAAACCACCCGCCAGCCGGGAGGGTCTGGGAAGGCTACGCCCTCCCGGGAAACCACCCGCCAGCCGGGAGGGTCTGGGA
>CAKZKA010000031.1 GCA_937120965.1 uncultured Chloroflexota bacterium
TGAAGCGATTTCAGGCGTTGTGCTGCCCAGCGTGGCAATCCACAATCCAAAATCTAAAATCCAAAATGGTATAATGCGATGAACCTTCCAGAGAAGCTACGCGAAACATTCAACGCGCCGTTCGAGCCACTGGTGCGGCGCATTGCCGCCGAAGCAACGGTGATTGACGAGCGCATCCTGCGAATTGATCACTTCCTCAACCACCGTATCGAGCCGGCGCTTATGCGCGCCATCGGCGCAGTTCTGGCCCAACGACTGGCGCCCCTGCGCCCCGACCTGGTGGTGACCGCCGAGGCCGGTGGTATTGCCCCGGCCCTCGTCACCGCCCTGGCGCTGGATGTGCCTGTGGTCTATGCCAAAAAATACGCGCCCGAGGTCGAAGCGCCTGCCCTGTCGCGCCTGGCGCCCTCGCCGACCCGCGGCGGCCACACCCGCCTGGTCATCTCGGCGCGCTATCTGCCGCCTGCTGCCCGCGTGGCGCTGGTTGACGACTTCCTCGCTAACGGGCGCACCGCCCTGGCGCTGGCTGAACTGGTCGCCGAGGCCGGAGCCAGCCTGGTGGCCGCTGGCTTCGTCGTCGAAAAGTGCTTCCAGGGAGGCCGCGGGCCACTGGAAGCCCTTGGCGTGCCCGTTGCCGCCCTGGCCCACGTCGAGCGCCTGGAGGCCGGACGGGTCGTCCTTCGTGGCATCTGAGCAGTGGCAACACGAACCTCCGACGGTGGGGCGCAGGGCGGCTACGCCGCCAGAACGAACCAGAAAACCGGGCTGTGGGGCTTGCCCCGATCACGTTGCAGCAGCCCTGACTGTCTGTTCCGGTTGCGCGAAGCGGCTGAACGTGGTATACTCATAGCGCTGAACAGAATAAGACCCCGTAGCTCAGTGGATTAGAGCGTTTCCCTGCGGAGGAAAAGGTCGCGCGTTCGAGTCGCGCCGGGGTCGCCAGAAAGCCGGAGCCGTATGGCTCCGGCTTTGTCATAGTGAGCGCTGGCTCCGCCGATCCACCTGCATGTCTAGTATATACACCGGCTACGCTCCCATCTACCACGCTATCGGCCAGGGCGCCTTCGCCGAGGCGCTGGCGCGCCGCATCCTCATGGCCCTGCCCGGGCCGCCCGGGCGGGTCCTCGACCTGGCCTGTGGTACCGGCGCCGCCGCCCTGGTCTTTGCTGCCGGTGGCGCGGCTACCGTGGGCGTGGATCGCTCGGAAGCCATGCTTGCCATTGCCCGCAGCCGCTCCGACGAGCTGCCTGTTACCTGGCTCAGGGCCGACATCAGGTGTCTGCCGGTGGGAGAGACGCTTGCGCCCGCGTCGTTCGATCTGATCACCTGTCTGTACGATAGCCTGAACTACCTCACCGCTGATGGCGACCTGGCCCTGGCGATCGGCCAGGCGGCGCGCCTGCTGCGTCCCGGCGGCCGCCTGATTTTCGATCTCAATACCGAGCACGAGTTCGCCGCCTGGGGGGAGGGGCTGGATCAGGTCGTCTATGATGCCAACGGCATCCTGGTCTACCACCGGCTTGCCTACGACGCCGCAGCGGCTCTGGCCTACGGGCGCGTGGTCTGGTTCGTGCGCGAGGATGAACGCTGGCGACGCGGAGAGGAGCAGCACGTCGAGCGGGCCTGGAGCGATGCCGAGGTGCTGAGCGCTCTCGCCGACGCCGGGCTGCGCCTGGTGGCGCGCCGCACACCTTCGTGGGAACCGGCCTCTCTCGATGCCCCGCGCATTGTCTACGACGCTACGGATGCGTAACCGGCGCCTCCGACCGGCGAACGGGCCGGGCGGGGAGGGCTTCCCCTCGGCGCGGGCCAAAGAAAAACGCCCCTGCCTGGCAGGGGCGTTTCGCACAATGCGGGGTCGCCGGTTCGGTAAGACCTAACGGGCCTCACCAGCGGCGACGCCCATACGCTTACTATCATTCATGGGCATCACCTCCTTCGCGCCTGGACGGCTTGTCTGGTTGTTGAATAGCCAACACGGGTACTATAACCAAGGAACGCATTCGTGTCAAGACCCGAGAAATCCGTCTTCTCCGATGGGAGGGCCACCCTCTCCCAGCCCCTTCCCACCGGCTGGGAAAACCCGGTTTTCCCATGGTCATATCAGTCATCCATGCGGCTGCGCCGCACGACGCCGGAATGAAAATAATTATTCTCGGGAGGGCGCAGCCCTCCCAAACCCTCCCGCGGGGGGGTTGTTTCCTGGGAGGGCTGCGCCCTCCCAAACCCTCCCGGTGAGGAGGGCTCGCCATCCCGTGGGCGGGGGCGTGGGGAAACCCGGTTTCCCCATATGTTCACCTCAGGGTGTGGACAGGGTGGGTGTAGGTGTCCCCATCGGCACCGGCGAACCGACTACCGGCGTCCGCAGCAGCGAAGGGATCAACAACGTCTGCCCCGTCTGCAGCGCGTTGGGGTCGGTCAAGCCGTTTGCGGCGACCAGTTCATCAACTGTCGTGTCGAAGCGCTCGGCGATGGCGCTGAGCGTATCGCCGGGTTGGACGGTATAGAGTGCCGCGGGGGTCGGCGTTGGACGTTCCAGCGACGCCAGGGCGGTGGCCGTCGCATCTATGTCGAGGGTGGGCGCGGGCGTAATATCAAGGACCGCCGGCAGGGTTGGCAGGGTCGTTGTGGGTGGATTGGGCACGCATGCGGCGCATACCAGCGCCAGACCGGCAACCAGGGCGGCCCGCAGCCGATGCAGCAAACGATAAACGGCCATGGCGAGATGAAGCGGACTATACATGCGCTCTTGGATCGAAAACAACCGTCATGCATTCTACCAGCGGCCTTCTGCCCATGTCAACCGCGAATTGTCGTCACCGGCCGTCCACGGGGCGCGGCGGCGCCGCGCCTCTACATCCAGGCCCCTCCGCTGCGGAGGGCGTATCACCTCGGCGGGCAGGGGCATAGGGAAACCCGGTTTCTCCACGCCTCCACCAGCAGCGGGGGCGCTTGCCACACCGAGGGGCAGGGGGAAGGGGAAACCCGGTTTTCCCATATGTTCACCTCAGGGCCGAACGTGCCTGCGTCGCATCGGCCCTGGCGTGCCGGGCCGCACCTGTGGCGCGCCATGAGGTATACTATAGGGAGCAGGTGAGCGACGAAAGGCAGAGCGATGGCGATCACATTGAAAAGTCCGCGGCAAATCGAGTTACTACGCGAATCCGGGCGGCTGGTGCGGGCTACCTTTGAGGTGCTGCGCGAACATATCCGTCCGGGTGTCTCGACCGCAGAGCTTGATGCCATTGCCGAGGAGTTCATTCGCAAACACGGCGCCGAACCGGTCTACAAGGGGTATGTGCCGCCCAGCCGACGCGGCTGGTCGAACACGCCGCCGTTCCCTGGCGCCATCTGCGCCTCGGTCAATGATGTGATCTGCCACGGCATTCCGAGCAAGAAGGAGCGCCTGCGTGAGGGCGATATCATCGGCATTGATATTGGCCTGCGCCTCAACGGCTGGATCGGTGATGCCTGCGAGACCTTTGCGGTCGGGAACGTCAGCCCTGCTACCCGGCGCTTGCTCGATACAGCGCGCCAGTGCCTGGAGGTAGGCATCGAGCAGGCTTATGTGGGCAACACCCTGCGCGAGATCGGCGCGGCCATCCAGCGTCATGCCGAGGCGGCAGGCTTCTCGGTCGTGCGTGAGTATACCGGTCACGGCCTCGGGCGTAATCTGCACGAAGAGCCTACGGTGCTCCATTACGACGAGCCACGCAATATGCGCAAAATTATGGCCGGTATGGTCTTTACCATCGAGCCGATGATCAACGCCGGACGCCCTGATACAAAGCTTGACCGCGATGGCTGGACGGTGCGTACCGCCGATGGGTCGCTCTCGGCCCAGTTTGAGCATACCCTGGCGATTACCGAAGATGGACCGATTCTGCTGACGGCCTGAGGCACGCCCCGGCTACCATAGCTTTCGTCCCGGCGTGGAGGGCTTGCCACTCTGTCGGGCAGGCTGCTGGGGAAACCTGGTGTTCCCGGTTCATATCAGCCGTTCATGCGGCTGCGCCGCACAAACCGGAATAAAAATATTTGTTCCTGGGAGGGCGAAGCCCTCCCAAACCCTCCCCGCTGGCGGGTTATTTCCTGGGAGGGCGAAGCCCTCCCAAACCCTCCCGCACACGGCCTATTTTCACGTCAGGCGCATATGCACCCATCTCCCTCACTGGAAGAACAACTCGTCGCCGCGTTGCTAGTTGAAAATCTTGAGGAGGCGCGCCGCCTGGCGCGACTCCTTCATGCGCGCGGTTTCGATGCGGCGGTGATGCAAAAGGCCCTCGCCGCCCATCCGCACCTGGAAGAGGCACTCTACGCAGTGCTACAAGAGGTCATCCCCCTGTCGCGGCGCGCCGCCAAACGCCGCGCCATTCGCGCCGCAGAGGAACGCGATTGGGGTGACTGGCAGGAAGGCAAGCGCAAGCCCTGAGTGCTGTGGCAGCTTCAGTACACGCGGTAGATGACGAAGGTTTGACCGCCGCTCTCGTCACGCAGCAGGATTTCGACCTGG
>CAKZKA010000032.1 GCA_937120965.1 uncultured Chloroflexota bacterium
GGTTGGGGAGGGCGCAGCCCTCCCAGGAAGCAAGCCGCCAGCGGGGAGGGTGTGGGAGGGCGCAGCCCTCCCAGGAACAATAATATTTTCATTCTGGAGTTGTGCGGCGCAGCCGCATAGACGGCTGGCGTGTAAGCCGGAGTATCGGAAGCAGCGCGAAAAGGAGAGTTAGGAATGAGCCTGATCCTCGCGGTCTACGGCAAAGGCGGTATCGGCAAGTCGACCACCAGCGCCAACCTTTCCGCCGCCATGGCGCTCAAAGGAGCCAGAGTGCTGCAGATCGGCTGCGACCCCAAGCACGACAGCACCTTCCCCCTGACCGGCTTGCTCCAGCCGACGGTGATCGATGTGCTGGAGGAGGTGGACTTCCACGTGGAGGATGTGGTCCGCGAGGACGTGATCCGTACCGGGTTCGCCGGCGTGGATACCCTCGAGTCGGGTGGCCCGCCCGCCGGCTCGGGCTGCGGCGGCTACGTTGTCGGCGAGACGGTCAAGCTGTTGAAGGAGTTTGGCCTGTACCACAAGTACGATGTGATCGTCTTCGACGTGCTGGGCGACGTGGTCTGCGGCGGCTTCTCGGCCCCCCTCAACTACGCCGACTACGGGCTGATCATCGCCTGTAACGACTTCGACAGCATCTTCGCCGCTAATCGCCTCTGCCTGGCCATAGCCCAGAAGAGCCAGCGCCACAAGGTACGCATGGCCGGCCTGATCGCCAACCGGGTGGACCCCGAGTTCGGCGGCACCGAGTTGCTCGAGCAATTCGTCGAAACCGTAGGCACAAAGATCATCGGTCGCGTGCCCTACCACGACCTGATCCGCCGTTCGCGCCTGGCCGGCAAGACCCTCTTCGAGATGGAGGGCGAAGGCAAAGAGATGTGTGTGAAGCCCTTCAACGACATGGCCGAGTACCTGCTTGGCCAGCCCGAGGCGACCATCCCCAATCCGCTGCATGATCGCGCCATCTTCGAGGTGGTCAGCGGCTGGAAGTAACGGCAACCCGAAGGCGCACGCCGTGTCCCCCGCCCACGCCCTCGCTGCCAGGGGGCGTGGGAGACCCCCGGCTCCCCAGATTCATCGCAGATCCCCCATGCGGCCACGCCGCACAACGCCAGCATAAACATGCTTCTTCAGGCAGGGGGATGGGGAAACCCGGTTTCCCCATATCCCAACCGCTGTTGGGAGCGGCTGCCGCCCCCACAGGCAGGGGCCTGGGGAAACCTGGTTTCCCCGTATCTTCACCAGGAGCTACTGTCGCATGTCTGTCTCTCCACGCCCCTACCGCGGCCCCCTGCGGGCAGTGATCCTCGATTGGGCCGGCACCACGGTGGACCACGGTTCCTTCGCCCCCACCGCCGTGTTCCTGCGCTTGTTCGCCGAACGGGGGGTGCCAATCACCCCCGACGATGCCCGCGCCGGCATGGGCTTGATGAAAAAGCACCACCTGCGCGCCATCCTGGCCCGTCCCGCCGTCGCTGCGGCCTGGCAGGCCGTCTACGGCAGGCCGCCCGGCGCAGACGATATCGAGGAGCTGTTCGCCGATTTCCTCCCGATGCAACTGGCGGTCCTGCCAGAGTATGCCGACCCCATCCCCGGCCTGCTCGAGACCATAGCGGAACTGCGCGGGCGCGGTCTCGCCATCGGCTCGACGACCGGCTACCTGCGCGTGATGATGGACGTGCTTGCCCCTGCCGCCGCAGCGCGCGGCTACGCTCCCGACAGCCTGGTCTGCTCCGACGAGGTGCCTGCCGGGCGCCCCGCCCCCTGGATGTGTTTCCAGAACGCGATGCGCCTGGGCGTCTACCCTATGGCTGCCCTGGTCAAGGTGGGTGACACGCCGGTGGATATGGAAGAAGGGCTGAATGCCGGGATGTGGACGGTGGGCGTGACCCTGACCGGTAGCCCATCAGGGTTGACCGCCGCCGAGGTCGCCGCTCTGACGCCGCAGGAACGCGCGGCGACCCATGCGCGCATTGCCGGGCAGCTCCTGGCCGCCGGAGCGCACCTGACCATCGAAGGGATCTGGGATCTGCCGCGCGCGCTTGATACGCTTGAGGCCCGCCTGCGTCAGGGTGAAACGCCGCTTAGCTGATCTGGCGGCTGCCCGCCACGCTGCTCCCCGACGCGCTGCCGCCAGAGAGCTTCACCGGCAGATTGACCTCGGCGGCGTAGCGCTCGGCAATACTCCGCAGCGTGGTCTCAGCCTCGGCGCGACCCAGCACCACCACGGTCGCGCCACTCTCCGCCGTGGCGGCCCGCGCGCCGTACAGCCCGCGCGTCAGGCCCGCGCCATACACCCGACTGACCAGGTGATCGGCGTGGACATCGCCGTGGCCCGCCGCACGCTGCGCCCAGTGCGAGCGCAGCATGAGTTCGCCCACCAGCGAAAGGTCATCGTCGCGCTGGTCCTTGCTGGCCGCGGCGCGCAGGAGCGCCAGCGCCAGCCGCCCGCGCAGATGCTCGTCTACGGCCAGGGCCGCGCTGGCCCGCACCGGGTAGCTCTGGGTAAGGTCGAGCGCCAGCCCGGGGAGCGGCCCGTAGCGGGCGCGAAAGGTTCGCCCGCGCACCCTGGCCGGCAACAGGTCTCGCAGGTGACGCTCGAAGCGGTCGGGATCGAGGTTGGCCAGGTAGCCCTGCCAGCGGGTGTCGGCATCGGCGGGCGCCAGGTCCTCCGCCTCGGCTGCCAGGCGGTAGGCCATCGCCGTGGCGACGCGGGTGAATGCCGGCGCGCCCGGTCCCGGCCCCTCGCCCACGCGCACCGCCCAGATCGCCGTTCCCGGCGGCAGGTGCAAGTACCCCCAGATCCACGCCGGCTGCGGGTGGAGCAGCAGCAACGCGCTGGCTGGCGCGCACACGCTGACCAGCGGGCCAAGGGCGCTGTGGGGATGGGCTGGCTGAACCAATCGCTGGAGCGCAGTCTGGCAGGCCAGACCCAGTTCGCGCGGGGCCACGCGCACGTCCAGCATCGCAACCAGAGCCTGGATCATCGCGGCCAGCAGGCTGACTGTCGCGCCCGGGTCGTCGTGGGAGCGCACCAGCAGCCGCGCGCCCCCGGGGAAGCGCACGAACTCCTCGCGCATCAGCGTCAGCCAGGCCGCGCCGGCGAGCCGCTGGTACGGCGGGCGCCCGGCGAGCGCCCCGCTCACCGCGGCGTAGGGGCGCGGCAGCCCCTCCTCATCCACCAGTTCGGCCAGGGGCAGGCTCGTGGCCTCACCGGCCTCATCGCGCACCACGATGTGCGGCTCGGGGTCGGGCTGTGCGGCGATGCAGGCGCTCACCCCCAGCGGCCAGCCGAGGGCCAGCGCCCCCGCAGGGGCCGCCGCGCCGCCGAGCAGGTCCGTCCAACCCGGCGCCCGCGTGGCGGTGATTGGCCGGTGGGGGTCAAAAAAATCGCCGCGCAACCCACGCGCCGCAGCGATGAACTGTTCGAAGGCCGTGGGCATATCTGACGCCGGGGGAAACCGGGTTTCCCCATGCCCCTTCCCACCGGGAGGGTCCGGGAGGGCGCAGCCCTTCCAGAAACAACCCGCCAGCGGGGAGGGTTTGGGAGGGCGCAGCCCTCCCAAGAATAGTTATGTTTACGGTGGCGTTGTGCGGCACAGCCGCATGGACGGCTGGTATGAACAAGGGGAAACCAGGTTTCCCCGTGCCCCTCCCCACCGGGAGGGTCCGGGAGGGCGCAGCCCTCCCGGAGAATCACTGTTCATTCCCGCAGGGTATAAACGCGCCCTCATCCAATCAGACCACGGCGGCGCAATTCCGCCAGCAGCGCCGGCTCGACCTGGGCGCGGACGGCGGGATTAGCGTACCCGATCCAGGCGACATCGGCATCAACAGCCAGAGGCGCATCCAGCTCCTCCCCCCGCTCATCGGTGAGCAACACCCCCGCCTGCCGCGCGATCAGGGCCGTGCAGATGTCATAGGGATGGCAGCAGATCCCCAGGCTCTCGCCGCGCGCCGCCAGGTGGCGCTCGAGCAGCGGACGCAGATCGGCCACAAAGCGGTCGTGGCCGGCGATCAGCTCGTAGAGCTGGCCACCCGTACAGATATACTGGTCCTCGAAGCAATGGGCCTTGCCGGGTCGCGGCGGGCCGAGGGTCGCCCGAACCACCGCCTCATCAATGGAGGCCAGTTCATCGCGCGCGCCGGGGAAGAACCGGCTGATCGTGGCGAACCCGTGGGCAATGCCCGGCGCCGCGGAAGGCCGCAGATGTAGCGGGCGCCGCTCCCCGCTCAAGCGGTTGATCCGCTCGGCGCGCAGCGGCTCGCCGCTCACCGCCCAGAGCACATCACAGAGGTGCTGCTTCACCAGGGGGATCTCGGTCTGCGCGGCCAGCTCAATGTCACGCAGGCGTGTCGCCGGGCCGCGGTTGGGCGCCACCCCGGCCAGCGACCAGGCGGAGCGTTTCTGGTACATCAAGCCGCGGGTGCCATCAATCGGGTCAACAATCACCCGGATCACCGCTGCGGCTTCGGACAAGCCCTCCGGCAGGGTGATCTGCCCGCCGGGCAGGCCCTCGGCGATCAACACCAGCGGCCAGCGCGGCGCCACGTGCTCGGCGAAGAAGGCCAGCAGCGTCGTCTCACCCACGCGATCAACGGCATAGATCGTATCACCCTGAGCCTCGTCCTCGGCCACACCCGCCAGGTCGGCGATAGCCTGCTGCTCGCACGCCGCGACCACCGCATCGCGGATCTGCGCCTGGAGGGCGAGCAGGAGGTCGAGCAGCGCATCGCGGTTGGGGATCATAGATGGCACCTGATTAGAACGCTCCCGCGCGCGGCTCTGGTCTCCCCGCTTCGACAGGCTCAGCGCAGGCTCTCCAGCTTCGCTGGAGAGGCCCGCCCCTTCGGGCTGAGCCTCAGGGCGAAGCCTGAGCCTGTCGAAGGGGGCCGGGGGTGAGGACCACCCAGCGCATCCCAACGCCATAGCGCCCACATGCGCCCACATGTTCTGTTCGCCCCTGAAGGGGGTGGGCCCGGGCGCAGGACAAAACCCGGTTGCGCCATACGCGCGTCAACTCACAGCAAGCGCCGCGCCGTGGGTCAGCCCCGGATCAAGCGGCTGCGCTTCGCCCCCCATATGGTCGCGGCGCAGAACCAGGCTAGCGATGCCCGCGCCGCGGGCGGCCATCCGGGCCTGGATCGGCGCATTGTCAGGCTGATCTGGATCGGGGGCCTGTAGCACGACATAATGCGGTCCCAGCTTGAAAATACGCCGTCCCGGTTCCATCATCGGCCCGTGGCCGAGCAACTCGGCGTAGAGTGCCGCGCTGGCCTCGATATCGGGCACGGCCACCACGATGCGACCGATGCCCGTGACCCCGTTGGGGTGGTGGCAGACCTCGCCGTGGGGCACGCGCAGGTCGCGGGGCGTCACATCGCCGCAAAGGAAGGGCAGCTCAGGCGTAACGGGGAAGGCGCTTTGCCACTGGATATACACGCCGTCGGGCCGCTCGCGCCCGCCGCTGAACGGGCCATCGAGGTGCAGCCCACGCGCCGCGGCCCCGGCCACGGCAGCCTCGATCTCACCGGCGAGCAGGGCGAACTCGATCAGACCCTCGCCCGCCGCGACGTGCCGCCACCAGCGATGGTCGGGCGCCTCCGCGACGAAGGCCAGCAACTCCAGATACGTGCCGTCCGCAAAGCCAATCAGCGCGTTCTGGGTCGCGCCATCGCTATGGGCGCCGCCCGGCGCCACCCGAAAGCCCAGGGCCTCGTAGTCCCGCACTGCCTGCGCGAGGTCCGTAACCAGGATCACGACGTGGTCGATTCCTCGTATCATGGGCTTACTCCATCCCAATCTCGGCGAAGTTGGCAAAGCGACACGGCTCTATTATAATCCAGCAACGCGTCAAGGAGGACAACAACCATGAGCGATGAGACCTTTCGCGCCCTGGTGGTGGACGAGAGCGGCGGGTCGCGCCGCGTCGAGGTGCGTGACGTGCCGGTGAGCGACCTTCCGCCCGGCGAGGTGCTGGTGCGGGTCGCGTACTCAACACTGAACTTCAAGGATGGGCTGGCAGTTACCGGGAAGGGCAAGATCCTGCGCTCGACGCCCATGGCGCCAGGCATTGATTTCGCCGGCACAGTGGTCGAGTCGGCATCACCGCAGTTCAAGCCCGGCGACCAGGTCGTGCTGACCGGCTGGGGGGTCGGTGAGCGGCACTGGGGCGGCTACAGCCAGTTGAACCGCGTCAAGGCCGACTGGCTCGTGCCGCTGCCGGAAGGGATGAGCCTGCGCCAGGCGATGGCGATCGGCACTGCCGGGTTCACCGCCATGCTCTGTGTCCAGGCGCTGGAGCGCCACGGCGTGAAGCCCGGCGGTCGCGAGGTGCTGGTGACGGGCGCCGCAGGGGGGGTGGGCAGTGTTGCCGTGGCCCTGCTGGCCCGCGCCGGCTACCAGGTCGTGGCTGCCACCGGGCGGCTCCAGGAAGAGGAGTACCTGAAGAGCCTGGGCGCCGCCTCGGTGATCGACCGCGCGGTGTTGACCGCCCCGGGCCGCCCGCTGGAGACCGAACGCTGGGCCGGGGCGGTAGATACCGTAGGCGGCGCCGTGCTGGGCGGCATCTTCCGCTCAGTGGCCTACTACGGCGTCGTAGCGGCCTGCGGCAACGCCGGCGGGGCCGAGTTTACCACCTCAGTCTTCCCCTTCATCCTGCGTGGGGTGCAGCTCATCGGCGTCGAATCGGTCATGGTGCCCCCCGAACAGCGCCGCGAAGCCTGGGCGCGCATCGCCCGCGACCTCCCCGGCGATTTGATCGACCGCCTCACCCAGGTGATCCCCATGACAGCCGTGCCCGAGTACAGCGAGACGATCACCCGGGGACAGGTGCGCGGGCGCATCGTGGTGGATGTGAACGCATAACGTGAAAATAGTCCTCGCGCGGGAGGGTTTGGGCGTAGGGGCGCGGCGGCGCCGCGCCCCTATCCCCTCCCAGGAAACAACCCGCCCGCGGGGAGGGTTTGGGAGGGCTACGCCCTCCCAGGAAACAACCCGCCCGCGGGGAGGGTTTGGGAGGGCGCAGCCCTCCCAAGAACAAATATTTTTCATTCTGGTGTTGTGCGGCGCAGCCGCATAGACACCTAACGTGAAAATAGTCCTCGCGCGGGAGGGTTTGGGAGGGCTACGCCCTCCCCGGAAACAACCCGCCCGCGGGAGGGTTTGGGAGGGCGCAGCCCTCCCAGGAAACACCCCGTCTTCTTGTCAGAGTATGGGGAAACCGGGTTTCCCCACGCCCCGCCCGCACCGGCGGCACACCCATAACACGCGCTGTTCCCAACCGCGGGGCGCAGCAACGGTGAACACCCTTCGCACCACTTTTCTGTTCGTAACCTGTGCAAAAGGCGGATAAGTGTGGTATACTACTCGTAGCGCCATCACTCAGTGCACAGCAGCGTGACATGGCCCCATCATCACTGGATGATGGGGCCGCGCAATGAAGGGGAACGTCACCATCCTATGAACGACAGCTTCATCCACAGCCGTGTTGCCCAGCTCAACCAGCGCCTCGCCTCGCTCACGCCGAGCATCGAACTGGCCCGCCAATCGGTTCAGCGTTTGGAAAACGAACAGGTGCCCGCGGGGGCCGTCGCTGGCGCCCGCGCTGCGCGCCTCTCGGCCGCCCGGGCCATGGTAGCCACCCTCGAGGAGCGCGCGCGCCAGGTGCGCATCGCCATCAAAGCCCTGCAGGCCGAACTGGTCGCGGAATAACATTTGACACCCCCCCTGCCGTGTGCTATACTCGGCAGTGGCGCAAGGGCGTATAGCTCAGCCGGTTAGAGCGCGATCCTGATAAGATCGAGGTCGGTGGTTCGAGTCCACCTACGCCCACCAGGCAGAATAGAGAATAGAGAATGTGGCGCCAGGCTCGCAATTCTCTATTCTCTATTATTGTGGGGCGATAGCTTAGCTGGGAGAGCGCCTGCTTTGCAAGCAGGAGGTCAGGGGTTCGAATCCCCTTCGCTCCACCATACGAGGACGCGGAATCTCGCCAGAGGTTCCGCGTTCTTGTTTTATCCGGTTTTGCCCGCTGCTAGCAACGGCATTCTGGCAGCCTTAGTCCGCGGCGCTGTTCTGGGACACTGCACAGGAGCTGAAGGGTTTCTATGGGCCGTGAGCGCGCTAATCGTCCTCGAAGAGTGGACGATAGCGCGCTGAAGCCGAAACAATGCAAATTTGCCGGGAACGCTTTGCGGTGCACATTTGAGCCCTGAATTTCTATTACACTGTGGTTAGATGAGCGCCCGCTCATCCCAATCCAACCTTCTGTTCGGTTACTGTAGCATCTGGGGTTTAGAATTAATGATGATGCTACGTACTCCCTGGAAGGCTGCTCGGTTACTCGTTCTAGATAATATTGATTGTCGCCACCAATGGTTACTACGACACCTGTCTATGAACTCCGGACCTCATTGCACGCCTTCGAGCAGCGCCTTGCTCGTGATATTTCGAATCTGGTGCTGCTCGGCGAGCTCCCGTTGACCCCTGAGCTAGTCACCGATCTCGCCGATGTCATCCGTGGCCTGGTGCGCCAACATGGGTTTGCAGAAGCAACGTCGATCCTCACCCAGCGCTACCCTTGCACGCTCGCGGTGTACCTGGTTGCTCACGGAATCTATCGATACCGGGGCGGAAACTACTGGCCTGAGCTTGTCGAAGTGATAGGCACTGAAGCGGTGAGAGAGTGGGGGGCTTTCTTTCGGACCTTTCTTCAACAGCACGGGCTCCCGGTTTTCCAGGATCTCGGCGGTCACGCCAACATCACGCCTATTCTCATCCATGGAGGAATCCCCGATTACAGCCTGCCCGACTTCTTCCAATATGTGCTAGAGCCTCTCGCCGATGCGCTTGAAAGCTCTGACGCAGACATCGAAGACTCCATTCTCGAAACCCTCGCTGAACTAGCTCGCCGTACTCCAGCCGACCGCCCGATCGAACGCTTTCTTGCTCACGGGGGGGCGGTAGCGCGCGATTTCGTCGCACGCGCAGTAGAACTTGCGCGACTTGTCAGAGAGGGCTATGCAGCCCCTGATCCAGCCGAAGTGGGTCTTCCTGCCCGAGTTGTCGCGCGCTACGTAGAGTGGGCCGCATCTCGTACCCACAGGCGTTCATCCTCGACCTGGCGGCCAGGGCGCCCTGAGCTCTGGTTCGATCCCTGGGGCGATGGCCTGGTAGTGGAGTTTCCTGCGCAACAACTGCCCGAGGGTCCCCGGCCGGCTGTTTGCTGGCGTGTTGAAACCGACGGCGCCGTATGGACCCGAAAGGTCGCAGTCGCGCCTGTCGGTACCGCCTGGGAGACAATGCCTGATCGGCTTGCGATTGGACCGACGACCCATGGCTATACTATTGCCTTTAGTGATGGACGTGGCTTCTCGCATACCTGGACGATGTCGATATGGCACGACTCCTTTCCGCTCCTCGCATTCGACCCTGAGAGCGGATCCTACGTGCGAACCCATCGTGCCCTGCCGGCCCGCCCCTTGTGGCTACTCGTCCGTCGCGCCGAGAGGTTGGAGGTTGTTGGCGGGCAACGCGTCAGTGTGCCACCCACGCCCGGCGGTGAGTGGGGCAAGTATCGCCTGGAGCACTGGGACCTCAGTCAGGCGCAACTCGTTCGTGTGGGGGCGTGCGAGATCCCGGTCCTGCCGGACGAGAACGCGTTTCGCCCGCGATTGCAGGGCGGGGTATTGATCAACCTCGGGCTGCGCTCTGGAGATTTGCCAGTCTACGAGGGGCGCCACCCGGATCTGATCATCCCCGTCCCCCCTCAGCGCAGTCCGGAACAGGAACTGGACCGGTGGAAGCTGAGCCTGACCAGTAACGATCTCAGCGTACACCAGCATGTTCCGCTCTCTAAGCTTATGTACGCTGTCCATGTGACGGACGGCTATCTGCGGATTAAACTTGCTCGACTCACTACTGAAACGTTTGGACGCTTTGCGGTGACCCTCAGAGGGCCACTCGGGCGAGACAGCAGCTTTCACTTTGGACTCGCTCCGTGCCTCGCTGTCGAGGGTATTGATCGCATACGAGTCGCCGACACGTCTGGCGCCCTTCCACCCGGTGTCCTGCGTATCAAGACCGATCCCTCGCTGACCGTTGTCAGCAATGATCAGTTACTTCAGGTGACCGGCGAGGCTGACGGGTCTTTCACTGTCGTTGCCCCCGCCGAGATGACACTCGCGCGGCTTAGTCTCCGCAAGCGGGCCGACCAGCGCCAGGAACTGCCGTTAACCCTGCCGCTTCCGCTCCTCCACTGGTCTGTGACAGGGTCGGAAGATGGATGGTCCACTACCCCGATTCGCTGCCCTCAAGCCTGGTTTGACCAGTTGGAGATACCCGAACTTCATGTCCGGCTCGAGCCGGCGCTCCAGCTTTCGACATCCCCCAGAGCTGACCTCGTGATTAGCGATCCGGAAGGCCGTTTAGCGCAACGCCTTCGCGCGAAAGGTAATGCCTGGCGCGGGTGGAGTTTTGCGCTCCGTGAAGCCCTGGATACGGTCCGGAGGAGTGACGCGCCACAGCTTCATGGGCGGTTTGAGATTACCAATCTCCCAGCAGAGCAGCATCCAATGATCGTGCCTGTCCTGCGCATTGTGCAGGATCTCGACGTTTCTGGCCTTCGAGTTGTTCTGCTTGAGCGAGGCGGGAACTGGAATCTCAACGTCACCTGGAATCAGAGCCGTTGGGTACGCGGCCGGACTCTCCTCTTCTGGCCGCTCTGGCACCCCTGGCTCCCACCGATACACGTGCCGATCCCGGATGACGTCAGTAATCACTATACAGTGGATCTGCTCCGCACTGACCTGCCTCCCGGGTGCTACCGGGCCGAGCTAGCCATCCTCGATCCCTGGTCATCGGCTGAACGCCTGCGTCCAGCGCCCCGGGCAGAAGGAACCTTCGATGTGATGGCAGGGGAGCGCGCGGCCCGGGCGCTGGCCAAACTATTACACGATGCGCGCGGAGCACTCACTGCGCTTCTTTCGGCCCCCGATGCTGATGCACTCCTGAGCGCGACACAACGACTCGCTCTGGCGCCAGTCGAGCCGCACACAGCTACAGATTTGCTTTCTACTCTGGCTGTTCTCAGCGAGGACCCCGGGCGAGCCACATTGCTGCAAGATCCGGCGTGGGAGGCTTTTCCCAGTTTACGCTTACTAGCGCAACGCATTGGCGTTGAACTCCTGCGCGCAACGCTTCAGAATCCAGAACGCTTTTCTATGGATACCCGGGCTGTACTTCTGCCCTGTCTCAAAATCCTTCATCCTGATGTTGCTGCTGCCGTCGAATCGGTGCAACGCACCGGTATGGTCCTGACGACGCACATCGATCGGATCACGCAGCTAGCTGATACAACGGCGACTGCCCGAGCTTCCCTGCTCTCATGGCTTGACGATCAAGGCGTTCTGGTGATAGAGCAAGGTAACGAGGCCAGCCAGCAATTGCACAGCAATGGCGACCCGCTGGTGCCGCCTATCCCGGATGCGCTCCTGCGAGACTCGTTCGGCTGCTACCTCTATCAGATCGGGCAGTTTCCGCTCCTGCAAGACGACGAGGAGTTGCGCCTGGCACGACTTGTTGCCGATGGACGACAAGCAGAGTTACAGCTACGGAAAAATATCCACGATCTGCGTCGCACGACGGCGCTTCGCCGGGCGGTTGTGGCAGGATCCGAAGCGCGGAATAGATTGATCACGTCCAACCTGCGTCTGGTGGCAAGCCTGATGAAGCAATATCGCGGCCGTGGCCTCGATGATCTTGATCTCATCCAGGAGGGCAACCTCGGGCTAATGCGGGCGGTGGAAAAGTTCGACCACACCAGAGGATTTCGCTTCTCCACCTATGCGACGTGGTGGATCAAACAGGCGCTTTCACGAGCAGTCGCTGACCAGGGGCGCCTCGTTCGGCTCCCGGTTCACTTACACGAACAGGTTATGCGGATGCGCGCCGTTCAACGACAGCTTGCCCAACAGCTACACCGTGAGCCAACCGAGCGAGAGCTGGCAGGCGCAATGAATGTCAGTGAGCAGAAGGTTATTGCGTTGCTTGGCTGCGCGCAGGATCCCGTGTCGCTCGAAACACCGGTAGGTGAGGAAGCAGACTCAACGCTGGGCGACATGATCGCTGACCCATACGCCGAGCCATTCGACGAGGCCCTTATCGCAGAGAACCTGCAAAGGGATATGAACGCCGTTTTGAGCCAGCTTAGCGAGCGCGAACAACGAGTACTCCGTCTCCGCTACGGCCTGCAAGATGGGAAGGAACGCACCCTCGAAGAAGTGGGACGGTCCTTCGGTGTAACGCGAGAACGCATTCGCCAGATCGAAGTTAAGGGGCTCAGACGCCTCAGAAATCCCAACATCGCTCAAATCCTTCGGCAGTATAATAAATCCTAAATCTGATAAGTGGCTTCAGAAGCATAGCCCAGAGACTCACGGCAAGAAACCAGATCGGCGACAGCAGTGGCAGCAACAGACTTCCTTTGACGTGGCCCGGGGCGCCCTCGAAAAGACGATCGGATGCCAGCTCACCACGACAACCAGCACAGGGAGCCTGCGCGTCGCAAGCGCAAGAAGTACCCGACCAAGCGGTCACATTGTAAGGGAGGCCGTTGATGAGCAAGCTTCACCCATTGCACACGACGACGCATATTCGTGATACATACTTGCGTTACTTATCCACGATCTACCCATTCCGCGATCCGCAGCTTCGGGAAGCCTTCGTGAAAGCGATCTCGGACCGTGAGCGTCTGGTCAAAGGTCCCTTGCTTGAAGCCTCCCCGCCATTCGAGCGCGGTCGCACGATTGAGCAACTTGTCACGGCTGGTGTGTTGCATCCACTTTTTCGTGAGCTTTGCTCTGAGGCGCTGCCCTGGGATCGAACCCTGCACCTCCACCAGGATCAAGCTGTAACCCATGTGGTGCAGCGAAACAGAAACGTCATCGTCGCAACAGGAACCGGCTCCGGGAAAACTGAGAGCTTTCTCCTCCCTATCTTCGATTCGCTGTTGCGGGAGCGCGCAGCAGGTACTCTTGGCGAGCCTGGCGTGCGCGCGTTGCTGCTGTATCCGATGAATGCGCTCGCCAACGATCAGCTCAAGCGCCTCCGCCATGTGCTCAAAGCATTCCCTGCGATCACCTTTGGTCGCTACACGGGTGAGACCGAAGAGACGTATGAGCAGGCCCGCGAGCGCTTCTATGCGCAATTTCCTGGGGAACAACTGCTCCCTAATGAACTGATCTGCCGGAAGCAACTGCGCGAGTCTCCGCCTCACATCCTCCTCACGAACTATGCGATGCTGGAGTATCTGCTGTTGCGACCTGAGGATTGTGAGTTTTTCGATGGCCCGACCGGAAACAAGTGGAAGTTCATTGTACTCGATGAGGCGCATATCTACGACGGCGCTAGCGGCATCGAGATCGCTATGTTGCTGCGCCGCCTCAAGGATCGGGTCGTTCAAAGCCAGCAGGGTCGCATTCGCTGCATCGCGACGAGTGCAACTCTCGGCCGTGGCCGCCCGGATTTTCCAGCGGCAGTCGAGTTTGCAGAGCGACTCTTTGGTGAGCCGTTTGAATGGGATGATAATGATCCGGAACGACAAGACATCGTAGAGGCGGCGCGTGTCCCGGTGCAAGCGCTAGGGCCGACATGGGGCGAAGGCACACCTGATCTCTATCGGGCTTTCCGAGAGGCCCTTGCCGCCGTTGAAGAAAACCCCGATCCCGGACAGCGACTACGGTTGCTTGCAACCGCAGCCCGGACTGAGATTCCTGCCACCGTACTCATTGATGCACAACGTGCTGCTGAAACCTGCTTCCATGCAAGCCAGCATCAGGCGCTGAATGACGCGGCTCTCGAAGATCAGATGATCGACCGATGGCTCTTTACGGTCCTCCGTGGCGATGGGCGCCTCCGTCGCCTGCGCGATCTGCTTAGCGATCGCCCAACCCTTATAAGCACGGCGGCATCAGTCGTGTTTCCCGCAACACCCGATGCGGAAGAGCGGCTGATCGACCTGATCGATCTGGCCGTGCGAGCGCGTCCGGAGAGTGACTCCCTGGCGCTGCTACCTGCCCGCTATCACGTGTTTGCGCGGGCGCTAGAGGGTGCATTTGCGTGTCTTAACCTGCAGGGCCACGCGGATCAACAACCACATGTCTTTCTCGGCCGTCATGAAACGTGTCCCGAGTGTGCGAAGCAGGTCGTTGAACTCGCGAGCTGCACGCGCTGTGGCGCTACCTATATTACCGGGCGCACTGTAGCTCGTGATCCAGATGATGCTGAGTCACCCCTTGTACTCTCTCAGCTCTCCGGCACCGGTGTTGAGCGCGCAGGACGACCTGTCTATCTGCTCCTTAACGATCTTCCTGGGATTGACGACGAAGACGAGGCGGTGGTGGGCGGTGATGATCTGGATGATCGCCATCTCCATGCTCGCTATACCCTGTGCTTGACGTGTGGAACGCTTGGTGAAGGCGAACGTCCCACCTGCACGTGTGGGGCGCACGCTGTTCCGCTGTCAGTAACGATGGTTGAACTCAATCAGGCCTCCGAGCCGAAGATTTGTTTGGTGTGCTCGACCAGGAACGCTGGCAGCCTTATTTATCGCTTCTTAACGGGCCAGGACGCTCCGGTCAGTGTGCTGGCGACCTCCCTCTACCAGCATCTGCCACCTTCGCCCGACCCGCGGGCTCGTGAGTTACCAGGCGCTGGCCGCAAGCTGATCATCTTCTCCGACAGCCGGCAGGACGCAGCCTTCTTTGCACCATACCTGGAGCGCACCTACACCCAAGTACTTCAGCGCAGACTCCTGCTCAAAACCCTCGCCGAAGATCCCGATGGTCAGTCCGGCAATCTTCGTCTGCAGGATGTTGTCACACCATTCCGCAAACAGGCTGAGCGAGCCAACGTGTTCTCCCCGCGACAGAGTCTGGTTGACCGCCGGCGGATCGTTTGCACATGGCTTATGCAGGAGCTCGTCGCTCTTGATCGGCGCCTCAGTCTCGAAGGTCTCGGGCTGCTTCAGTTTCGGCTTGTGCGCCCTGAGCGTTGGCAGCCCCTCGTCGCCCTGAAAAGCGCCCCGTGGAACCTGACGGATGCCGAAACCTGGAACCTGGTCGCTATGTTGCTTGACACACTGCGCCAGCAGGGAGTGACCACCTTTCCGGACGATGTCGATCCCCGCGACGAGGCATTCACGCCACGCGCGCGACCACTCTACGCCCGTGGCAACAGCGCGAACAGCAAAGCGGGTATCCTGAGCTGGATGCCGGTCCGCGGACGAAACCGGCGCTATGACATCCTTGACCGTCTCCTGAGCCGGCTTCAGCCAACGCTTGATGCTGCTACCCGCGATCGATTCGTTCGTGAAGCGCTCAAAGGCATCTGGGACGACCTGACTAACCCTCGCTCCTGCTGGCGCGATCACATGGTCAGCCGCAATCTCGACCAGGAGGGTATAGTCTACCAGCTCAGTCACGAGTTCTGGGAACTCGTGCCAGGCGCCGCCATTACCCAGCTCTATCGCTGTCCCGACTGCCACGCCGTCGTCTACGCCTCTGTGCAAAAATTGTGTCCGACGAATGGTTGTAAGGGATACCTGGAGGCCCTTCCGGCTGACGGTGGTCAACTCCAAATGAATCACTACCGCGTGCTGTATCGCTCAATGGATCCGATCCCCCTTGCTGCGGAGGAGCATACTGCTCAGTGGACAAGCGAGGAGGCCGGCCGAGTACAGGAGCGGTTCGTGACAGGTGAACTCAACGTGTTGAGTTGCTCGACCACCTTTGAACTCGGTGTGGATGTGGGTGACCTCCAGGCTGTGCTGATGCGTAATGTACCGCCGACCACTGCCAACTATGTGCAGCGGGCTGGCCGTGCCGGTAGGCGGTCGGGATCGGCAGCGTTCGTCCTGACATACGCTCAGCGCCGATCCCATGACCTGACCTACTATGCTGAGCCGGAACGTATTGTGGCTGGCAAGGTGTCACCGCCGCGATTCTCACTTGCTAACGCTAAGATCGCTCGCCGCCATATGCAGGCCACGCTGATCGCGGCCTTCTTTCGCCATGCACGTGAGCAAGAAGGCCGGCTCTTTCGAACAGTGGGAGATTTTTTCCAACCTGCTGGCGGCCTGGTAAGTGGCACGAAGCTGCTCCAATCGTTTGCCGTAAGCCGTCCTGCACAGGTTCAAGCTGCCCTCCGTCGCATTGTGCCGCCGGAAATACACGACGAGGTGGGAGTCGACACCTGGCAATGGCTGCAGACCCCTGAAAATGACGGTATGCTCGACCTGCTCGAGCGGGTCGACGCGGAGGTTGTGAATGACCTTGAGACCTATCTTCGCCTGGAACAGGAGGCAGCGCAACAGGGCCATTACAAGCGGAGCAGTCACTATCAATTTGTCCGAAACACTATCCGCGCGCGTTCGATTCTGGGGGTCATGGCGTCAAGGAATCTGCTCCCCAAGTATGGGTTCCCAACCGATGTGGTGGAGCTAAAGACAAATCACCTCCAGATCCCCGAGGCTGCCAAGATAGAGCTTCAGCGTGACCTGCGGATGGCAATCGCAGAATATGCCCCCGGTTCGCAGATTGTTGCGGCGAAGCGACTGTGGACTGGCGGCGGCATCTCTATACAGCCGAACAAGTCGCTGCCTGATTACCACTACGCCGTTTGCTCGTCTTGTGGACATTTTCACCTGGACCCGGCTGAGGTCCCGGCTAACTGTGTTATTTGCAGGACACCGCTCTTCGAGCGCCACGGGCGGCATGGCCGCTTCATCAAGCCCGAATTTGGCTTCATCGCCACGGATGGTCAGCGAACACCGGGAGAGCAGCGTCCGCAGCGGCTCTACAGCTCACGCGTGTACTTTGCCGAGTATGCGCTGCCTTCTAATGGAGCAGCGCCGGCAGAGCCGGAGTTTGAGCATGTCGAGGCAGTGAGCGGTCCACACGTTCGCGTTGATCAGCGTTACTCACGCTTTGGACGCATGGTGCTCGTCAACAGTGGTCCACTCGGCAGGGGCTTTGTGATCTGTAGCAACTGCGGCTTCGCGGAGAGCGTCCCTCCGATGCCAATAGGCGCGCGCCGAAGCCGCGCGAACCGTCCCGCAGCGCACAAAAACCCGCGCACAGGGCGTGAATGTAACGCGCAGACGTTCAGCGCCCACCTTGGGCATGATTTCCTTACCGATGTCGTCGAACTGCGTTGCAGAGGGGCCATTGCTGACACACGCGACGAGGCGCTCTGGCGATCGCTGGTCTACGCGCTGCTGGAAGGCGCTTCTCAGGGGCTTGGTATTCGGCGCGACGACCTGGACGGGACACTGTACCACTACACCTCCGAATATGCCCCTGCGCTGATCCTCTTTGACAACGTTCCGGGCGGGGCAGGCCATGTGCAGTATATCGCCCGGGAGTTGCCGCTTGTCGTACAGGCCGCTTACGCGCGCGTCAACCGGGACTGCTGCGGCCCTGAAACAAGTTGCTATGAGTGTTTGCGCAGCTACCAGAACCAGCCATATCACGACCATCTGCGCCGTGGCCTGGCGCGAGACTTCCTGGCGATCGTGGTGAGCCAGCTCGGGGTGAACGGAGGAGCGCCGTGGCCCGCATGATTCCCGATCATTTCCGCGGAGACACCAAGAGTCAGGCTGAACAAACGCTCTACAGGGTGTTTCGCGATCAACTTCCTGACCAATTCGTGGTCTTCCACCAGGTGCCGTGGCAGCATCGCGACCTCCGAAGCGGCGCTCGTGATGGTGAGGCCGACTTTGTGATCGCGCACCCGGATCTTGGCATCCTGATCATCGAGGTTAAGGGGGGGCAGATTCGATACGATGGCGCGAGTGATCGCTGGTTCTCAAATCAGTATGAAATCAACGACCCATTTCGCCAGGCCCGCGAGAGCAAGCACAGTCTTCTGAGCTTCCTGAAAGAGCGTCCCTACTGGCGTAATCGGTGGATCACGATAGGGGACGCGGTCGCTTTTCCAGATGTCGTGGCGCCGCAGGGCTTGCTGCGGCCAGATGCGCACCGAACCTGTCTGCTTGACAAGACAGATCTGAGCGATCTTACGAGATGGATACAGCGCGCCTTTGCCCATTTCGCAGGTCAGGACACGAGTAGGGGAGCCCCTGCCCGGCAAGGTGTCGATGATCTGGTGCAGCTTCTGAGCCCATCACTTGATTTACGCCCGCTCCTCGGGGTGGCGATTGCGGAAGAGGCACAGGAGTTCATTCGGCTAACTGAAAACCAGTTCCGTCTGTTGCGGTTCATTGGGCGCGAACGACAGGCGGCTATCAGTGGCTGTGCCGGATCAGGCAAGACCCTCCTGGCGGCAGAAAAAGCCCGCCGGCTTGGTCGGCAAGGGCTGACGGTGCTCTTGACATGCTACAACGTGAACCTCGCGGAATTCTTGCGGGCAGAGCTGTCCGATGAACCCAATATCCGCGTCGCTCATTTCCATGGCCTCTGCGAGGATCTCGCCCGTCAGGCTGGTCTCACCCCTGCAAGGCGAGGCAAACGCGACTAGGCCTTCTTTGACATCGAGGCTCCGGATATTCTCAGTCGTGCCGCCGATCTGCTGAACTGGCGAGTTGATGCCCTGATCGTTGATGAAGGGCAAGATTTCCATGAGCACTGGTGGGTGGCGTTGCGTCTACTGCTGCATGACCCCGATCACGGCTTCTTCTACGTCTTTTTTGACGACAACCAGAATCTGTACCGATCTGCTTCACAGATTCCCGTGGAGACCACGCCATTTACGCTGGATGAAAACTGTCGCAATACCCAGATTATCCATGCTCTGGTGAGCAGGTACTACCGTGGGCAGGAGCCGACACGCGCTCGCGGACCGCAGGGCCGCGATGTTGAGGTGCTGCGGTATCGGGATCAGCAAGACCTGCGCAAGCAGATGCGGAAAACCATACATCGGCTGATCGCCCTTGAAGGCGTTGATCCAGCCGATATTGTCGTGCTTTCACCCTATGCGCGTGGCAAATCGATGCTCTGGGCACTGGGCGACCTGGGAAACTATCGTTTGACGGAACAGCCAGGCGGCACCGGTGAAATCCTTTGCACGACCATTCAAGGGTCTTGAGAGCCCCGTTGTCCTGCTCGCCGAACTTGACCAGCGGATTGTCAATGACCTGGCAAGCCTCCTGTACGTTGGGGCGTTGCGGGCTTCGAGCCACCTCATTATCCTTGCACATGAGCACGTATCGTGGGAACTGTCGTGAGCTGGCAGGAATACGGTGTACGTTTTAATCTCCACACCTCCACAGCTCTACACCTCCACACCGCCACAGATTCTCTCTGTGGCGGTGTGGCGCGATGCCCATCTGCGTGACCGCGCCAGCGCCACCCCCGCCGTTACGGCGCGCCCGCGGACGTAGCGCGCTCCGCTGCGCCGGCCTGCGGCCCGACCAGATCAGGCGCGTCCGCCACCGGCAGGCGCCCGCTGAGCGCCAGTGCCCCGACGACGAGGAGCGGCAGGATCCAGCCGGTTACGCCGGTGACCCCGACCAGGGCCGGGTTGACCGGTGTCCCGGCCTGGCCCAGCAGCACCACAATGCCCGCGCTCCCGTTCAGGGCGCCATGGCCAATCACCGCCGGCCACACGCTGCCCGTTGCCAACCGCGTCCAGCCAAACAGTAGCCCCCAGACGACGCACATCGCGGTCATCAGCAGCCAGCCGCTGGCGCGGTGATCGGGATAGTTGTAGCCCAGCAGCACCACGGGCGCGTGCCACAGGCCCCAGATGATCCCGCTGAGGATCAGCGCCGGCCACTGGCCGAGGGGCAACAGGCGCGGCAACAGATAGCCTCGCCAACCCCACTCTTCGCCAAAGGCGAAGATGGCGTTCATCGCTGGCGCCAGCGGGAGCAGCGCCAGTTGAGCCAGCACAAGCACCTGGATCGGGGTCTGTTCCAGCATCGGGCCGGCGCCTGCCGCTTCGAGCGCAGCGCGAAAGCCCGAAAACTCGACCAGGTCGAGCGTGTAGAGCCCGAACAGCGCGCCCACAAAGGGCGTCGCCAGCACCAGCAGGGTGACGCCGAGCCAGGCGAACAGCCAGTACCAGCCCCAGCGCCGTCCGCGCCCCAGGACCAGGCCGGTCGCCCGTTGCAGGCCCTCGGGCGGGGGGCTGATCAGGCGCGTTACGATCAAGACCGCGAGCGCCGGGGTCCACATCATCAGGATCAGCACCACGCCCACCAGGGGATGACGCAGGCCCTGGCCGCTTAACCACAGCGGGCTGACCACCAGCCAGGCCAGCCCGCAGGCGAGCGCGATGAAGCTCAGGATGCCCTTCCGGTCCAGCGTCGGTGTGTGCATTTCCATACGGCGATTCTCCTCGATAAACACCGGCGCGGCGTCGCGCCGGGTACGCTTGCAGCGCTCGGGCTGCCCGGCGCCCCTGCAAAGGGTATTACCAGACCGTCGCGTTGACGGCACGCGCGGATCATGACGCCCCC
Source organism: uncultured Chloroflexota bacterium (assembly GCA_937120965.1). GTDB lineage: Bacteria > Chloroflexota > Chloroflexia > Chloroflexales > Chloroflexaceae > JACAEO01. The sequence goes on from CAKZKA010000032.1 coordinate 20,481, forward strand.
CCGCGCGGCTGCCCGGTTGGCGCACATTCCTGAAGCAAGCCTTTCACATTCGTTTATTCGTTTATTCGTTTTCCATTCGTTGACGTATTTCGTTTCCCATTCGTTGACATATTTCGCTTTCCATTCGTTGATGTATTTCGTTGGCCCATTTCGTCTCCCATTCGTTGGCCCATTCCCCCCGCATCAGGAAGCCCATCCCAGAGCAGGTGAAACCCCTTGAACCGGCGCCCCTCCAGGCGCAAAAACATACAGGCAGCCCACAGGCTGCCTGAGAAGCACACTCTGGTGGGCGATAGTGGACTCGAACCACTGACCTCTTCCGTGTGAAGGAAGCGCTCTAGCCAACTGAGCTAATCGCCCGTATCTCCGCCAATTATAGCACAACGCTGCCCGAGGCGCAAACAGGTTTTGCGTGGTCAGGGCCGTTGCAACGTCGGCGCGCCATACTGCTGGCAAACCCGCCGGGTACGCGGGCCGGAGGCCCGCATCCGTGTTAATGCATCGGTGCGCTGCCGGATCTATAATATCCTCGAATAGTTTTAAATCCCTGTGCGCCATGAAACGTCCTCACCTGCAGCATGTTTAGATTGTAGATTTTTGATTTTAGATTGATCCGGGTTCTAATGAAGGATTGCTCGCATGGCCCGTCTCGAAGAGCTGACCCCCGGCGCTTCCCTGCGTGGCATCCTCCCCGATACTTCGGTGACCGTGGTGGCCGTGCAGTGGTACGGCAGCGATGCCCTGGAGCTGACCTACAAGGACGCCAGCGGGCGCCCCGGCGCGCGCTTGCTCTACCGCGACGATGAGCCGTCCCTGGCGATCGTCAGCGCCGGCCGCCCCTGGAGCTTCGATGGCGATGGCCGCCTCTTCCGGCTGGTTGCCGAGGCCCACCGCATTCGCCTCGCCCATCTCTTCGACCCCTTGCTCGCGGTGCATACCTCGCTGGTCGAGCCGCTGCCCCACCAGATCACCGCCGTCTACGAGACCATGCTGCCGCGCCAGCCGCTGCGCTTCTTGCTCGCCGATGACCCCGGCGCCGGCAAGACGATTATGGCCGGCTTGCTGATCAAGGAACTGATCGCTCGCGGCGATCTCCAGCGCTGCCTGATCGTCTGCCCTGGCAGCCTGGTCGAGCAGTGGCAGGATGAGTTGTACCGCCGCTTTCACCTGCCCTTTGAGATTTTAGATTTTAGATTTTCGATTTTAGATTTTGATCAATCTAAAATCAAAAATCAAAAATCTAAAATCCCTCCGCTTTGTATTGGACGATTAGATCAACTGGCGCGCAACGAGACTGCACAGCAGCAACTCGCCACGTCCACCTGGGATCTGATCGTCTGCGATGAGGCGCATAAGCTCTCGGCGACCTTCTTCGGCGGCGAGATTAAGTATACGAAGCGCTACCGGCTCGGCCAGTTCCTCGGTACGCTTGCCCGTCACTTGCTGCTCCTGACCGCCACGCCGCACAATGGCAAGGAGGAGGATTTCCAGCTCTTCCTGGCCCTCCTCGACGGCGACCGCTTCGAGGGCCGCTTCCGCGATGGCGTCCACCAGGTGGATGTCTCCGACCTGATGCGGCGCATGGTCAAGGAGCGGCTGCTCAAGTTCGATGGCACACCGCTTTTCCCGGAGCGGATCGCCCACACCGTCCCCTACAGGCTCTCCGATGCCGAAGCGCAACTCTACCGCGAGGTGACGAACTATGTTCGCGAGGAGTTCAACCGCGCCGAGGCGCTGCAGAATGACCAGCGCGCCGGCACGGTCGGCTTTGCGCTGACGGTGCTCCAGCGTCGCCTGGCCTCCTCGCCCGAGGCGATTTACCAGTCGCTCCGCCGTCGCCGCGAGCGCCTGACCCGGCGCCTGCGTGAGCTGGAGCTGCTCCAGCGCGGGGATTTTACCGCGGAGAACGCAGAGGGACGCAGAGGATCTGATATGTTCAAATCTCTGCATCCCTCTGCGCCCTCCGCGGTAGATCTCAGCCCGGAAGACCTGGAAGACATCGAAGATGCGCCCGACCACGAAGTGGCACAGGTTGAGGAGGAGATCCTCGACCAGGCGACGGCGGCGCGCACCATTGATGAGCTGAAGCTGGAGATCGCCAACCTGGCGCGGCTTGAGGCGCTGGCGCTGGCGGTGCGGCAGAGTGGCGAGGATCGCAAGTGGCGCGAGCTGGCCAGCCTGCTGGGCGAGATCTTTACCCCGGCGGCGATCGCCAACCGCCTGGCCGAGGAGCGTGAAGCCTACGCCGCGGGCGCGCCTGCCCGACCCGCACCCTCGCCGCACCAGAAGCTGGTGATCTTCACCGAGCATCGCGATACGCTGAACTACCTGGCGCAGCGCATTGGCACCCTGCTCGGTCGGGCCGAGGCGCTGGTCACCATCCACGGCGCGATGGGCCGCGAGGAGCGCCTCAAGGCCCAGGAGGCCTTTCGCCACGACCCGGAGGTGCGGGTGCTGCTCGCCACCGATGCCGCCGGCGAGGGCATCAACCTGCAACGCGCCCATCTGATGATCAACTACGACCTGCCATGGAACCCCAACCGTCTGGAGCAACGCTTCGGGCGCATCCACCGCATCGGCCAGACCGAAGTCTGCCACATGTGGAACCTGGTGGCCGAGGAGACCCGCGAGGGCGATGTCTACCGCGCGCTGCTCGATAAGCTGGAGCAGGCCCGCGCGGCGCTGGGCGGCCAGGTCTTCGATGTGCTCGGCAAGCTGCACTTTGAGGGCAGGCCCTTGCGCGAGCTGCTGATCGAGGCCATCCGCTACGGCGAACGGCCCGAGGTGCGCGCCCGGCTGACGCAGGCCATCGAGCACGCGGTTGACCGCCGGCGCCTCCAGGAACTGCTCGAGGAGCGGGCGCTGGCCCACGACGCGATGGACTCCAGCCAGGTGGCGCGGGTGCGCGAGGAGATGGAGCGCGCCGAAGCGCGCCGCCTCCAGCCCCACTATATCAAGTCGTTCTTTCTGGAGGCCTTCAAGCACCTCGGCGGCACGCTACGCGAGCGCGAGTCGCGCCGCTACGAGGTCACCCACGTCCCCGCGGCCATCCGCAACCGTGACCGCGTCATCGGCATCGGCAAGCCGGTGCTGCCGCGCTATGAGCGCATCGCCTTTGAGAAAGAGCTGCTCACGCCGCCCGGCCAGCCGCCGGCTGCCTTCATCTGCCCCGGCCACCCCCTCCTCGACGCCACGCTCGACCTGGTGCTGGAGCGCCACCGCGACCTGCTGCGCCGCGGCACGGTGCTGGTGGACGAGCGCGACTTCGGCACGCAGCCGCGGGTGCTGTTTATCCTGGAGCACGCCATTCACGATGCCAGCACCTTGCCGGATGGCGAGCGCCGCACCATCTCCAGGCAGATGCTCTACGTTGAACTGAGCGCCGATGGCTCACTCTACAGCCTGCACTACGCGCCCTATCTTGACTATCGCCCGCTGGAAGATGTTGCAGCCGGGTTTGCCCCCCTCCCAACCTCCCCCCGCCGGGGGGAGGAGCCAGACTTCCTCCGCGAGCAGGGGAGGGCTGGGGAAGGGAGCGAAAGTGCTCACGCAGAAGCGCTGCGGGCTGCCATCCTATCTTCTCTTTCCTATTTCCTATCGCCTGCACTCGAGCAGCAGGCCCTGAACTATGCCATTGCCCGGATCGTGCCCGAGCACCTTCGCGAGGTGCGCGAGCGACGCCTGCGCCTGATCGAAAAGACCCGCGCCGCAGTGAAGGATCGGCTGACCAAGGAGATCAACTACTGGGACCATCGGGCGGAGGATCTGAAGCTTCAGGAGCAGGCCGGCAAGCCCAACGCCCGCCTGAACTCCCAGGAGGCCCGGCGGCGCGCCGATGAGTTGCAGGCCCGCCTCCAGAAGCGCATGGAGCAACTTGATCGCGAAGCGCAGATCGCCGCGCTGCCGCCGGCGGTGATCGGCGGATGTCTCGTGGTACCCGCAGGTCTGCTCGCGGCGATCAGCGGGAAACCGGCGGGCGGGACGCCCGCGCTCCCAGGGGATACCCAGGCCTCGGCAACGCGCGCCCGCGCAATCGTGATGGCCGAAGAGCGCCGTCTGGGTTACGAGCCGGTTGACCGCGAGTTCGAGCGGCTCGGCTACGACATCGAGAGCCACGACCCCCGGACCGGCCGGCTGCGCTTCATCGAGGTCAAGGGCCGCGTCGCCGGCGCCGAGACGATCACGGTCACGAAGAACGAGATCCTGTACTCGCTCAACAAGCCCGACCAGTATATCCTGGCGCTGGTCGAGTTCCAGCCGGATGGCGTCCACCAGGTGCGCTATCTACGCCGGCCCTTCCAGCGCGAGCCGGATTTTAGCGTGACGAGCGTCAACTATTCGTTTGCCGAACTGTTGGCGCGGGCGAGCGAGCCATCGTGAGGGCATACACCGCAGCAGTCGTGGAGATACGCAGCGGTATGAAAATGGTACAATTCTCTGCGTCCCTCTGCGTTCGCTGCGGTAGTGCGGATGTTGTCGAGTTTCTCCGCACAAAGCATGCGCCGCGCCAGCCAGGGTATACCCCCGTCGCCCCTGGCGGCCTCTGGTCCGGTGTATAGGTCGATGATACGGACATCGCCGAGGTGCGGCAGGAGATCTGCGGCGGCTTTGGGGAGCGCGAACCATGAGTTCATCGTCTGTCGATAACCACAACAGCACCGAACGCCATGCCGTGCTTAAGCAAGAGCTCGAGCGCTACGTAGCATCGCTCAAAGAGCACATTGATCCAGAGCGTATTATCCTCTTCGGTTCGCTGGCTGATACCACGCTCCACGAATGGTCAGACATCGATCTGGTAATCGTGCAGGAGAGCAATCAGCGCTTTTTAGACCGGGTGAAGACAATCCTTCAACTCCTACAACCTCGCGTCGGTGTCGATATTTTCGTTTATACACCAGACGAGTTTGCGCGCCTTGCCCGGGAAAGTGCGTTTGTGCGTGACGAGATCATCGGTAAGGGGAAAGTCCTTTATGAGCGAGCGTGAGCGCTGGTTGCAGTTCGCCCGAGAAGATCTGGCGATGGCCGAACTTGCCCGCCAGGCCTGCATCTATAACCAGGTCTGTTTTCACGCGCACCAGTGCGTGGAAAAAGTGGTGAAGGGCATACTGACCGGGCAAGGTGCGCTTCCTCCACGCACCCACCGTCTGGGCGACTTGTTGCCACTCCTTCAGCCGAACCCGTTCTCCGATATCGCGCTCGCTCTCCAGTTGCTGGATCGCTTCTACATCCCTACGCGCTATCCCGATGCGCTCCCGGGAACATTCACAGAAGCTATGCCGAACGAAGCTGACGCTGACGAAGCATTGATGGTGGCGCGTCAGGTCATGCGACGAAGCGCCACCCCGCCACCGGCAGAACCACAAGGTGCGTCATGAAGCAAGGCAAGCTCCGCAAAAAACTGATCGAAGTCGCCCTGCCGCTCGAGGCCATCAATACGGCCAGCGCGCGCGAGAAGAGCATTCGCCACGGCCACCCCAGCACCCTGCACCTCTGGTGGGCCAGGCGCCCGCTGGCCGCGGCGCGCGCGGTGATCTTCGCCCAGATGGTGGATGACCCGTCATCCTGGCCGGAGCTGTTCCCCACCGAGGCGGCCCAGGAGGCCGAACGCCAGCGCCTCTTCCGCCTGATCGAGCAACTGGTGCAGTGGGAG
>CAKZKA010000033.1 GCA_937120965.1 uncultured Chloroflexota bacterium
GGAGACCAGAGCCGTGCGCGGGGGCGTTCCAATGCGGTACAAGCCACGTTGGCTCGGATGTTCTGTCCGCCCTTAAACCCGGTGGGGAGGATGTGCCACCCCGGCGGGCAGGGGGTCGGGCAAACCCGCTTTCCCCAACCCCCTGGGCGAGAGGCGTAGCAGGGCGAAGTTCTCCCAGGAATGCCGTATCATGAGTTGTCTGGCGGTTTCTGCCTCCCCCAGCAAGAGAGAGTTCAGGGGCGGACAGAACGTATGGGCGCCGACGGGTGCGATGGCGTCGGGATGCGCTGGTTAGTCCTCACCCCCGGTCCCCTTCGACAAGCTCAGGGCGAGCCTCTCTAGCTTCGCTGGAGAGCCTGCGCTGAGCCTGTCGAAGCGGGGAGACCAGAGCCGCGCGCGGGGGCGTTCCAATGCGCTACAAGCCCTGAAGCGGGGGAGAGCTGGAGAGGGGGCGAGTAGCCGAAGTGACACAGAGAGGCACGCGGGCTTTTCCCCGCCTCTCCCGGCGGAAGGGCGCCACGTCGTGACGCATCCTGGTTGTCGTGCGGCGCAGCCGCGTGGACGGCTGCAATATGATGAGGTGGGCCGGCCATGGAAGACGCGCGACTCGCTGCGTTGCAGCAGGCGATCGAAGCAAGGGGGTGGCGCTGGCGCCCGGGCAAGCCCATTCCTCACGGCACGCAGTTGCTGGTTGAGGATGGGCACGATCAGGCTACCCTGAACTACTACCCCAGGCAGGGGCGCACGGTCGTGGGTGGGCGCGATACGCCGTTGCGCCGCGCGCTCGAGGCGTTGATGCTCGCGATGGGTGGCTTTGTCGTGGAGCAGGCCGAGATCGGAATGGATGAGTCGGGCAAGGGCGACTGGTTCGGGCCGCTGGTGGTGGCGGCGGTGTGTGTTGAACCAGCAGTGGCCCCGGCGCTGTTGCGCGCGGGGGTGCGTGACAGCAAGATGATCGCCGGCGCGCGAATGGCCGACCTGGCCGCGACGATTGCGCGTCTCGTCCCCGCCCCGGCCCATGTTGTGACGGTGCTCGATCCGCTGGCCTACAATCAGCGCTACGCCGCGCTGGGCAATATCAACGCGCTGCTGGCCGAACTCTACGCCACGACGGCAGCCCCGGTGGTGGCGCACACCGGGGTCAGCGCGATTGTGTGTGACCAGTTCGCGCAGAGTACCGCGCGCCTGGAGGCGGCCTTTGTCGCAGCCGGTCTGCCGCGTCCGCGACAGGCCCACCACGCTGAGCGCATCAGTCTGGCGGTGGCGGCGGCCTCGGTGCTGGCGACGGCGCGCTTCCAGGAGGAACTGGCGCGCCTGGGGGCCGCGGCGGGCTGGGAGGGGCCGTTGCCGGCCGGTTCCTCGGATCTGCCGCTGCTGGAGCGGGCCGCGCGCTGGATCATCGCCCGCGAGGGCCGCGAGGGGCTGGCCCGCTATGCGAAGGTGCATTTCCAGCCTGTGCAGGCGCTGCTGAGGTGAACATACGAGGAAACCGGGTTTCCCCACCTGTAGTGAGCTTGTCGAACCGTGCCCCTGCCTGGAGGGGCGCCAGCCGCTCCCACCGGCGGTTAGGGAATGGGGAAACCGGGTTTCCCCAACCCCCCTCCCTGCGGGGAGGCGCCCGGTTCCCTCCCCCGGCGGGGGAGGGCCAGGGAGGGGGCGGCCTTTCAAAGGGTTTCACCTGCTCTGGAATGGGCTTCCTGGGACGCAGAGGGGAAATGGGCCAACGAATAGGAAACGAATAAACGAATGCGCAAGGTGTGCCTGACTCTGCGGGGAGGGTTTGGGAGGGCGAAGCCCTCCCAGCGGGGAGGGTTTGGGAGGGCGTAGCTCTCCCAGAAAAAAACCTGTCTTCGTCTTGTCGGAGTACGGGGAAACCGGGTTTCCCCACGCCCCTCCCGGTAGGGAGGGTTATAGAAGAAGGTGCGCCGATGCTGCTCTTTGACCCCTATGCCGTGCGACCGTTGTTCCCCGCGCTGGCGCAGCAGTGCGGAATGCGCGAGGCGGTGTTTTTCGACGGGCCGGGTGGAACGCAGGTGCCGCAGCCGGTTATCGAGGCCATGGCCAGCTATCTGGCGACCAGTAATGCCAATACCCACGGGGCCTTTCCTACCAGCCAGCGGACCGATGAGACCATCGCGGCGGCCCATCGAGCCGTAGCCGACCTGCTCGGCTGCGCGCCCGACGAGACCATCTTCGGGCCAAACATGACCACGCTGACCTTCGCGGTCAGCCGGGCGCTGGGCCGCGATCTGCACCCGGGCGACGAAGTGGTTGTGACGCGCCTCGACCACGATGCGAACGTTGCTCCCTGGCGCGCCCTGGAGGAGCGTGGCGCGATTATCCGTGAGGTGGACATCCACGTCGAAGATTGCACGCTCGACATGGCCGATCTCGCGGCAAAGGTGCATGAGCGCACGAAGATCGTGGCGGTAAACTACGCCTCGAATGCCGTTGGTTCGATCAGTGACGTGCGAAGCGTGGTACGCCTGGCCCACAGCGTTGGCGCAATCGTCTACGTTGACGCGGTTCACTACGCGCCCCACGCGCCGATTGATGTGCGCGGGCTGGACTGCGATTTTCTGGCGTGTAGCGTCTACAAGTTTTTCGGCCCGCACGTGGGGGTGCTTTTCGGTAAGCGTGAATGGCTGGAGCGGCTGCGGCCCTACAAGGTGCGCCCTGCCCCGGAGCATCCCCCCGAGCGCTGGATGACCGGCACGCAGAACCACGAGGGCCTGGCCGGAACCACAGCGGCGATTGAGTACCTGGCCTCGCTGGGAGCCACGGCGGACGCCAGCGAGCGCCATTCGCGGCGCGCCGCTCTGGTGCGGGCAATGACCACGATCAAGACCTACGAGCGAGGTCTGGCTACGCAGTTGATTGAGGGCCTGTTGCGTATCCCCGGGCTGACCTTCTACGGCATCCGCGAAGCGGCGCGTTTTGATGAGCGCACCCCGACGGTGGCCTTTCGCCTGGCAGGCATGTCGCCACGGGCCGTGGCCGAAGCCCTGGCCGAACGGGGTGTTTTCGTCTGGGACGGCAACTTCTACGCGCTGGGCCTCACGGAACGGTTGGGAGTCGAGCGCCAGGGCGGCCTGGTACGCGTGGGGTTGACCCATTACAACACGCCTGAGGAGGTGGATTATTTGCTTGATGTGCTTGATGCGCTGGCATCAGCACGGTAGACCCATACGGCTGCGCCGCACACTACACAAGAATAAAAAGAGACCCCCCTGGGAGGGCGTAGCCCTCCCAAACCCTCCCGGTGGGGAGGGCTTGCCGTCCCCACCAGCAGAGGGATGGGGAAACCGGGTTTCCCCATATGTCAGGTTGCTACGGGCCGTTCGGAGGACAGGCGATCCCACATCACGAGGCCCGGGGCCGGGCTGAGCTGGATGCGGTCAGGCGAGGGGCGGGCAACCAGAGGACCGGCCAGATCGGCGGGGCCGAGGGTGCGCCGGCTGTGATCGGGGGGCATGATGCTGATAAGCCCCTCATCATTGAAGAACAGGCGCACGCAGGAGAAGGCGAACGTCAGGGCGTGGGGGCTTTCCAGGGTCATCTCGATCTCGCCGTCGTTGGAGGCATTCACGTGGCCGCCGAGTTCGGCGAGCATGTGCTGGAGCGCAGAGACGTCAACGTTGAGGCGCTGGCCCCGGGCGCCGGTGAGAACGACAGTGATGTGGCGACTGATCAGTACCGAGTCGATCAGCAGCAAATCATAGCGCGGGTGCTCAAAAAGGATGGCTGCGGCGGGATTGGTACGGTCAATGCACCGGCCGGCGATGGCCCAGCCCAGCGCGTTGACATCGAGGGCCAGGCGGCGCACGTCGGGAAAGGCGAACTGGATGTGGGCGGCGCCCTCGATCCCGGCGGTCAGTTCGGCAGCAGGCACGCCGAAGCCCTTGAGGAAGCCGTGCAGGATGTGCAGCCCCAGATCGAGGGTCACACGGCGCGAGCGGCGTCCGGAAATATCGGTGAGTTCGGTTTCTTCAGGCGGGACGCCCAGGGGCCGGCTGTCGGTGAGCAGGGGCAGCAGGGCGCCGCGGAAGAAGTTGCGCCCGTCGCGATGCACCACCACGGTTAGCGGGCGCACCCGCGCGTCAGGCACGCGCACAATGTTGGCGCCAAACAGTTCGTACACCAGGCTCACCAGCGGGTCCTCGCGGCAGAGGCGGATCAGGCTCATTGTGGACTCCTTGCAGCTTCGTTACACATTGACATAATGAAAAGGATGTTTCCCGGGACGTGTTCACGTTTGGGGTAAGGCGTTACCCCGAGTGCGCGGGCGTCCCGCCCGCAAGGGCCTGGATGCGGGCAAGCTGCCCGTGCACCCAGGAGAAGTGTGAACACGTACACTTCCCGGGAGGGCGTAGCCCTCCCAAACCCTCCTCGGGAGGAGCGCAGGGGGAGGCTGGGAGGGAGGCATTGGCTTACATCCCCGATGGATCGGCGAAGCCGGTAGCAACCAGCGTGACCTTGACCAGGCCGGAGGTCAGGGTCGGGTCAATCGTGGCCCCGAAGATGATATTCGCGTCGGGATCGATGGCGCGGGCCACCAGTTCGGCGGCGTTATGCACCTCCAGCAGGCCCAGGTCGTTGCCGCCGGTGATGTTGAGCAGCAGGCGGCGCGCGCCTTCGAGGCGGCCCTCCAGGAGCGGGCAGGCGGTGGCGCGGCGCAGCGCTTCGACGACGCGGTTGTGACCGCGGGCTGCGCCAATGCCCAGCAGGGCCGTGCCGGCCCGCTCCATCACCGTGCGCACATCGGCAAAGTCCACATTGATCAGGCCGCGCTGCACCATCAGCTCGGCGATGCCCTGCACTCCCAGGCGGAGCACGGTGTCGGCCATGGCGAACGCCTCGCGGATGGATGTACTGCGCGTGGCGGCCTGAACCAGTCGGTCGTTCGGCACGATGATCAGCGTATCGGCGACTTCGCGCAGGGTGGCGATGCCCTCCTCGGCGATCCGGGCGCGCCGCCGGCCCTCGAAGCTAAAGGGGCGGGTGACCAGGGCTACACACAGGGCGCCCAGTTCACGGGCCACGCGCGCGACGATCGGCGCGGCGCCTGTTCCCGTTCCTCCGCCCATGCCGGCAGCGATGAAGACCATGTCGGCGCCCCGCAGGCGCTCGCGGAGAGTGGCCGCGCTCTCTTCGGCGGCTTGCCGGCCCACCAGCGGGTCGCCTCCGGCGCCGAGGCCCCGGGTCACTGTCTCGCCCAGCACCAGATGGCGGCTGGCCCGACCGGCGTTGAGGGCCTGCCGGTCGGTGTTGACGGCCAGGGTGTCCACGGCGGGGATGCGCTCGGCGGCCAGCCGATCGATTACGTTGCCGCCCGCTCCGCCCACGCCAACGACCCGGATCTTGACCGGGGCGGAGTCGAGGGGCAGTTGGGCCAGAAAGAGCGATGGGCGCGCGGCGACGTCTTCGGGCCGGGTAAAGACGATCACGTTGTCGGCGATCTCCCGCAGGTCCGTGCTGATGCGGGTCACTGGCTGATCAGACATCGTTAGCTTCTCCAATCTCAACCGGAGACCGTTCAACGGAGCGATCCGCGTTCCCCGGGGTCATCCCTCGCGGGCGAGGGTAGCCTTGCGCCTGGCCCGGGTGGCGCGGCTCGGGCACGCGGTTGGGGGCGGCGATGTTCTCGACAGCCGCCGAACGCGCGTCGCATTCGGGGAGGGCCATATCGGCGCTGAGAATGTGCTGGGGAGCAATCTGCCAGGCGCTGGCGAGGGCGCGCACCAGCCAGACCAGGGCGGCGCGCTGGGGCGGGCCGGCAGCAGCCGCGCCCCCCTCGACCGCGATGAGCACGGGGCGTCTGGCCGACGCTGTGGCGGCTACAGTACGTTCGTCACACAGGCGGTAGATGGCGCCGGACGTGGCGACGTAGTAGTGCCAGCGGGCACTCCCGGCTTCGGGGTGCAGGTCGGTGGCGGCAGGGCCGGGCGCCGCGCTGATGAGCAGGGTGTCAGGCGCCGGGCGATCGCGGCCCCGGGGCGCGTCGAGGAGCAGATCATGCAGCGCGGGCGCCGCGGCCGCGCCCAGCAGGTGCCCGGCCCACCAGGGGACGGGCGCGCCGAGAAGCGTCGGTGCGTCGCTGGTGGCGATTACCGGCGTCGTGGCGGGCAGTGGCTGGTCGAGGGGCCAGGTGAGGCGCGGTAAGCGACAGGCCAGCACATCGAGGGCAAAGGCCATCAGCAGGTAGGGTTGGCCGGCGACCATTGCTACCTCGGGCGGCGCCAGGGGCGCGCCCAGGCGGCGGGCCTCGGCCTGCCGGGTGAGAAGTGCCGCCGGGTCGTAGCGGTGGCCAGCGCGGGCGCGGTAGAGGTCGTCGAGCAGGGCGGCGCGCAACGTGGCGGCCATGGGAACAGTGGTTGCTCCGTCGCTCAGTTCGCTCAGGTGGTAGATCGTGCGCCAGGCGCCCACCGGCGAGCAGAGGCTGTCGAGGGCAAAGTGCTGACAGGCAAAGGCCTTCCCGGCGACGGTAATCCGGTGGTTGGGGCCAATAGGCGCTCCCAGGTCGGCGGCGCGCATCTGCCAGCGCTGATGGAAGGCCCAATCGGGTCGAAAGCCATTGACCGGATCGGCGGCGCGGAACATTTCCCCGATCAGGGCCTCGCGCAGCGGGCCGGGGGGCGTCTCGCTCAGCCGGCGGATGGCGTGGGCCTGCGGGCGTTCGTCGCCGGTGAGGGGCGTGTAGAGCACGTCACGGGCGTAGACCTCGGCGATCAGCGGCGCCTGGCCGGGCAGGCGCAGCGCGCGGTCACGGTCATCCTGAGCCGTTGCAGGGCTGGCGGCGCGGGGCCGCCCGGTGAGACTGGCGATGGGCATGCCCAGGCTCGCGGCGCGGGCGGCTTCGTACAGGGGCCACGCGGCAGGCAGGGCCGAACCGGCAGCCCGGTAGGCCAGGTCGCGCATCAGGGCGCGTACCTGTGTCTGAGGGTCGTCGCTTGCCTCAGCGGTGCCGGCATAGACCTCGCTGACGAAGCGTTCCCAGGGGAAGCCGGCAGGATCGGTCTTGCGCCCCGGCGCGATGTCCAGGTGCCGGACGAGCTGACCCCGGGGGACCGCGTGGCGGCGCACCAGATCGCGGGTCAACGCCAGGGCGGCGGCGTACTGGGCCTCGGGGTAGGGATCGCGCCCGGTGTTGAGGTTTTCCAGCTCAATGCCGATCGAGAAGCGGTTGCAGTGCTGTACAACGCGCCCATCAACGGCCCAGACGCTCGCGCCGGCGTGCCAGGCAATATCGTCCTCTTTGACCAGTTGCACAACCCGCCCATCGCGGCCGATGTAGTAGTGCACCGAGACGGGACGGCGTTCATCGCCACCCTGACGCAGCCAGTTGAGGTCGCCGGGGGCGCGCCCGGCAGTGGCGTGAATGACGACCATACGCACGCGGGTCAGCGCGCCGGGCTGGTAGTGCTGGCGAGTCATTCCGAGCCATTCGATCTGCATGATATGGTTCCTCCGGGAGGTGGATACGGGAACGAACAGAAAACGCTCCGGCAAGGGCGTAGCCCTCCTAAACCCTCCCGCCAGGGAGGGAGTGGGGAAATCGGGTTTCCCCACTCCCAACCGTCGTTGGGGGCGTCTGGCATCCCGGTGAACAGGAGCGGAGGGAACCCCGGATTCCCTAAGTTCGCCTCAGGCATCACGACCGATCCTCCAGCGACACACCGCTGATATGGCCGCCGTCGAGGGCGACAACACGCTGAGCCGAGCCGGCGCGGCCCTGGATGCGCAGGGCGCGGATCTGTCCGCCGCGGGCCAGCACCATTTGCCGGGCAGCGGGCGGCGGGGCCACGCTGCTGGGAGCGGCAGGCGAGCGGAGGTAAAACGGCCCACCGTCGCGGTCGCGCAGGTAGAGGGCCGGCACGAACCACGAGACGCGATCGCGCTCCTCCACAAACAGCGCGCGTCGGGCCAGGGCGACGGCATCTTGCAGACTGCGCCCGGCGGCGAGGGCCTGGTAGAGCAGCGCCCCGGTCCGACTGGCGGCGCCAGCGCGCACGCTGAGCTGCATCCCCAGCACGGCGGGCACGCCGTTGGCGCAGAGGGCCTGGGCCACGCCGGCGACGAGCGGCGCGCTCGCGCCGAGCATGGCGCCCTGGCAGGCGTGCAACACCACCAGCGCAACTCCGCTGAAGAGGGCGGCCAGACTCGAGGCGGGCGCCCAGGCAGCCCCGGGGCCGTCATCGAGGAGCAGCGCGCCCTCGCCGTTGAGGTAGCGCCCGTGCCCGTAAAAGTGCACAATGTCGGGCGGCGGGGCGGCGCCGAGGGCCTGCACCACAGAGGCGCGGCTGGCCGGTTCCACGTCGAGCACCGTAGCCTGCCCGGCGTCAACCAGCGGCTGCCAGGCGTCAAGGCGGGCGGCGCGCTCGATCTGGCGCAACTCGGGGCCGATGCCCGCTCGGGGCGAGACAGCCAGGATGCGCAGCGGGCCGGCGGAGCGGCGCGGGGGCGGCAGGGCCTGCGGCAGATCGAGCCGGCGCGCGATGCTGCCGACGCTGCTGTGGGCCAGCAGCAGCGGCAGCGGCCCCTCGTCCCAGAGCAACTCCCAGGGCAGGGCGGCAAGGTCGGTCGCCTCGGGCGGAAAGCACAGCTCCAGGCGCAACGGCTGGCCCAGGGCCGCGGCATGATCGCGCAGGGTGGCCAGGGCGCGGGCGCCAGCGGGATCGGCGGTGAGGGCGTGGAAGAGCCGGCGGCCCACGCGCCGCGGAGCATCGGCGGGCACGCGCTCCGCAGCTTCCCACAGGCCCAGCGCGGCCAGCCGGGCGCGCTCGGCCTCGTTGAAGGCGAAGCGCTGCTCCTGATCATCGTTCCAGGCAGTCGGGTAGGCCGGGTCCTGCAACGCGTCGAGCGCCCGCAGCACCAGCGCCAGGTCGCCGGGCGGAAAGGGGCGCGCCAGACGGCTGGCGCGCGCGCCGAGCACGTCGGCTTCCCAACGCAGCGTTACGCCCTCGCGACGCGACAGGAAGATCAGACGCGGATCGGTGCGGGGAGGGGACGGACTCATAGATGCTCCTCTGCAGCAACCCAGACCAGACGAAAGCCAAGCAGGTTGTACCGTTGGATGGGCGGGAAACGGTTGTAGGCGCCGCAGCGCAGACCTTCGGCTTCCCAGTTGAAGGCGCCGCCTTTGATTGCCGGTGTTTCGTGGAGCGCCACATCGGCGCGAGGCGCGCGCTTCTCCAGGGCATCGGCCAGGCTGCTGGTCCATTCCCAGACATTGCCGGCCAGGTCGAGGGCGCCGCAGACGGCGGCGCCAGCGGGAAAGCACCCGACGGGGGTAGGGGCGTGCAGGGCGCAATCGGCAAAGTTGGCGCGGCCCGCATCGGGCGGGTCGTCGCCCCACGGGTACAGGCGCTGGTCGCGGTGGCGCGCGGCCCGTTCCCATTCCAGCGCCGTCGGCAGGCGCAAGACCTCGCCGGGGTAGAGCCAGCCCGCCGCGCGGCCCTCGGCGGTCAGCCAGGCGCAGAAGGCCGAGGCTTCGTACCAGGAGACGCCCACCACCGGCTGCGAGGGGCTGGTGTAACTGGGGATGGTCCACAGTCCTGGCTGTGTGATGGACGCGCCGGGCGCCTCGGGTGGGGCGCGATGGCCATCCGGGCGGAGGAAGGCGCGGCCGGTCACGCTCCACCAGCGTGGGTCACCGTACCCGCCAGCGGCGATGAAGCGGGCGAACTCGGTATTGGTGACGGGATAACGGGCGATGCGGAAGGCATAGGGGAGTTCGAGCGCTTTGAGCGCGGCGCGACGCCCGCGGCGCTGGCGCTCGTCGCCGTGCCAGAACGTGCCTGCCGGCACGTCGCACCAGTAATCGGGGATCGCGGCCCCGCCGTCACCCACGGCGCGGCCCGTGGCCGGGTCGAGCAGACGCGGATCGCCAAGACGCCCGAGGACGCCGCCCGCGGCGACGCGGATGCTGAGCGGCACGGCGGGATCGGCCACCACGGTGAGCAAGGCGGCCAGACCCGCGTCCCAGGCGCGCCCGCTCGCGGCATTGCGCCCGACATCGAGCAGGCATTCACCGGCCAGTAACGCTGGCAGACCGCGCTGCTCGTCCCCGGTGGGGGTTGCCAGCAAGGTGAGCAGGAGGTGCTGCGCCTCGCGCTGTGAGGCCGAGGCAATAGCCAGGCGCAGCACCTCGTGCCAGCGCGGGTCGAGGGCGTAGCGCTGCAGGAGGTGGTCGGGGCACTCGACCACCACCGATTCCAGCAAGCCACGGGCGGCCAGATACTCCTCAAAGGTCAGGTGCAGGAAGGCAAAGCGGCGGTAGCCGCGCTCGATCAGCAGGCCGGTATCGCGGCGCATCAACTCGATGAACTCGCGCGCCAGGCGCCGGGCGCGCCGGCGGGGCAGGCCGTCGCTCTGGGCGAGCGTAGCGGCGATGTGGCTCTCCAGTTCGTCGTGCTCGATCAGGCCCCCGGTGCGTTCGCCATGGAGCCAGAGGGCCACCGGGCCGAGCACGTTGACCACGAAGCGCTCGTCGATCTGTTCATCGCCGAGTTGCACGGCGATGGGGCGACCGCTCAACGAACGTGTGCGGTTCCAGGTTTCGGCGAGGGCCTCGACGCAGAGGCGATAGAGGTCGGCGCGGCGATCGGGGAGCCGGGCGCCCTGGTTGTGGATCAGCGCCAGGATGGTCAGCAAGAGCGGATTGCGCGCCAGGTCGGTAACCTGGGGGGTCGAAAACACGGCGCTGCTGAGCGCAGCGACATGGGCGGCGACCCGGCGCTCCAGTTCGGCGCTCGCGGCCTCGCGCATCAGGTCGTGGAGCAGATCGCCATCGGCGGCAACGGACGGCGCGCCGAGAGCGGCGTAGGCCCGGCTCCAGCGCTCAATGAAGGCGTGGATCAGGTCGTCGGAGAGAGGCTGGATGGTGACCACAGCGAACAGGTTGGGGTCGAGGGGCGCCTCGTGGTAGCCGACGATGCGCGAGGTAGCCACGAAACGGTTGCCGGGGGCGTCCCACTCGCGCACAAACGCCTCCAGGGCGCGAACGATTGCCTGGCGGTCGTCGCGCACCTCGTCGAGACCGTCGAAGAGTACCAGGGCACGACCCATGGTCAGGGCGCGGGCGAAGAGGGGGCCGTAATCGGGTTGCGAGAGGCCGCTGTAGTAGGCGCTGAGGTACTCGACGGGCGACAGATCGCCTGCGCCGGGCCGGGCGCGGGCGGCGGCGAAGGCGGCCACGGGAAAGAAGATCGGCAACCAGAGCGGGTCGAGGCCAAGGTCGCGACGCGCATCACCGCGGGTGAGGGTCAGCAGCAAATAGCGCACCAGGGTGCTCTTGCCGCTGCCGGGGTCGCCGAGCACGACCAGGAGCGGCTGGGCGCACACGAACTCGTGGAGCGAGGCAACGGGCGCGTCGGGTCCGCGCTCGTCGTGGGGGGCGCGGCCAGTAAGCGGAACGTAGATCTGCTCCAGGGCGATGCGCGTAGCAGCCTGCACCTGCATCATACCGCGAAAATCCAGCGCCCCGAAGGTCTCGGCGACGAAGGCGCGGTAGCGGGTGTAGAGCAGGGGCAGATCGGGTGAAGGCGCAGCGGGCAGGGCGTAGAGATCACCGTGGACGATGGTCTGCCGCACCTGGGCGATGGAGGCGCCAGAGGTCGCGACAATACTCTGACCAAAAGGCTCGGGAGCGAGGGCGGCGGAGCGGGCAGCGCGCAGGCGGTCGAGCAGGGCGCGCTCGATCTCGGTGGGCAGGCAGTGGCGCAGCCGGGGTTGTCCGGCAAACGCCGCGGGCAGCAGATCGCTGAGCAGGCGCATCAACGGTGGACCGATCAGGCGCCAGGGGGGCGCCTCGGCGCCGCCGGGGGCAAGGGCAGCGCGCACCTCGCGGCGGTACAACTCCACCAGACGCGCCAGATCGGGTTCGCCGGCGAGCAGCAACTCCTCCACCGCGGCGGCCCGAAAGCGCGCCGCCGCGGGATGAGGATCGCGCAACAGCGCAACCAGCGGCCCGGCGGCAGCGGGGTGATCGTCGCGCAGGCGCGCCTCGGCCTGCGCGACGGCGCGCGCCAGGGCCGTTGCCGGCAACCCCTCGCCAAGCGCGGTGAGACCGGCCAGCCGCGTGACGAGGGGCGCCGCTTCGGGGTCGGCGGCGGCGCTGTCGGCGAGCGCTGCTGCGACGGCCACAATGGACGCGCCCAGAGAAGCAGCCAGGTCGCTCATTGGTGGCCCCCGCCGGCAGGGGTTCCAGGCAGCGCGCGCTCACCGGACGACGGCGGCGGCTCGTCGAGCAGCCTGGCGAGCACCTCGGCGGCGGAAGGCGCCGGGATGGCGCCGCGGTCACGGGCGAGGGCGCAGCGCAGGCGGGCGCGCGCGAGCGCGGCGCTGCCAGCGGTGCGCGGCGCGGGATCGGAAGCGCCACGAATAGTCAATGGCATACAGCCTCCTTTGGTGAGCAGCGTAGGGAAACCGGCTTGCCCCACACAACGCCAGCATGAATACACTTGTTCCTGGGAGGGCGCAGCCCTCCCAAACCCTTCCCACAGGCAGGGGCGTGGGGAAACCCCGTTGCCCCATAGGTTCACATCAGTCATCCATGCGGTTGCGCCGCACAACGACAAGATGAACATGGGTTGCCCAGACCCTCCCACCAGGGAGGGGAATGGGGAAACCCGGTTTCCCCACCCCCCAACCGCCGTTGGGGGCGCCTCGCATCCCGGCGAACAGGAGCGGAGGGAACCTCAGGTTTCCTATTTTCACGTTGGAATTCATACCGATTTCCGTTGATGATACCGCATTGCTTGAAGCGATTTTAGGCGTTGTGCTGCCCAGCGTGGCAATCCACAATCCACAATCCAAAATCTAAAATCTAAAATGGCATCACATACCCTCCTAGATCGCCGCCAGTGTCAGCGGCAGATCAGCGCCGGCCCAGCGGCTCACCGAGTCCAGCAGCCGGTCGCTGGCGGCATTCCAGGCTTCAGGCGACCAGAGCTCGAAGAAGGCGCCCATACCCACCAGGACGACCGTCGAGGCGATCCCGGCGTGGGCCAGCAGCGGGCGCGGGAGGAGCAGCGCACCGCTCGCGTCGAGGGTCAGCTCGGCGGCGGAGGCGAAGAGCAAGCTGCGAGCCTGGCGGGCGGCGTCAACAAAGAGCGGCAGCGCGTTGATACGCCGGGCAAGATCCTGCCAGACAGGGCTGGGAAACGCCTGCGCGCAGCGGTCAAAGCCGCGGGTAACGGTGATGCCCTCCAGGGCGGCAGCGCGAAAGGCGAGCGGGAGCACAATCCGACCCGAGGGTTCGACCGCGGTGTCAAACGTACCGATGAACATCCAGGAACCTCCGCCAGCAGGCTCGCGTGAGGCGAGATGCGGGTTGAAACAAATGAGTTTATGGGTTGTTATTGGATACTAGTTGGGTTATACTATAGCATGTCGTTTTCACTTTGTTAAGTACCTTTTTACCATTGATTGATCCGATTCTGGGGTCCGAAGGGGACTTGCAAAGGGATGTTAGTTGTCGTAGTATATCTGCAACGCCCGGTAATAGGCAGCCTGCACCGGGTAAGACGCCAGGCTGCGGGAATGCGTCGGCTTGAACTGGAAAGGGAGGAATACCGGGCGTCAAAACGTCCGTAGACAACCGCCGATGAGCACGGCCCTCTTCGCTCTGGACAGGAAGTCTGAAATCGTTTATAATCTTCCCTACAAGATACCGAAAGGAACCCGAAAATGACCCGGTATCGACTTCAACATGACGCGCTCAGGTCCGGGCAGACCTCCAGTGACCTGACGCTCGGAATGCCCCTGGTGACGCTGGGCCTCTCGACCGCCTACGCAGTGGCGCTCAGCTACCTCGAGCGCCACCTGCCGATCAAGCCCGATCACACCTGGGCCGAAGTGGCCGGTGGGGTCCTGATTACGCTGGTTCCTGTGGCCATCGCCGCGCGCCGACAGCCCGATATGGACTGGCGCCAGTATGAGGCGGCGGTCTGGCGCAGTTTTATTGCCTCGGGTACGCCGATCATTCTCTGGCAGATCGGCGAGGCGATGCTACGCCAGATTGAGCTGTTGCGCTACGCCGCCACACGGGAGCAAGCGTCTGTGGAGGCTTATGCCGACGATCCCTCGACGGTGGCCGCTCGAAGCGGAGAGCGAACGGGAGGCGGCGATCACGGCTGCTGATGAGGCTGTGCAGATTCTGCAACGGGCCCAGACCACCCTCGACGCGGCCCGGGCCAGGGTGCATGCCAACCAGAGCCTTACGCTGGTGCTAGTGACCGATACGGAACGCTACGTCTCGGATGCGTTGACCCGGGCCGATCGGGTGGCGCGCTTTCTCGCTCTGGCCCGCGCCAAGCCGATCCATGGCCGCTGGCCGCAGGTGGCCTCCAAGCAGCGCGAGGATGCCGAAATTGCCCTGCAACAGGCAGGTGAGTTTCTCGGCACGGTAGAGCAGGTGCTGCGCCCCGTGCGCGAGAAGATCAATACCAACCCGGCCCTCGGTGAAGCGATTATTGCCGATGCTGCGCTCTTGCTCGCCCGGGCCCTCAATCGTCTGGAGCGGGTGGTGCGGTTGTTGACTGAGGCGGGCATGGGGCGAGACTGAGGTGAACATACGGGGAAACCGGGTTTCCCACCTGCGGTGAGCCTGTCGAACCGCACCCCTGCCTGTGGGGGCGCCAGCCGCTCCCAACAGCGGTTGGGACATGGGGAAACCCGGTTTCCCCATCCCCCTGCCTGTGTTGTGCGGCGCAGCCGCATGGATGGCTAAGGTGAATAGACGGGGAACCGAGCTTCCCCACGCCCCTGCCTGCGGGGAGGCGCCCGGTTCCCTCCCCCAGCGGGGGAGGGCCAGGGAGGGGGCGGCCCTCCCAGAGACGCCCCAT
>CAKZKA010000034.1 GCA_937120965.1 uncultured Chloroflexota bacterium
CCCGGGTTCCCCATTTCCCAACCCCTGTTGAGGGCGCCTGCCACCCCCCACAGGCAGGGGGTTGGGGAACCCCGGGTTCCCCATTTCCCAACCCCTGTTGAGGGCGCCTGCCACCCCCCACAGGCAGGGGGTTGGGGAACCCCGGGTCCCCATTTCCCAACCCCTGTTGAGGGCGCCTGCCACCCCCTCAGGAAGGGGTATGGGGAAACCCGGGTTCCCCATATGTTCACATCAGGGCGCCGGCGCCCACAAACGCAACCACCGTCAGAAGGGCCACAATTGCGACCACCACGACAAGGGCGATACGCTCGCGGTTGTAGAGCGACCAGTCGCCGAAGAGCTGCGGCTCGAAGCCAACCAGGTGGAGCTGGTGCGGCTGATCGTCGAGCAAATACTCCACCTCGGTGATCGGCGCGCCGCGGACGGTCAGCTCCGCATGGCGGATGCGCGTGTCATCGCCCGCCGCCTCGATCACCGCACGCAGCAACTCGGCGAGGGGCGCGACGCTGTGCCAGGGGCCCTTGTACGGATCGATAGGCCCCTCGAAGACCGGCTCGAGGTGTTTGCGGATAGCCAGGAGCGGCAGCTCCTCCATATCGTCGGAGTTCTCGAACAGCATAGCCCGGCGCGACCAGGTGAAGACCAGTTCCTCGACCAGATTGCCGGCCCCCTCGCATCTGGGGCAATCCTGCCTCCCCTCACCGCGGCAGGCAGGGCACCTGACCGTGATCGTCTCCTGCGAGCGACTATGGTCGCGGTTGGAGACGCGGCTGACCTTCTCAACACTGCCCTGACCTTTGCAGGAAGCACAGTAGACCTTGCCCGCGCCCAGGCATTCGTTGCAGGGAAAGACGCGCGCCGAGCCAGGCAGGGGCACTTCGCGGGGCCGCACGGTCTCAAACGGTCCCAACTCGGGCACGGGGACCTGCCACACGTCGGCGGGGTTCTGAAAGGGGCGCGGCTGTTCGGCGGGGGCCTCGGGACGAATGCGGGGCGTCGGTTCCGTGCGCGTCTCGTAGAGCACGCGCAGTTCGTAGAAGTAGACGTTGAAGCTGACGATCTGCTCGGGCTGAATGAGCTGGCCGAGGGCGCGGCGGCGGAAGAACCCATCGCGACTCCAGCGATTGAGGAGGCGCCGGATGGCATCGCGGCGGTGCAGGTCGTCGGCGCGCTTACGGGCGCGGGCGAGATACTCCTGGAAGCGCTCGGGAAGCGCGGGGTCAAGCGCGGTCTCAAAAGGATTCTGGAGCCACTCGGCGTTTGTCTCCCAGCGCGACTCCTCCATATCGGTGGTGGCCTGGTCAATCTGGCCACGGAGGGCCTGGCGCAGCGCGGTGGCAGCGGCGGAGGCGCTGGGGAAGCGGGCCTGCGGCTGGGGCAGCAGCATACGGCGCACAACCCGGTCGGCGGGGGCCAGGGCCGGATCAACCGCGGCCAGGCCGGGCAGGGGCGCGCCGGGGTCGGGCGGCGCCTCACCCGAGAGCATATGGTACGTTACCGCCCCCAGACCGTAGATGTCGAGCGCGGGGCTGGCCTCACCGTCGGCGAAGCGCTGTTCGGGGGCGGAGTAGGGGGTCAGGTAATCGGCCTCCTCGAGGCTGCTCAGGTCGGGCGTATCGGGACTGGCGGCGAGGCTCAGGTTGGTCAGGTAGGCCACCCCCTCGGCGGTGACGAGAATACTGGCCGGCTGCACGTCGCGGTGGACGATCTGCTGGGCGTGGAGGTAATCCAGGGCGGCGGCGATCTGCGTAACGATGCGCACGGCCAGCAGCGGTGGCAGGCGGCCATGGGTGAGCCGGGCGCTGAGGGGCTGGGCGTCGAGTTCCGGGGTGACCAGGTAGTGGCCGTAGCGCTCATCGTAGCCTGCGTCGATCACCGGCACCAGGTTGGGGTGGCTGAGGCGCGCGGCCAGGCGCGCGGCAAGCTGAAACCGCCCGGAGGAGACCCAGTCGGTGCGACGCAGGATGTGCACCTGAACCGGGCGCTCCAGGGTGAGGTGGCTGCCGCGATAGACCGTCGCCAGCTCCTCCTGGGCCAGGCGCTCGATCAGCCGGTAGTTGCGCAACTCGGCGCCCTCGGCTGCCCGTTGATCGGGTCGGGTGATGGGGCGCGGGGTATTCATAGACAGAAATCCATGCGGATTCGCCGTATATTGACAAAATGAAAATGAGTTTTTTTCTGGGAGGGCTACATCCTTCCAAGCCCTCCGCGCTGGCGGTTCAGGCGCGGACAGAACATATGAGCGCCGATGGGCGGTATGGCGTTGGGATACGCCGGTTTGCTCCCGCCCCCTCCCGCTCTCCAGCCTCGCTGGAGAGCCTGCGCTGAGCCTGTCGAAGCGGGGAGACCAGCGCCGTGCACAGGGGCGTTCCACTGCGGCACCCGCCACGTTGGCCCGGATATTCTGTCCGCCCTTAAACCGCTGGCGGGGTGGTTCCTGGGAGGGCTGCGCCCGTCCAGCCCCTCCCGCGCGCGGCCTGTGTTCAGATGAGACGGTAACGATACGGTGGTCAACGCGCTACTGGCGACGGGATGGTGCGGCCTGGCGCCGGATGAGGCAAGTATACCACGTTTGTCGCATACCAATGCGATAGATTGCATTATAACACATTTGTTCGGAATGTTCAAGGGGCGTTCAATCGGTGAGCAAGACAGTGGCGCATTCGCAACAATCGGTGCGCGTTTCTTTTCTTACGCACAGCGTCAAAAGAATTATACTGAGCCCTGTGAAGCGCGGTCGTGGCTGTCCCAACCAGGAGCGAGTCCTCAGGGTTCTCGCCCGGGGCCGCTCGAGCCGCACCAAACTGAACAACAGGTTCGCACACACAACTCCTCTGTTCTGCTACGGCGGCGCCTGGAGGCGGGGTTTCCCGCAGGGCTGCCGGTTCGCCGGGCCGCCGTCCCCAATTTACCCCTCTCTCAGCCAACGACCAGGGCTTCGCAGGTCGGCCGCCCCGCAAGGGCGGCCGATTTACTTTCGGGTCGTTTATGCGGCCCTGAGGCGCAGCGCCACCAGAACCGGCGCGCCGGTGCGGGGCGGCGGCGGCGGGGCCAGGCCGGCAAGCACGTTCAACCCCCAGGCCAGTTGCGCGTCGGCGCACTGCGTCTGGCCCTCGGCGGGTTGCCGGTTGGCCACGCAGGGCACGGCGTACTGCGCGTCCTCCGAAGCCGCAACTTCGTACTGCGGCGTGATCCCGATGCGGTGAATCGCCGTCCGGTTGGGCGTGAGCCAGTGGGCGATAGTGATGCGGGCGCTGCTGCCATCGCTCAGGTGGTGGATATTCTGTACCGAACCTTTGCCAAAGCTCCGCTCCCCGAGCAGGACGGTGTTCGGGCGACGGTCGCGCAGGGCGCCGGCGACGATTTCGGCAGCACTGGCCGAGCCGTTGTTGATCAGCACCACCATCGGCGCCTCGTACAGGCGTGTGTCGGGAGGCCCGGCGATGGTACGGAGTTCTTTCTCGACGCCGCCGTTTTCGCGCTCGTAGAGGGCCACGCCATCGTAGAAGCGCCCGAGCACCTCCTGGGCCGTGGTGAGGAACCCGCCGGGATTGTTGCGCAGGTCGAGCACAACGCTGCGGGGGCGCTGGGGGATCAGTTGACGCAGGGCCTCGTCGAGCAACTGGGTGGTGGTGGCCTTGAATTCGGTGATCTGGATGTAGGCCACTCCGTTGTCGAGCATTTGCGCGTTCACAGTGATGATCGGCACCTCAGCGCGGGTGATCGCCACGTCGAAGGTGCGCGTGTCGGGAGGACGGCGCAGGGTGAGGGTTACAACGGTGCCTTTGGGCCCCCGGATGCGCGCCGCGGCCCTGGCGGTGGCCTCGCCGTCGGATAGGCCGGCGATCGCCTCGGCGAGAGGCTCGCCATCAACGGCCACCACCACGTCGCCTGAGCGCACCCCGGCGCGCTCGGCCGGCGAGCCAGGGAAGGGCCGGTCAATAACAATCGTCCCCTGCTCGAACCGCAGGTAGGCGCCGATACCTTCGAAGCGGCCCTGCATCGACTCGCGGTTCTGGGCCGCCAGGTCCGGCTCTTGAAAGGTGGTGTACTCATCGCCGAGGGAGGCGAGCATTCCCTGGATCGCACCGTAGACCATCTCGCGCTGGTTGAGCGGCTCCTGCCGGTAGAACTCGGCATGCACCAGGTCCCATACCTGCCAGAAGACGGCAAAATCCGCCCGGGCGTTCTCCGGCGTCTCACGGCGCAGGTCGCGGCTGGCGACGCGGGCCAGAAAGGTGTCAAAGGGGGTCGTTCCGACGATGCGCGCAGTAGCCCACCCGGCAGCGAAGGCCGCGACACCGACCACGAGGGCAGCGAGCGCTCCGAGGGTGACGGCGCGAGAGGTGCGAATCATAGGCGGACCTCTGCACTCAGGTGAGACAATCGGGCGTGTTGTTTCAACAGGTAAACCAGGCCAGGTCAAAGGCGGATCTTCCCTGGAAGGCGCCTGTTCACATCTACGGATGGGCGCCGACGGGCAATGATGGCGTTGGGACGCGCTGGTTAGTCCTCACCCCCGGCCCCCTTCGACAGGCTCAGGCTTCGCCCTGAGGCTCAGCCCGAAGGGGCGGGCTCCAGCTTCGTTGGAGCGCCTGCGCTGAGCCTGTCGAAGCGGGGAGACCAGAGCCGCGCGCGGGGGCGTTCCAGTGCGATACAAGCCACGTTGGCTCGGATGTTCTATCTGCCCTCAAACCCGCCTTCTTCCCGGGTGAACGTGGAGCAACCCGGTTGTTCCATCGCCTCTTCACGGGCAGCCGGGGAGGGACTGCCTTTCCACACTCTTTCCTCAGGCCGAGGGAAGGGGCAACCCGGCTTCCCCGGTTTCATACAGCACCATCGCGGCGGCGGCGATGGGCGCAGTTTCGGCGCGCAGGATGCGCGCGCCAAGCGATACGGGTATGATACCACGCTCGCGGGCGTGTGTCAGTTCATCAGGGGTGAGGCCGCCTTCGGGTCCGCTGAGGATGTGGATGGCGCTCCCGGCCCATCCCTTGCCGTAGGCGCGCAGGACGGAGCGCAGGAAGGGCGCCTGGCCCTCCCAGAGCAACAGGGGCAGATCGGCGCCTGCGGCGGCCTCCACGGCGGCGTCGAAGGCGAGGGGATCGCTCAACCCGGGTAGCACTCCGCGACAGGATTGCTCGGCGGCTTCGCGCACGATGCGGCGCCAGCGCTCCAGCTTGCGCGCATCGGTCCGGTCGGCAGCCAGGGAACGGGCGCAGTGGGTCGGTGTGAGTCGCCGCGCGCCTAACTCGACACACTTTTGCAAGGCCCACTCGAAGCGTTCGGAGCGGATGAGGGGCAGATAGAGGGTCAGGTTGGCCGGAGGTTCGCCACCGGCCGGTTCGCGGCGGAGGATCGCGCCGGTCACTATGTCGCGCCCGATGGACGTCACCTCCACCTCGGCGGCCATTCCCTGCCCATCGAGCAGCAACACCCGGTCGCCGGGGGTCAGGCGTAGCACGCGCCCGAGCTGGTGGACCAGCTCCGGGTTGATCAGGCGCACCTGCTCGTCGCGCAGGATCTCAGGGGCGACGAAGAAGCGACGGGTGTTGGGGAGAGGCATGGGATTGTAGATTTTTGATTTTTGATTTGGGATTGGTTGTGCGGGTGCGCTGTACGGGGCCAGGATGACCATGACGTTTTCCTGCGCGGGTCTTGCCTGCCCATTCCACGCTGTGTCGCAGGGACGCCAGGTTCCCTACGCCGGATGAATGACCTCCGCAACCCGCTCGGCGGGGCTTCCGGCGGCGCGCGCTGCGGCGGTCAGCGCCTCCAGGTCGGGAATGCTGGCGCGCAGCAGGGTCATCGCGCCGTGCAGGCTACAGGCGCCGAGGCTGGCGGGCAGCACGACGGAGTCGCCCCGACGCAGGGCCAGGGGCGCGTGCCGGCGGTCCTCCGCTTCGAGCAGGCCCGTACCGTCAATGACCGTCAGGATCTCGAAACTGCCGGGGTCCACGTTCAGCGTGGCGCATTCGACCACGCGCCAGCGCTCCAGGGCGAACGAGGGGCAGGCGACCAGCAGATCGCGCTCCGGCGTCAGCGCCAGGGGGCGAATGACCCCGTGGGGCGCCGGAGCGAAAGCGCTTACGGCAAGGGCCTTGTCCAGGTGCAACTCGCGCGGCTGGCCCGTCCGCGGATCGCGACGGCCATAGTCGTAGACACGATAGGTCAGATCAGATTTCTGCTGGATCTCGAAGAGCATGATCCCGGCGTTGATGGCATGGAGGGTGCCGGCGGGCACGAAGATCACATCGCCGGGGGCAACCGGGAGCTGCGCCATCAGCGCTTCGACCGTGCCGGCCTCAACCGCGGCGGCGAACTCCGCGCGGCTGCACGGGCGCTTCAGGCCATAGGTGACGGTGGCGCCCGGTGCGGCCTCCAGGATGTACCAGGCTTCGGTTTTGCCGTGAAAGCCGGTGTGGGCCTCGACGCGATGGGCGTAGGCATCGTCGGGATGGACCTGAATGGAGAGGCGCTCGGCGGCGTCAATGAACTTGGCGAGGAGCGGAACATCGGCGCCGTAGCGGGCAACGGCGCGCGCGCCCACCAGCGCCGGCCCGTAGTCCCGCGCCAGGTCGGCCAGGGTGCGCCCCGCAAACGGCCCGTCCACCACAGGATTGCTGTCGAAGACCTGCCAGCTTTCACCGAGGCGGGCCGGGCGCGGTTCGGGTAGCTCCAGCCACGCCGCGAGGCGCGTGCCGCCCCACAGCGGTTCGACGAGTCTGCGCCGGGTTATCAAGGGGGGAAGGCTGGTGGTCATAACACCTCGCCGGATTGATGTGGTTATAGCATTATAGCCGTCCACGTGGCTGCGCCGCGCAACGCCAGAATGAACATACATGTTCCTGGGAGGGCTGCGCCCTCCCAAACCCTCCCCGCTGGCCTTGCGTTGGCTCGGATGTTCTGTCCGCCCCTGAAGTATTACTGGCGAGGGGCAATCACCCTGACGCCTGCCGGCGGCGTCACGCCCGGGCCGTAGACGTAGAAATCTTCCCACGGCGTGTAGCGGGTGATATACGGATCCACCCGCGTCCGTCCATTGGCAAAGGTCACGATCCGTCGCAGGGTCACCTCCACCCCGGGGCGCCCGCGAACAAGCTGGCGCAGGGCGCCCCGCGGCAGGCCGGGGTCGAACTGCCAGACCGGCAGACCGGGCTGGGTCCAGTTCGCTTTGAAGGGACCCTCGTAGCGCACGCTGCGCCCGTCGCTCTCGCCGAAGAGCTGGAAGGTCAGGCGCTCACGGGCCATATCAACCGTGCCGACGATGTAAACCGGGCCGCCGGTATCGTTGCGCCAGCGGAAGTCAACCCCGGGGACGAAGACGGTCGCGTCGAACCCGATAATATCATCGTAGAAATAGACGATATGGCTGTGGGGGACGCGGCGGGTCACGCTCAGGCCAGCGTTGGAGACGGCGCGAAAGAGCGTGGTGGAGACCTGGCACAGCCCGCCGCCGATGACCCGTTCGAGTCTGCCGCCAACGATGGCATAGCCGTCAACGAAGCCGTTGGCCTCGGAGAAGTCGCCGATGTTGATGAAGGAGAATTCGGCCCCGGCGGGCACCACGTAGCCATCAACGAGGGCAGTGGCGCGCTGAATGTTGATCACCCGCGAGGTCGAGGAGGTGGAGAAGCCGGTGGAGGCCTCACCGAGGAGCGCAATGGGCCGCGCCGGGGCGGTTGCCGCGCGGGCGAGGGGGTCGCGTTCGAGCAACTGGCGCCCGAGGGGACTGAGCATCACCTCACTGGCGGTACCGGTGTTCTCGGGGTGATAGACAAAGCGCGCGCGCTCGAAGTACTGCACCAGCCGTTCCTGGCCGGACTCCGGATCGTACTCGTAGAACTCCTCAGAAATCGGATAGCCGAAGACCGGCAGGCCCCCACGGGTCTGCCAGAACCAGCCGAAGGCGCCGCCCAGGGTATGTCCCGACTGGGGAAAAAACGTCCGTTCGGGATCGGGGGACGCGGCAAGCCAGGCGAAGGCGGGGTCGCTGCGGCCCTCGCTGAGCAGGGCGCCGGCCCGGGTGATGCTGATGCGCGCATCGGGTGGAGCAGTGGGGCGGAACTCAAACCTGGCCCGTTCGAAGTACTGCACCTGCAAGCCATCGGCGCCGAGGATCAGTTCGGTGAGGGGCATGCCGAAGGTGGCTACTCCACCATAGGCATCGAAGAAACGCTTGAGCTGCATGGCGACATTGTGGCCAGTTTCGGGAAAGTAGACCACGCTGCTCACCGGAAGGGCCTGGGCGTGGGGAGTCTGAGCGGGGGCGGCCAGGGCGGAGGCCGGCACGAGCATCAGCCCGAGGGCGAGGGCCAGCAACCAGCGGTACATCGACACCTCCTCAGATGGTAGAACATATGGGGAAACTGGGTTTCCCCATGCCCCTCCCTGAAGGGAGGGCTTGGGAGAGCTGCGCCCTCCCAGGAACAAAGCAGAGTGGCGCAAACTATGCCAAACGTTGCCATTATAGCACGGTACTTATATCCAATCTGTTATACTTTATTCAGTTACGACTCGCCTTTCGTAGTAAAGCGGGCAGGGCCATATGGAGCTACGACACCTGCGGTACTTTGAAGCGGTGGCGCGCCACTCTCACGTGACCCGCGCGGCGGCCGAGTTGCACATCGCCCAGCCGGCGCTCAGCAAGCAGATCAGCCAGCTCGAGCAAGAACTGGGCGTCGCGCTGTTCGATCGGGTGGGCCGCAACGTGCGGCTGACCGAAGCGGGTGAGGCGTTGCTGCCCCACGCGCGCGCCGTGATGGCACAGGTTGAGGCGGCGCGGGCGGAGATAGCCGAACGCATCGGGTTGCGACGGGGGCGGGCGACGGTGGGCGCCCCGCCGACGGTGGGTATGCAACTGCTCCCTCCCGTCCTCACGGCCTTCAACCGGCAGTACCCCGGCATCGAGTTACGGCTGCACGAGTCGGGTGTGCAGACTCTGATCGACCTGCTGGAGACGGGGTTGACCGATGTCGCGGTGGTGACTTTACCGGTAGAAGACGAGCATCTCACAGTGGTGCCATTGTTCAGCGAGGAGATGGTGATCGCGGTGTGGGCCGAGCATCCCCTGGCGAGCCGCGAGACGGTGGCCTTCACCGAACTGCGCGACGAAGCCTGGGTGCTCTCGCCACAGAACTATGAACTGCGCGAGGCGACCCTGAGCGCCTGCCAGGCAGCCGGGTTCACCCCGCGGGTCGTCCTCGACGGCGGTGAGACCGATACGCTGCTGCGCTTCGTCGCGGCGGGTATTGGCATCGCCCTGGTGCCGCGCCTGGCCGTGCAGGATGCCAGCAACCTCGTGGCGCTGAGGGTCTCGGATCAGCATCTCACCCGCAGCCTGGGGTTGGTCTGGCGGGGCGACCGGGTAGCCTCGCCGGCTGCGCGGGCGTTGCGAGAGTTCCTGGTGGAGCGACTGCGCCAGGAGGAGCGGGTCATTTGAGCCGTTCGAGGCGGGCGAAGCTGGCGAGCAGGCGTCGCTCACGGTCGGCAAAGCTGACCGTCACCTCCTCATCGCCGTCCACCAGCCGGCTGCTGACCACCACGCCCTCGCCGAAGGCGCTGTGGCGCACACGCTGGCCGGGGAAGAAGCTCACCTCCGTCGGGCCGCCAGCAGCGCGGGGCGGGGCGGGGGCGCGCCAGGTATCGCCGGGGCGCGTGGGGCGCTGGCGGGCAGGGGCGGCGGCGGGCCTAACGCGCGTCGAAGCGGAGGGCCGGCCCGGCCGTTTGAGCAACCCGGGGGGAATATCGGCCAGAAAGCGCGAGGGCTTGCTGATGTTGCTCCGGTTGAAGCTCTCGCGGCGGAAGGCGTAGCAGAGGTAGAGGCGCTGCCTGGCCCGCGTGATGCCCACATAGAGCAGGCGCCGTTCCTCCTCCAGCCGCTCGCGGTCGTCGGTAGAGCGGCTATGGGGCAGCAACCCCTCCTCGAGGCCCACAAGAAACACCACCGGGTACTCCAGCCCCTTGGCCTGGTGCAGGGTGATACAGGTCACGGCGTCGGCCTGGGGGTCGATGCGGTCCACATCGGCGACAAGGGCCACCTCTTCGAGAAACTGGGGGAGTTGCTGCTCGAGCGGCAGGCCATCGTAGCGAGCGGCGAAAGCGGCAAGCTCCTGAATGTTGGCCCAGCGCTCATCGGCGGATTCCTCGCCGTACTCGCGGAACAGGGTCTCGCGCAGTTCGATCCGTTCAACGAGCATTTCAATCAGCTTGAGCAGCGGCGCTTCGCGGCGCGCGGCGATCAAGCCGTCAATCAGGCTGAGGAAGCCACGCAGGGCGGTGACGGCGCGGGGGGAGAACGGCGCGCCGGCAGGATCGGCCTCCAGCTCCTTGAGGGCCTGGTAGAGCGGCACGCCGAGCGACTCGGCCCAGCGCGACAACTCGGCCTCAGTGCGCTCGCCGATGCCACGGGCAGGCCAGTTCAGCACTCGCGTCAGGCTGATGCTATCGTAGGGGTTGGCGGCGAGGCGCAGGTACGCCAGGGTGTCCTTCACCTCTTTGCGCTCCCAGAAGCGCAGACCGCCGATCAGTTGGTAGGGCACGCCGCGGCGCGACAGGGCCTCTTCCAGCGCGCGCGACTGGGCATTGGTGCGGTACATCACGGCGCAATCGCGGTAGCGGGCCTCGCCGGTGGCCACCAGGCGCGCGATCTCATCGGCGACGAAGGACGCTTCGGCGTCCTGGTCATAGCCCTCGTGCAGCGTCACCTGCGGCCCCGCGCCATTTGCCGTCCAGAGCTGCTTGATATGCTTGCGCTTCGTCCCGGCAGCGATCACTGCCTGGGCCGTATCGAGAATGCTCTGGGTCGAGCGATAGTTCTGATCAAGCACAATAACCCGGGCATCGGGATAGTCCTGCTCAAATTGCAGAATGTTACGCACATCGGCGCCGCGCCAGCCGTAAATACTCTGGTCGGCGTCGCCGACGACGAAGAGGTTGCGATGCCGGGCGGCCAGTTGCTTGATCAGCACATACTGGGCGTGGTTCGTGTCCTGGTACTCATCCACCAGCAGGTAGAGGTAGCGTTCCTGGTACCTGGCGAGCACATCGGGGTGCTGATCGAAGAGGCGCACCGTCTCGAAGAGCAGATCATCAAAGTCGAGGGCGTTAGCCTCGCGCAGCAGGGTCTGATAGCGCTCGTAGCAGCGGGTCACGATCTCATCAAAGTACGACCGGTTGAGGCGCGCGAACTCCTGAGGGGAGATCAACTCGTTCTTGGCACTGGAAATGCGAGCATGGATAGCGCGTGGGGCGTACTGCTTCTCGTTGAGATTGAGATCGCGGAGCACGCGGCGCATCAGGCGTTCCTGGTCGTCACTATCATAAATAGCAAAATCGCGCTCGCGCCCGAGATGCACAATGTCGCGGCGCAGGAAGCGCGCGCAGAGGCTGTGAAAGGTGCCGACGGTAAGCGCCCGGGCCTGGGCAGGGCCGATCAGCGCCTCGAGGCGCTCGTTCATCTCACGAGCCGCCTTGTTGGTGAAGGTCACGGCGAGGATAGTGAACGGATCGGCGCCCGTGGCAGCGATGAGGTAGGCGATACGGTGGGTCAGCACCCGCGTCTTGCCGCTGCCGGGGCCGGCCACCACCAGCACCGGGCCGGCGACGGTCTCAACAGCGCGCCGCTGGGCAGGATTCAGGTTCTCAAGGAGATTGGACATTGCTATTTCAGATTGTAGATTGTAGATTGCAGATTGGCCGGGTCAGTACCCTCCCGCGGGCGGGCTATTTTCACCTCAGTCATCCATGCGGCTGCGCCGCACCACGCCGCGATGACCATAGGGTATCTCTGGGAGGGCCGCCCCCTCCTTGGTCCTACCCCGCTGGCGGGTTGGTTCCTGGGAGGGGGTAGGGGCGCGGCGGCGCCGCGCCCCTACGCCCAAACCCTCCCCGCTGGCGGGCTATGTTCACCTCAGACGGTCATGCGGCTGCGCCGCACCACGCCGCGATGACCATGGGGCATCTCTGGGAGGGCCGCCCCCTCTGTGACCCTCCCCCGCTGGGGTTCAGGGGCGGACAGAACGTATGAGCGCCGACGGGCGTTATGGCGTTGGGATGCGCTGGGTAGTCCTCACCCCCTCCCCTCTCCAGCTTCGCTGGAGCGCCTGCGCTGAGCCTGTCGAAGCGGGGAGACCAGAGCCATGCGCGGGGGCGTTCCAATGCGGTATACGCCACGTTAGCCCGGATGTTCTGTCCGCCCTTAAACCCGCTGAGGGAGGGAACCGGGCGCCTCCCCACAGGGAGGGGGGTGGGGAAACCGGGTTTCCCCATGTCCCAACCGCTGGTGGGAGCGACTGGCGCCCCTACAGGCAGGGGCCCGGGGAAACCCGGTTTCCCCGTATGTTCACCTCAGCGAAACATGAACGAGCGCCGGGCGAACAGGTTTCGCCCGGCGCCTGGTATGGTAGACCAGCAGGCGGCGACTGTCAAGGAGGAGTCCCGGCGGCACGGGTGTGGGAGGACGCGGAGGGTGCTCTGGCGTTACCGGTTGGAGTGGGGAAATCCGGTTTCCCCCTTCGCCTCACGCCTCGCATGCCTCAGGAATGACAAAATCCCACTTCTTTACGTGCCAGCGTCCCTCGAGATAGTGCAGATCAGCGCGAAAGCAGATATGGCCGCGCTCGTAGACGGCGCGGGCATAGCCCACCCGGTAGCGGGCGCTCTCGGCGTAGGTGGGGATCAACTCGTAGCGCTGGAACGGGCCATACGATGCCTCATTGGCTTTGACCACATAATCGGTCAAAAACACCAGGGTTTCGAACATACTCTGGCGCTCCTCAGCATCATCGGCAACCAGCAACGGCATGGCCGGGGTCGGGTCGCCGCCGAACATCGCCGCGACCCACCCGGCGTGCGTATCTTCGGCCCCGGTAAGCGCTTCGTCGGTGGGCAGCGGGCCGGGCAAGCTCCGATCAATGAACCGGTTGCAGGCATCGCCGCCAGGCTCCCACTCGACAACGCGCCAGGCCCCGGCAACAGACACGAGGTGGGTGGCGAAACAGGAACTGTCCCGCGCAAACAAGACCTGACTGAGACCGATGCGTCGCTGCGCGTCGGCGCCGGGAACAACGCCAAGTATCTCGAAGCGATCCAGATACGGCCCGAAAATGCCGACCAGGTCGCTGAAGCGAAGCCAGCTCGCCGTCACTTCCAACTGTTTGCGCACATGCTCACTGCGGCGCGCGGGGTCAGGCTCGGCCGCCAGCTCCAGGGCAACGTTCTCATTACCATAGAGCATTGCCAGCACCCAGCGCTGGTGAACCTCCTCCGCCTCGGGTTCGTCCACCGCAGCGCCCGGGGAAGTCTCGACAGCCGCGACGGGTTGCGGGTCTGCGACACCGGCAGGCGCGGAGGAAGGGGCAGTAGCGCCGGCGGTTGCGGCAGGCACGGGCGAAACGGGAGCGGCAGCGGAGAGGTCAGGCAGAGGGGTGGGATCGGGCAGAGCAGCGATGGGTGTGGCGGCATCTGCCGGGGTAGCGGCGGATGACGGGACAGCGGCGGGATCGAGCGCCGGAGCGCAGGCGACCAGCAGCGCGGCCAGACCGCCGAGCGCGACGAGGAACAGGAGCCGGCGGCGGCGAGGGGGCAACAGACGGGCACTTCCGAGGCGCATAAACAACCCTCCAACTCCCTGGATGCGGTAGTACACCGTATGGACCGCAACCGGCAAGCGGAGGATACGGCGGGCGACGGCGGAGCGGATCGTCGCTCCGCCAGATTCGGTTCCTTGCGAAATAAAAGGTCGTTGCGGGAGGGCTACGCCCTCCCAAACCCTCCGGCGCAAGGGCTATGTTCACCTCAATTCGCCACCAGCGGCAGGTACGAAGTCTGCCCCTGATACAGCAAGGCCATTCCCTGAATCACCAGGTTACCGGTGCAAGTATCGGTTGTTACCGTCCCGGCGCGAAACATGCTGAACATAATCACGTCACCCGGTTGGAGCGGCGTGCCGGAAACCGGTGAGGTGATTTCGATCCGGGTTTCCTGCGAACTATTCGCCGTCGCTGGCGCGTTCAGGTTTACGCCGCCGACAACCGAGAGCCCGTCGGAGGCTCCGGTGCCGATAATATGGGTTCGCCCGGGACGGGCGATGGCGATGGAATTGGGACGAAAGGTGATTGCACACCCCGTCGAAGGCGTATGCCAGACCATACGTACTATCAGTGCCGTTCCTGCGGCGTAATCAGGCGGCACGGTGAACCCCAGGCTAAAACTGCTCGATACGCCGTCGGGCAGCCTCAAGCCGCTGTTGGGACCAAAGCCATCCGAGAACGTCGCTCCCCCATCGACATAGGCGCCGTAGGGGTCCAGACTAACGCGGGATCAATGTGGCGCTCACGGTCGGTTCCGCGAGCGGCGCTGCCGCAGCGTCACCGGGGCGACCGATGCCGATCTGCACCAGTAACCCGATCCCGAACGCAACCAGGGCGAACAGTACCGTCCCGAGCAATCCAAAGCCGGCATGCAGTCATCACAACCTCCTTGTTACGCTTCGCAGGGTGTCACAGCAATATTAACGCACAAAGAGGCCATTTCTCGGGCCGCCCGCGGCAGCGGACCCGTGGCGCCCACGGGTCGCCCCGGCGCCCACGGTGCTTTAGGGGCGAACAGCACGCATAGGCGCCGACAGGTGTTGTGGCGTGGGGATGCGCTACCTGGTCCTCACCTCCGGCCCCTGGATCAACTGAACGTCAGGGAAGACCGTTGAAATCCCCTCGCGGGGATTCTGGCGTTTCTGAGGCGTAGGGGCGGGTTTGAAACCCGCCCCTACATTTGGTTGAAATCCCCTCACCAGGATTCTGGCGTTTCTGAGGCGTAGGGGCGGGTTTGAAACCCGCCCCTACATTTGGTTGAAATCCCCTCACCAGGATTCTGGCGTTTCTGAG
>CAKZKA010000035.1 GCA_937120965.1 uncultured Chloroflexota bacterium
GTTCTGGAATGGGCTTCCCGGGACGCGGGGGAACATGGGCCAACGAATGGGAAACGAATAAACGAATGCCCAAGGTGTGCCTGACTCTGAGGTGAACATCGCCCGCCCGCAGGAGGGTTTGGGCGTAGGGGCGCGGCGCCGCCGCGCCCCTACCCCCTCCCAGGAAACACCCGCCAGCAGGGAGGATTTGGGAGGGCTGCGCCCTCCCAAGAACAAATATGTTCATTCTGGCGTTGTGCGGCGCAGCCGCATGGATGTCTGAGGTGAACATAGCCCGCCCGTGGGGAGGGTTTGGGGGTAGGGGTGCGGCGCCGCCGCGCCCCTACCCCCTCCCAGGAACCAACCTGCCAGCGGGGAGGGTTTGGGAGGGAGACATTGACGGGCAGGTCGGGCGACACGTACAATAGCGGCATTCCGCAGCGGAGCTCAACAGCATGGAGAAACTCCTATGACCGAGCGGGTCGGATTCATTGGCCTGGGCATCATGGGCAGCGGTATGGCCGCCAATTTGCTCAAGGCCGGCTTTGATCTCACCGTCTGGAACCGGACGCCCGAACGCGCCGACGCGCTGGTAGCCGCCGGGGCGAAGCGCGCCGGTAGCCCGGCTGAACTGGGGGCGCAGTGCTCGATGATTTTTTCCTGCGTCAGTGACACCTCCGACGTGATCGAGGTGATCCTGGGTGAGCAGGGCGTGGTTGAGGGCGCCGCGCCAGGCGCTCTGGTGGTGGATATGAGCACGATCAGTCCCCAGGGCGCCCAGACCATCGCTGCCGCTCTGGCCGAGCGGGGCGTGCACTTCCTCGACGCGCCGGTGAGCGGCGGCAGCGAAGGCGCGGCGCGCGGCACCCTGAGCATCATGGTCGGTGGCCCTGCCGACCAGGTGGCCCGCGCTATGCCCTGCTTCCAGGCTATGGGCGCCACCATCACTCACGTTGGCGGTCACGGCGATGGGCAGACGGTCAAACTGGTCAACCAGATCCTGGTCGTCGGCACCATGCTGGCGATCAGCGAGGCGCTGGTCTTTGCCCAGGCCAGCGGGGTAGACCTGGAGAAGACATTGCAGGCGGTGAGCGGAGGCGCCGCAGGGAGCTGGATGCTCACCAATCGCGCGCCGCAGTGCATCCGCCGCGACTGGCGCCCCGGGTTTACCATTGACCTGCAACAGAAGGACCTGCGACTGGTGTTGCAGGCCGCCGACGAGGTCGGCGCGCCGATGCTCGCCACGGCCCAGATCTTCCAGCTCTACCGCACGTTGCAGGCGGCTGGCCTTGGCCAGGAAGGCAACCATGCGCTGATCAAGGCCCTCGAACGCCTGGCGGGCGTGGAGGTAGGCGCGCCGCGCTGAGCGGCGCCCGAGGCGTCACGTAACATAGGGGAGACCGGGTTTCCCTATCTTGCCCCGACGGTGTTACTCAAGCCCTGGTAAAGATCGAGATATATATTGACAAAGAACAATTGCATATCATATACTGAAAAGCGCTTGATTAGTGATTAGGAAGATCAGGGAACAGGAAACCGCTCGAACCCATCTAATTGGGAGGGGGATGGGGAAACCCGGTTGCCCCATCTCCCAACCGCGGTTGGGAGGGGCTGGCGCCGCCACAGGCAGGGGTGCGGTTCGACAGGCTCACCGCAGATGGGGAAACCCGGTTGCCCCATCTCCCAACCGCGGTTGGGAGGGGCTGGCGCCGCCACAGGCAGGGGTGCGGTTCGACAGGCTCACCGCAGGTGGGGAACCCCGGTTTCCCCGTATGTTCACATCACCACAGGTGACATCGATTTGAAGACGCGAGAGTTCTGTCGGTCTGACGGGGTGATGCCGCGTGATGGGAAAGGGAGGAGTGCATGCTCATCAACCGCGTGATCCTGGCAATCGTGGCCGTGGCGCTGCTCGTTGGCGCTCCCTCACTCGTGTTCGCGCAGACTTCGGGGAACATCACTGTCGAAGTGAAGCTGCCAATCGCCGATGCGCCACATCCGCAGACGGTGGTGTTTGTGGCGATCTACGATGTTGCGACGGGGCGCGCGGTAGGGGTTGCTGAGCAGACCTTTACCACTCGACCCCCCTATACCTTGAATGTCGCAATTGCTGCGCCAAACTTCAACCCTAACGGGCGCTACTACGCTCAGGCGCAGGTTGGCACGCCGGCTGGCGTGCGGAGCTATGAAGGTAATTCGGCGCAGTTCGTTGGCTCACAGGCTCGGTCCGAGGTGCAAACAACGGTTGCTGTCCCTGGAGCGCGGATCATCCGTGTCAGCGCCGGGACGCTCGTGCTGCTGATCGGCGCGCTCCTGGCCGTCGGCGCTGCTGCGTTGTTCGTCTGGCGCAGGATGCGCCTGCAGCGCCTGGCGCCGCGTGTGGCCTGAGTGAACATTCGGGGAAGCCGGGTTTCCCCATGCCCCTGCTCTGGAAGAGGGTGTGGAAGGGCGTAGCTCTCCCACACCCTCTCCTCTTTCCACCTCGAACGGGAGCGAGCGGGTTTCACCTCCCCTGTGTTCGCATCTCACGCCAGCGCGCTATGCCCCCCCTGCCTGATGCCGGCTTGCCCCGATCAGATCGGCGATAACCACGAGCCGCTGAGTGTCCCAGTTGGTGCAGGTGATCAGGGTAAGCGTTGCGTTCGCATTGGCGCCGAGGACGTGAACATCGGTCGGCCACACCACCTTGATCGCGCCGACCCGGTAGTGGAAGCGGTAGCTGGCGGTGTCCACGAAGATGTCGTCGCCGATCTTCACCGAAGGTAACGGCATAAAGACCCCGCCGCGCAAGCCGGCGTGTCCGGCAATAACCACGTTCCCCGCCTCGCCTGGATCGCCGGTTCCGTACAGGTAGCCCGCCGCGTAATCCGCCTCTTGCCAATCCAGACCGTCGGCGTAGACCGTGATCACGGGGGTGTCAATTCCCACCGCGGGCACCTGGATCCACTCGGGCGCCTCCGAGTTCTCGCGGTACGCGAACGCTGGCTCTAGAACCGGATCGGGGACCGGGGCTGCGGATGCGACCCCGGCACTCCGATAGGGAAGCACGTGCAGCGCCGGTTGCAGCGGCGTTGCCCGCAAGCCCGATGGGTGTGCCCTGGCCGGGGAAGGCGCCGGCTCGCTCTCTACCGGACGGGCTGTTGCCGGTTGTGGCAGGAAGGCCTGGCTCGGAGCAGATACCGGAACCGCCCCCGCGGGCCGCTCGCGTACCGGCGCGGGTGGCGCGAACAGGCGATCGTAGACCGGGCCGTTGAGCAGCCAGATGGCGAAACAGAGCAGTGCGCCCAGGCCCAGTGCCTGCGCGCCGCGGAGCAACAGCCGGTCAAAAGGCGTTTCTCCAGCGACGCTCGCGCGCTCTTGCTGACCCTGGCGGCGCAGCCGGGGCGGCGAGGCCCAGGAAGGCCGTCCGTTGCCGGCCCGCGGCGTCGCCTCGATTGACGATGGCTCCGCTCCGGTCGCCTCAAGCAGCGACCGCAGCAGCTCGTGTGGAACACCCGAAGCGGGATGTCCCTCGGGGGCCGGAAGGTGTGACATACCTTGCTCGCGTAGCTGAGGCGAACGCGCGCCACGAAGACACGAAGATCACGCCAGGCCCCATGCGCATGGCGCACAACGCCAGAATGAAAATATGTGTTCTTGGGAGGGCGTAGCCCTCCCAAACCCTCCCCGCTGGCAGGTTGTTTCCCGGGAGGGGGTGGGAGCGCGGCGGCGCCGCGCCCCTACGCCCGAACCCTCCCGGCGCGGGGGGCGTGCCACCCTGGCAGGCAGAGGGTTGGGGAAACCGGGTTTCCCCGTGTTCATAACTCGTGCTCACGTGGCCATAAACATTATATGCCAGAAGCAGGTGACTTTGCAATTGGCAGTCCATGCGTATGCAGGGCTGATGCAACGTTGCTCGAGCCCTGTATGCGTATGGGTTCACCCTTTTTCTGGGAGCGCGGGCGTCCCGCCCGCAACGGCCCTGGATGCTTCCCGGGAGCGCGGGCGTCCCGTCCGCAAGGTCCCGGATGCGGGCAAGGTGCCCGCGCACCCGGGAGAAGGGTGAACAGATACCTGTTTTTGCCGATTTGACGCCTCCCAATGCCATGCGCTACAATGTTCGACTGTACGCGCCCGGCGCGCCGTCAACGGATCATCGCGCAACCTCCCCGGTTGCGTCATTGTGAGAAGCGTATGCAACACCTCTCCTCGGCGCAGATCCGCGAGAAGTACCTGACGTTCTTTGAGCGTCGCGGCCATACTATTGTGCCCAGTTCGCCGCTCGTGGTGGCCGATGATCCCACGCTGCTCTTCGCGAACTCGGGCATGGTCCAGTTTAAGGATGTATTTCTTGGCCTCGACAAGCGCCCGTACACTCGCGCCGTAACTGCCCAGAAGTGTCTGCGCGTCAGCGGGAAGCATAACGATCTTGAGGAGGTTGGTCCCTCGCCGCGCCATCATACCTTCTTCGAGATGCTGGGGAACTTCTCGTTCGGCGACTATTTCAAGGCCGAGGCCATTCGCTTCGCCTGGGAACTGCTGACTCGGGAGTTCGGCCTGCCGGTGGAGCGGCTCTGGTTCACGGTCTTTGAGGGCGACGCGGAGATCCCCGCCGATGATGAGGCTGCGCGGCTGTGGGAGGCGGTGGGCGCCGATCCGGCGCGCATCCTGCGCTTCGGGCGCAAGGATAATTTCTGGGTTATGGGCGACACCGGCCCCTGCGGTCCCAATTCTGAGATTACCTGCTACATCGGCGATGATCTGTCGCGGATGCGCGCCGAGGGCGTCAATTCCGACGATCCCGACTACGTCGAGGTCTGGAACCTGGTGTTCATGCAGTACGACCGGGCGACTATGCGGCGCCTGGCCGCGCAGTCGGTGGATACGGGCATGGGGCTGGAGCGTATGGCCATGGTGCTCCAGGGCGTCCATTCGACCTACGAGACCGATCTGCTGACGACGATCATCCACCGGGTGATTGCCGCCCGTGGAAGCGATGAGGCCCACTATCGGGCCAATCTGGCGCCCTATCGGGCGATTGCCGACCATAGTCGCGCCACGGCCTTTCTGATCGCCGATGGCGTCTTGCCCGGCAACAGCGGGCGCTCCTATGTGTTGCGCCGCATCCTGCGCCGCGCTGTGTACCAGGGGCGCACCATCGGCTTCGAGCACCCCTTCTTCGCCGATGTGGTTGATGCGGTGATCGAAGAGATGGGCGCGGCGTACCCCGAACTGCGCGCCCGCCGCCAGTTCATTCTGGAGGCCACTGACAGCGAGGAGCGGCAGTTCCTGCGCACGCTGAACGGCGGCATTACGCGCCTCAATGCGGTGATTGAGCAGGTGCGCGCCGCTGGCGGCACGGTGATCCCCGGCGTCGACGCCTTTGTGCTGAAGGATACCTTTGGCTTTCCGCTGGACCTGACGCAGAAGATCGCCGCCGAGCAGGGGCTGGTGGTAGATGAAGCAGGTTATGAGCTGGCGATGGACGAGCAGCGCCAGCGCTCCCGCGCTGCGGCGCAGTTCAAACGCGGCGCTGAGGCCGAGGTCTGGGCCGAGGCCAACCTGCCCTCTACCGAGTTCCTGGGCTACACCGACCTCAGCGCCGAGGCCCGGGTGCTGGCGATTGTTTCGGCTGGCGATGCCCTGCGCGAGGCTGGCCCGGGCCGTCAGGTGCAGATCGTTCTCGACCGTACAC
This sequence comes from uncultured Chloroflexota bacterium, assembly GCA_937120965.1. GTDB lineage: Bacteria > Chloroflexota > Chloroflexia > Chloroflexales > Chloroflexaceae > JACAEO01. The sequence continues at coordinate 5,654 of CAKZKA010000035.1, forward strand.
CGTTCTACGCCGAGAGCGGCGGGCAAGTGGGCGATACGGGGTTGATCAGCGGCCCCGCGGGTGTCGTGCGCGTGGATGATACGCTGCGCCCCGTGCCGGGCCTGATCGTCCACTACGGTGTGGTCAGAGAAGGGACGCTCAGCGTTGGTGAGGTGGTGCGCGCAGCGGTTGATGCCACCCGTCGCGCCGATATTCAGCGCAACCATACAGCCACCCATATGCTCCACCGCGCCCTGCGCGATGTGGTCGGCGAACACGCGGCGCAGGCCGGCTCTCTGGTCGCGCCTGACCGGCTGCGCTTCGATTTTACCCATACCCGGCCGCTCGAACACGAGCAGTTGCGCGAGATCGAGGCCCGCCTCAATGCCTGGGTGCGCGCCGATGGCGCGGTGCATTGGGAGATCACCGACTACCAGACGGCGATTGAGCAGGGCGCCATCGCCCTCTTTGGCGAGAAGTACGGCGACCAGGTGCGCGTGGTGACCATCGAGCGCGGGGCGAACGGCGTCGAGCGTATCGCCACCCGCGACAGCCGCGAACTCTGCGGCGGCACCCACGTCAGCCGCACCGGCGAGATTGGTTTCATCCGCATCGTCGGCGAGGGCAGCGTCGGCAGCGGTCTGCGGCGCATCGAGGCCCTCACCGGGCGCGGCGCTGAAGCCTGGGTCGAACAGCAGGTCCAGCTCCTGCGTGATCTGGCTGCGCGGCTCGGCGTGCCCCCGGCCCAGGTGGCCGATCGGGTGGACCAGTTGATGGCCGAGGGCAGGCAGCGCCAGCAGGAACTGGCCGGCCTGCGCGCGCGTATTGCTCGCGCCTCGCTCGATAGCCTGCTCCCCCAGGTGCGCCAGGTGAACGGGGTGCCGGTCCTGGCGGCCCAGGTGGAGGCTGATGATCCGGCGCGCCTGCGCGAGATGGGCGACTGGCTGCGAGACAAGCTCGGGAGCGTGGTGCTTGTGCTTGGCGCGGTGGTGGGCGAACGCCCGCAGATTCTGGCTATGGTGACCCCCGATCTGGTGCAGCAGGGCTACCATGCGGGCAATCTGGTGAAGGCCCTGGCACAGATCGTCGGCGGCGGCGGGGGCGGGCGCCCCGATATGGCTCAGGCCGGGGGCAAGGACGCTACCCGCCTCCCCGATGCAATTGCCCGCGCCCCCGAACTGGTGGCCTCCCAGGGGCGAAAGTGAGCGCGGCATGACGACAGAATCTGCGGCCGTGGTACCGGTGCTCCCCGAGGAAAACGCCGCCGATGTGCTGGAGAAGCTGCGCGGCGTTGAGACCAGGCAGGTGCAACTGCTGGTCACCGAGGGCGCCGTGGCTATGCGGCGCGTCGAAGTTGCCGAAAAGATCCGCGCCTTCGCGCTCAAGGCCGGTATCGCCCTGACGGTGATCAGCTCCGATCCCCGGGTTATCGATGCCGCCCGCCAGGCCGGCCTGGAGACCCTGACCGTGCAGCATGCCCGCGTCTTGCCGCCCGGCCCCGATAACCGCCCGCCGCGCTCCGCCAGCCCCTATGCGACCCGACCCGTGGCCGTGCCGCCCCGTCCCGACGCCAGTGACGATGAGGTGCTGCGCGCTGCTCTGGAGGGCGACGTTGCCGTTCCTCCCCCGGCTGGCCCCGCCGCGCCGCCCCGTCCCGAGGCCGCGCCGCGCCGCCCCGAGGCCGCGCCGCGCCGCCCCGAGGCCGCGCCGCGCCGCCCCGAGGCGGCGTCCCAACCACGTCGGCGCGCCTGGCCGATCTACGCCCTCAGCGCGCTCCTGGTGCTGCTACTGGCGGCGATTGGCGCAGTGCTCTTTCTCAGTGGCCGGGTGACGGTAGCAGTGTCGCCACCCGCCCGCGCTACCACCTCGGCGCCGTTCACCGGTCTGCCGGTGCCGTTGCTGGCTCCCGGGGCGAGCGTAACCGGCACGGCAGTGATCGCCGAGCCGATCGTCAGCACAGTTGCCGTTACCAGCACCGGCACGGTGGCAGAGGGTACACTCACTCCTGCCGGTAGCGCCGAGGGGCCGGTGACCATTCTGAACTCCGGCGGCCAGGCTATCTTGCTGCCCGCCGGCACCGAGTTTGTCGCCATCCAGCCCGATGGTCAGGAGGTGCCGTTCATCAGCGTCGCTGATGTGCTGGTTCCCTCTGCCACTACCTCCGACCAGGGCGCGCAGATTGTGACCACCCGTGGGCAGGCTCAGGTGAGCGTGACCGCCCGCTCGCCGGGGAGCGCGTCCAACGTAGAGGCCAACACTATCCGCCGTATCACGCCGCCCGGAGGCGCCACCTTCAATGTGTCCGCGGGCAGCTTGCTGGTGCAGCACCCGCCGCTGACCGGGGGGAGTGAAGAGCTGGTCTACATTGTTAAAGAGAGCGATGTGCAACCGCTGCTCGCCCCGGCCCTTGAGCAATTGGATGCCGAGGCGCGTCGCCAGCTCAGCGGCCTCGCCCGCGCCCGCGGCCTGTCGCTCGACCCCAGCGCGATCAATCCCCGCCGCAGCGACCTGGAACAACTCCAGGGCTTCACCCAGTTCGTCGATCCACCCCTGGGCGCCCCGGTTGACACACTCAATCCACGCTTCACCCTTACCCTGCAGGCCAGCTACAGCGCCCTTGCCACCCCCGAAGAACAACCCCTGAATGCCCAGCTTGGTCCGGTGGTGACCGAGCAACTGCGCCAGGCAGGCCTGATCCAGCCGGGCGAGTGCCGCGCGCCGGTCATTACCGATTGGCGCTGGGATGGGCAGACCCTCTTCGTGGACGGCAGTATTGACCCCGATACGGTTAGCCCGCGCTGCCAGGGAGGGATCGAACCTGCCGTCCTGGAGATCGTGCGTGAGGCGGTGCGCGGCAAGCCCTACACCGAGGCCGACGCTGCCCTCCGCGACCTGGTAGCGCAGGGGCTGATCGGCGACTACAGCCTGCCCGATGTGGCGCGTATGCCCGGCTTCGGCTGGCAAATCGCGGTGGAGATTGTTAAGTAGTGTTTGCCGTGAACATATGAGGAAACCGGGTTTCCCCGGGTCTCTGCCTGTAGGGAGGGTTTGCTATCTCGCAGGCAGGGGAATGAGGAACCCCGGGTTCCCGATTGTACCAGGACGGCTCCATGGCCCGAGACGAACGGCGCATTATGGGGCTTGACGTCGGCGAGCGACGCATCGGCGTGGCCCTGAGCGATGCCGAGGGCCGCCTGGCTTCTGCGCTGACGACCATTGCCGCGCGGCCTGTCGAACAGGCGCTGCAACGCATCGCCCGGCTGGTCGAGATCCACGCGGTAAGCGAAGTGGTAGTCGGCCTGCCACTTACTATGCGCGGCGAGATCGGCCCCCAGGCTGAGGCCGTGCAACACTTCGCCCGACACCTCCAGGAACGCCTGGGACTGCCGGTCCACCTCTTCGATGAACGCCTGACTACCGCCGCCGCAGAACAGTTGCTCCGCGACATGGGCCTCAAACCCGAGAAGCGCAAACAGCAGATCGACCAGGTCGCTGCCGCGATCATTCTCCAGGATTTCCTCGATCAGCGGCGCGGAGGGGGGTAGGCGCCGCACCGGCCGGGGAAGCCCGGGTCTCCCCGCGCCCCTGAGGTGAACATACGGGGAAACCGGGTTTCCCCACCTGCGGTGAGCCTGTCGAACCGCACCCCTGCCGGTGGTGGCGCCAGCCGCCCCTAAGGGCGGTTGGGAAATGGGGAAACCGGGTTTTCCCAACCCCCTCCCTGAGGGGAGGGTGTGGGAGGGCGCAGCCCTCCCAGGAAACAACCCGCCAGCGGGGAGGGTGTAGGAGGGCGCAGCCCTCCCGGGAAACAACCCGCCAGCGGGGAGGGTGTGGGAGGGCGCAGCCCTCCCGGGAGACAACTCGCCAGCGGGGAGGGTGTGGGAGGGCGCAGCCCTCCCGGGAGACAACTCGCCAGCGGGGAGGGTGTGGGAGGGCTGCGCCCTCCCAGGAAAAACCCATGTTCATCTCGTCGTTGTGCGGCGCAGCCGCATGGACGGCTGATGTGAAAATATGGGGAAACCAGGTTTCCCCATACCCCTGCCTGTGGGGGCGGCAAGCCCTCCCAAACATACACCTGTTTTCATCGCGGCGTTGTGCGCCCCGCGCATGGGGCCTGCCGGAGGGACACCGCAGCACCGCGGGGTTCCCCGAGCAACGAAAGCAGGTCGGACAGAACCAAGAGGACTGGCAATGGATCCTGAGGAACTTGAGCGCCTGCTGGCCGCGGGCGAGGGTCCGCGGGTGGCCTTTGCCCGCGAGCGCGCCCGGCCCGAGGAGCTTGCTGAAACCCTCGCGGCATTCGCCAACGGCCGTGGCGGAACGCTGCTGCTCGGCGTGAGCGGGCGGGCGCGCGGCAGGGTGGAGGGGATCGGCGATCTCGCTGCCGCGCGCGACCTGGTGCTGGAGGCGGCCCTTTCCTGCACCCCGCCGCTGATCCTGCCCCTGCCCCGACCGGTGACCTGCGAGCAGGCCACCCTGCTGATCGTCAGCGTGCCGGCCGGGCTTTCCCAGGTCTACGCCGTGCGGGGCAAGTACCTGCGGCGCGAAGGGAGCACCAACCAGCCCCTGCCTCCTGAGGCCCTGCGGCGCCTGCTGCGCGAGCGGGGCGAGGTGAGCTGGGAACGTGAGACGCCCCCCGACGCCACCCTCGACGAACTCGATCCGCTCAAGGTGAGCGCCTACGCGCGCCGCGTCGGCCCGGAGGCCGAGGTCGAGCCACTGAGCCTGCTCCAGCGCCGGGGCTGCATCGTCCGACGCGGTGATGCGCTGGCCACCGTGGCCGCGCCGCCCGGCAGCGAGGGGGGCGCCGCTTCTGTGCCTGCGTCAGATGCCCGGGCGCCCTTCGTGCCCACCAACGCCGGCCTGCTCCTCTTCGCCCGTCAGGTGGAGGTCCGTTACCCCCAGGCCGAGATTACCCTGGTGCGCTACCGTGGCCGCGATATGGCCGATGCCTTTGAACGTGAGGACGTGCGTGACACCCTGGTCGAGGCGGTGCGCCGGGCCGAACGCTGGCTGATGGAACATATGCGCAAAGGCAGCCGCATGGTCGGCCTCGAACGCCAGGACTGGACGCAGTTTCCCCCCGGCGCGGTGCGCGAGGCTCTGGTCAACGCCGTGGCCCATCGCGACTACAGTGTGCGCGGCGAGGGCATCCGCGTCTCGCTCTTCAGCGACCGCCTGGAGGTCTACTCGCCCGGACGTCTGCCCGGCCACGTGACCGTCGAGAACATTGTGGAGGAGCGCTTCTCGCGCAACGAAACGCTAGTTCAGGTGCTGGCCGATTATGGCCTGATCGAACGTCTCGGCTACGGCATCGATCGCATGCTGCGCCAGATGGCCGAGGCCGGCCTGCCCCCGCCCGCCTTCCGCGAAACTGCTGCCGGCTTCCTGGTAACATTGATCGGCCAGTCTGTGGACGAGACTGGCCCTGAGGGGCTTGATACCCGCGAGTGGGTGCGCATGGGCCTCAACGAGCGCCAGATCGCCGCCCTGCTGTTTGTGATTGACCAGCGCCGCATCACGAATCGCGATCTTCAGGAACAGTTCGCCGAGGTAAGTCCCGAGACCATCCGCCGCGACCTGGCCGACCTGGTGGAGCGCGGCCTGCTCCTGAAGATCGGCGACAAACGCGCGACGTACTATATTTTGAAGTAAGCGCGGATCCTGTTGGCCAGGACCCGGGGTATGATGCCGATTCCGGTCAAGCCGGGATCGGCCTTTTGTGTTTCAGCCATTCCATGCAGCTGCGCCGCACAACGACAAGATGACCATGGGTTTTTCTTGCGAGGGCGTAGAGGCGCGGCGTCGCCGCGCCTCTACGCCCAGATCCTCCCACCAGGGAGGGGGTGGGGAAACCCGGTTTCCCCACCCCCCAACCGCCGTTGGGGGCGCCTGGCATCCCCCTGAACAGAGCGGAGGGAACCCCCCGGGTTCACGTCAGGCCCCGTTCGCGAGGCGCACAACGCCAGGAGGGTCATATTGTCACTGCACGCTTGACGGCTCCGAACGTGTCATGTATATTCTTTGTAGCTACACCGTGGCGCGCGAAAGGAGCAGCTATGCAGAGTCGGGTGCAAAAGTGGGGCAACAGCCTGGCCTTACGCATTCCCAAGGCATTTGCCACGGAAATGGGGCTGGTTGATGACACCCCGGTTGAGATCACGCTGGAGGACGGGCGGCTTGTCATCGTGCCGCTCACCACGCCACGCTATTCCCTGGACGAGTTGCTCGCCGGGGTTACCGCTGACAATCTGCATACCGAGCACGATATGGGCGTACCGGAAGGGAATGAGCTGTGGTGATGCCTTACGTGCCGGAGTGTGGTGATATTGTCTGGTTGAGCTTCACGCCACAAGCTGGATCCGAACAAGCGGGGCGGCGCCCGGCCATCGTGCTGTCTCCGGCCCGCTATAACGGAAAGGTAGGCCTGGCCATTTTCTGCCCGATTACGAACCAGATCAAAGGGTACCCCTTCGAGGTGCGCTTGCCGCCCGATCTGCCGGTCACCGGGGTGATTCTTGCGGATCAAGTCAAAAGTCTGGATTGGCGGAGCCGCAAGGCGCAATTTGCCTGTGCCGCGCCCGCCGCAGTGATCACGGAGGTCTTGCACAAGCTCGCAACGCTGCTAACGCCGCCTCCGGCGTAGGACCGTTGCGCAGAGCGTTCCAGCGGCGTTCAGCGAAACACTGATGCGCGCCCCGGAGCAGCACTCGCGCCATTGCCGTGTAACGCCATGGACCAGGTCATCACCGTGCTCCACCGCCCCCGCGATGTGCGCAACATCGGGGCAGTGGTGCGGGCGCTGAAGAACATGGGCTTCCGGCGGCTGCGCCTGGTTGAACCGCCGCCCTTCGACCCGGCGGACCTCACCGGCATCGCCCACCGCAGCGAGGATCTGGTCGCGGCGATCGAGCTGTACGCCGATCTCGACGCGGCCCTGGCCGATGCGCGCTACGTGGTGGGCACCAGTGAGCGGGCGCACCCTGATCGCCCCATGCGCGCCGATGTGCGTCCGTTTGCCGCCGAACTCGTCGCCCGCGCCACCAGCGCCGGCCCGGTGGCGCTGCTCTTCGGCCCCGAAGACCACGGCCTCGACAACGCCGCCCTCGACCGCTGCCACGCCCTGCTGACCCTGCCTGCCGATCCCGCCTACCCGTCGCTGAACCTGGCCCAGGCCGTCCTGCTCACGCTCTACGAGCTGCGAATGGCCGCGGCAGGCCCCCCGCCCGCGGCGCCGCCGCGCCGCCTGGCCACCGCCGCCGAACTCGAAGCCAGCTTCGCCGCCCTCGCCGCCGCCATCGAGGCTGTCGGCTTCGTCAAATCCGGCGATGGCGCCACGGTGGTGCGGCGCCTGCGCGGGCTGATCACGCGCGCCGAACCCGATAGCCGCGAAGCCGCCCTGCTCGCCGCCTTTGCCCGCGAGATTGTCTACGCTCTCCGTCGCCGGGTGTAGAGCCTGCCCTGGTAGCACCCGTATGGATCTGCACCCTCCAATCGGGCAACATGCGCTAGAATAGAACCCATCGAAACCGCAATCGCCTGACGACAAGGAGTGTCAACGATGACCGAGCGAGTCGCCATTGTCACCGGTGGCGCCAGTGGGATCGGCCGCGCGGTGGCCGAGAAGCTGGCCGGCGCCGGCTATCGGGTTGCCGTGGTTGATCTGCCGAACAGTGAAGGGCAGCAAGTAGCCGAGAGCATTGGCGGGCTGTTCATCGGCGCTGACCTCTCGCGTCGCGAGGATTGCCGCCGCGTGGTTGATCAGACCCTGGCCCACTTCGGGCGGGTGGATGTGCTGGTCAACAACGCCGGCTATCAACACATCGCCCCTATCGAGGAGTTTCCTGAGGACCGCTGGGACAACATGCTGGCCGTGATGCTCACGGCGCCCTTTCTGCTCACCCGCTATGTCTGGCCGGGGATGAAGGAGCGGGGCTGGGGCCGCATCATCAACATCGGCTCGCTCCACAGTCTGTTTGCCTCACCGTTCAAGAGCGCCTATATCTCGGCCAAGCACGGCCTCCTTGGTCTCACCCGCACCGCGGCCCTCGAGGGCGGGCCGTATGGCATCACCGTTAACCTGATCGCCCCCGCCTACGTGCGCACGCCCCTGGTCGAAAAGCAGATCGCCGACCAGGCGCGCACTCGTGGCATTCCTGAGGACCAGGTCATTGAGAAGGTGATGCTGGCCCCCACTGCCATCAAACGCTTGATCGAACCGGAGGAAGTGGCTGAACTGACGCTCTATCTCTGCTCTGATGCCGCGTCGGCGATGACCGGCTCGGTCTATGAGATCGCCCTGGGATGGACCGCTTCCTGAGGTGAACATCGCCCGCCCGCGGGAGGGTTTGGGAGGGCGCAGCCCTGCAACGGGTTTCACCTGCTCTGGAATGGGCTTCCTGGGACGCCGAGGGGAAAGGGGCCAACGAATGGGAAACGAATAAACGAATGCGCAAGGTGTGCCTGCCTCTGAGGTGAACATCGCCCGCCCGCGGGAGGGTTTGGGCGTAGGGGCGCGGCGGCGCCGCGCCCCTGCCCCCTCCCAGGAAACAACCCGCCAGCGGGGAGGGTTTGGGAGGGCTGCGCCCTCCCAAGAACAATACTATGTTCATTCTGGTGTTGTGCGCCCCGCGAATGGGTGTCTAACGTGAACACAGGGAACCCGGGGTTCCCTCCGCTCCTGTTCACCGGGATGCCAGCCGCTCCCAACAGTGGTTGGGGGCTGGGGAACCGGGTTTCCCCAACCCCCTGCCGGTGGGGAGGATGCGGCAGGGGTGCGCCCTCCCAGGAGAATCTGTGGTATGAAGATGGGGAAACCGGGTTTCCCCATACCCCGCCGGTAGTGGAAGCGCCCGGTTCACTTCTCCGGGGGAGAGCGAGCAGATAGCAGTAAACTCCGCACTACTCAGGGCATCACCCACACTATGACCGACTACGACGATCTGCTGGTTCTGGTGGAACGTGCGGGTGGCGCGGGTCTATACAGCGTGGAGCTGGAACTCCAGGGCGGGCGCCGGGTCAGCGCTGGGGAACCGGTGGCGCTCCCCGCCACGTTGCAACCCGCGGATAACTCACCCCCGGAGCTGGCCGCTTTCGGTCTTGACCTCTTCAACCGTCTCTTCGCGGGCCGGCTCGCGCTGGAGTTTCAGAAAGCCTGGTCGGCCGTCAGGGCCCGCGGTCGCGCGTTGCGGCTGCGCCTGGCTCTCGACCCTGATACCCCTGAGCTGCATGCCATCCCCTGGGAGTTGCTGTACTTTGACGATAGCGGAGATACCGTCGCCCCTCGCCCGATCGCCCTCGATCCCCACATCGTCTTTTCGCGCTACATCAAGAGTCCCGCCTTCGACGAGGGGCGCCCGATTGCCGAGCGCCCCATCCGTATGCTCCTTGTCATCTCTGCTCCCGGAGATCTGGAGCGCTGGAACCTGGCCCCGATTGATCGAGACGCCGAGGAGCGGGACTTCAACACCCGCTTCAGCGCCGCGACGGCGAGCGGGCAGTTCCGCTGTGATGTGCTCCCGCGCGCGACTGAGGAGGATCTGCGCGACGCGCTCACCCGCGGCGCGCTGCCGCCGACGCTGCGGAGCGGCAGCGGGCACACCGGTCTGGAGGCGCCGCCGGCCCGCGGCTACGATGTGCTGCTCTACTACGGCCATGCTCTGCATCATCGCCAGGAAGGCACGCGCCTGGTGCTTGAGCGCGCTGGCGATCGCCGCGTCCAGTTGTTTCCCGAAGAGACCTTCATTGCGCTCCTGCGGCAACTCCCCCCGTCGCACCGGCCTGCCATGGTGGTGCTGGTGGCCTGCAATAGTGCGGTCAGTGGCCAGATCAACAGCCTGGCGGCGCGGCTGATTATCGAGAGCGGGATTCCGGCCGTGCTGGCGATGCAACGTCTGGTGGAAATTGCCCTGGCGCGGAGCTTTACCTTCCATCTCAGCGAGCATCTGCTGCGGAACGGCATCATTGACGAGGCAGTCAACCTGGCCCGTCAGCGCGTCTTTCGCCCCGATCAGGTGGGCTGGACTACCCCTGTCCTCTACATGCGCAACCCCCAGGGCCGCCTGTTCAGCCCCAATGCGCAACTCGAGTACGCCGCGCAGGTGTTGCGTGATGAGCATGTTACCCGCTGGAGCGGAGCCGAGTTCATCGAAAGCAGCGTGGTCAGCTTTGCGCCAGGGCAGGACTGGACCCTGGCGCGTCTGCGCCCCGAGGACGCGCCAACAGCCCTGGCCGCGCTCGATGCGCTCGACCAGAGTTTTGCCCTCGGCCTGCGCGGTCGGCGCCGCCAGCGCCTGGCCGAAGCGCCCGACACCAACCTCGTGGCGGTGATCGGGCCGCCCCACTCCGGACAGACGACCCTGCTCCGGCGTCTGACCTTCGAGCTGGCAGAGGCCGTCACGCGCGACCCGACCCTGCCCCTCGGCATATACGTCACGCTGGAAGGTTATGACCAGACTCGCGGCCTGGGGCGGTTGGAGCGCTACATTATCGAGCAGGCCCGCGCCGTTACACCGCATCTCGGCGACGCCCTCGCCACCGTGCTGGGCCCGGCGCCTGTGTCTGCTCCCCGGGGGCGCTTCATCTTCCTGCTCGACAATCTTGATGCCCTTTCCGACCGGGCCCGCGCCGATCTGGCGCGCGAGCTGGCGGCGCTGGCGCAGCGCCGCCCCGACCAGGGCTTCGTAGTGACCTCAAACATCGATCTGTACCCCGGCTCGTGGCTGCCCAGGGCGCGGGTGCTGATCCTGCAACTCCTGACGGAGCGGCAGGTGCTGCGCTACTGCCGCGAACGCGACCCGAAGCGCGCCTCCCACCTGTTTCAACGCATGCGCGACAACCGCCTGCTCGGCCTGGCGAGCGAGCCGAGTCTGCTGGCGCTGATCTACGAGCGGCTGACCGCCGACGCGCAGGCCCGTGTTACCCGCAACCAGATTGTGCAGGAGTACCTGGATCATGCCCTGGCCGGCCTGGCCGCCACCTTTCGCGTCGGCGGCGCCGCGCGCGAGAGCCTCACCGAGCTGGCCTGGTATGGACGCTGGAACCACTGCGAGCACCTGCCGCTGGCGGAAGTGTTCCGTATCTTCCAGCGCGTGCGGCGCGAGCGCGATTACAGCCTTGAGGAGTTGTACGCGCTGCTGCGCGAGGCCCGGTTGCTCAGCAGCGTGGGCCAGAGCCATGCGCGTTTCTCCAATCCCGTTCTCGAGGCCTACCTGGCGGCGCAGGCTCTCATCACCCACGGCGACCTGCTCGAGCGCCTCGCCGACATCGTTACGCTCTGCTCCAGCCCCGAACGATTAGCGTGGTGGGAGGATGTGATGTATGCCCTGGCGGGGTTGCTCCCTGACCCAACGCCGCTCTTCGAGCAGCTCGCCAGGGCCATTCGTGCCGGGAGCGGCACCCACGCCTTGCTCGCGGCGCGCTGCCTCGAGGCGATCACCCGGGAACAGGAGGCCCGTCTGGCGCCCGCGTTGTATACCGAGGTGCTCGATGCCTGCGTGATTCGACTGAGAAACGAGCGTGAGCCTGTGGCTGAGCGGCGCGAGCAGCTCGTTGCCGCCCTGGGGCGGCTGAATGACCCGCAGTTGATCCCGGAGCTGTGCCGCATTCTCACCGAGAAGGTGCGCCTGACCGCCAGCGGTCCGCGCTATGAGTACACCAATGTGCGCATTGCGGCTGCCCGCGCCCTGCGCAACCTCGCGCCCCTCTGGCTGGCCCCGGAGCGCGCTTCTGGCGCGCCACGACAGGGACCCATCCTGATGACCCGCTACCGCGACGAGGCCTCGCTAGCGTCGCCGACGGGAACCCGGACGTCGCCAGCATCGCTCCAGCAGCAGCGTGATGAGGGTATGCTCCGACGCGTGCTGGACCTGTGGGGTCGGGAGGCGCAGGGGCGTGACGAACTGCGGGCCATCATCCAGGAGTCGCCCTCGCCGCCGGAACGGGCCCTGGCCATCTTCGCCCTGGCCGATCTGGGCGACCAGGAGGAGAACAAGGTTCTCGATGCGCGCTTCCTGTTACGCGTGATCCTCGGCCCGACCGACGACGCGCATACGCCGATCAGCGACGAGTGGGCTGATACCATGTGGGCCGCAGCCGATGCGCTGACCCTCTTTGAGCCGGATCAGGTGGCCCCCCTGCTGGCGGTACTGGTGCGGGCCAATACCAGCCTTCCCGACCGGGCCGCCCAGCAACTGGCATACCTGGCGGGCCGGGTTCGCGCCACCGACCCCGAGGTCATTGACTGGCTGCTCCAGGTGCTGATCACCAACCAGAACCAGTCGGTCAAAGCCAGAGCCTTACAGTCGCTGTCCTGGATCGGCATGGGCGTGCCTGACCGCGCGCTAGAATTGCCCGATGGCCGCGCCGGGCCTACGGTCAGGCAAATTATCCAGGACATCGCGGCCTGGCGGACGGTGCGGGAGCTGCGGATCGGCGCCTTTGCGGTACACCTGCGCCCCGAGGATGGCGCAGCCGGCCCGCTCTACCTGCGCCGCAAGGCGGTGGAGGCCCTGGCCTGGATCGGCGACGCGGCAACGCTTACCGATCTGGGAGCGCTCGCCCGCTCCTGGCCGCTGGAGCTGCGCGAGCAGTGGTACCTGACCGCAGCGACCATCGCCAGTCGCGCGCGGGGTCCTCGCGCGCACCGTTGGTAGGGCTGCACCCTCCCAGACCTTCCCCCACAGGGGGTCTGGGGGAAACCCGGTTTCCCCATGTCCCAACCGCTGGTGAGAGCGGCTGGCGCCCCTCCAGGCAGGGGTCTGGGGGAAACCCGGTTTCCCCATGTCCCAACCGCTGGTGAGAGCGGCTGGCGCCCCCACCGGCAGGGGTCTGGAGAAACCCGGTTTCCCCGTATTTTGCCCAATGCGGCGCAGCCGCATGACCGTCTACCGCGTTTCCGGCAAAAGCGTATAATCAAGAAAATTGCCGTATAACCGCTCCCCGGGCGGCCCCTGAGTAACCGCCTGGACGAGGTACTTCCCGCCTACAAAGCAACCCTTCCACGACGCGCCCATGCCGCCAAAGACCTCCTCGCGATCACCGCGGGAGCGCATGGTGTTGATGCCCACCTTGAACGAGCGCAGTTCACTTGCCACCATGCGCGCGATCTGCGGATCATCGGTGGCGATTGAGGAGACGAGGTTCCCGTTGGAGATGTTCATCTCGCTGATCAGTTCCTCGATCCGGTCCACCACCACAATCGTATCCACGGGGCCGAAGGGTTCGTTGTGGTGCAGGCGAGCGTTACGTGGCACATTGAGCAGGGCAATTGGCGCCAGGTAGGCCGAGATGTCCTGACCCGGCAGGAAGCGCTCCTCATCGAGATCGCCTTCGTAGAGGCTGATCGCCCCGAGGCCCACCGCCTCCGAGTACAGCACACGCAGTTCCTCCACCTTGCGACTGTTGATCAGCGGGCCATAATCCAGCTCGGGCAGCGGATCGCCGGGGTTGTCCACCACCAGCGGATTGCCGACCTGGACCGACTTGACCGCGGGCAGGTAGGTGTCGAGGAAGCGGGGAAACAGGCTGCGCTGCACGACGAATCGAATGTAGGCGGTACAGCGCTGCTTGCCGTAGACGTACCCCTTCTTAATCTGGGCGCCAAGGCGCGGCCAGTCGGAGAAGTCCCAGATCCCGTAGCAGTTAATGCCCTCCATCTCGAGCATGTAGCGCTTCGCGCGGTCGTAGAGACTGGCGGCAATGTCGCGTCCGTTAGTCTTACCGCCCACAAAGGCCAGGCAGGCAATGTCGGGGTTGCGCACCAGGGCATCGGAGAGGGCGCCGCCGGAGCCGGAGACCAGCGAGACTGGCAGGCCGGCGCGGCGGGCCAGGGCAAAGCCGAGGGTGAGGGCAAACAGCCCGCCGTCGGTGGGCGTCTTGGCGATCACCGCGTTGCCGGCGAGGGCCTGCACCAGCACGGCGTGTACCAGCACAGAGTAGGGGTAGTTCCAGGAGGCGATGTTCGAGATCAGCCCCAGCGGCGCGCGCCCTTCGAGCATGCCGTCAATCTGTTCGAGGTACCAGGCTACCCCGGAGATGCAGCGATCCACGTCGTCCTGGGCGAGCTTGAGGGGCTTGCCAATCTCCCACATCAGCAAGGAGGCGATCAGGTCGCGATGGGTGCGCAGTTGCTCCAGACAATCGGCGACGCGCGCCTTGCGCGTATCGAGGCTAACCTTCGACCATTGCTGGTGTTCCTGGGCGGCGAAGCGCACGGCGCGCTTGGCCGTATCCAGATCGAGCATAGGAATGCGGCCCAGTTCGCTTCCGTCAACGGCGGTATAGTAGTGCTTGCCGTGGCCGGGGTGGCCCCATGCGCCTTCGATCAGGTTCAGCGGGTCACCGTTGGCAGCGAAGGCTTCGGGTATGGCCGCCTTCAACTGGCTGAGCAGGTTGGGCCAGTCAAGACCGGGAGCGATCATCTTTGCCATGGGGTTGCCTTCCCGGAACAGATCAGGATGTGCATTGCTCGACGCCCTTTGCGACAGCGCCGCACCCTGACAGGATGAAAACAGGTCTATGTTTGGAAGGGTATAGCCCTCCCAGCCCCTCCCGGTGCGGAGGGCGTGTCACCCACAGGCAGGGATATGGGGAAACCGGGTTTCCCCGATGTTTGTACCAGTATAGCACCTTCAGGAGGGGAAACGGGTGTGGGGCGCGTGCCAGGCTGTTCATGACCCGCAGCGCAACGGGTCGAGTATAATGGCCTCCGCGGTTCATTCGGTATCGTTGCGAAGGGAAACGGCGTGCCAGCATTTCGCGACCAGTCTGAAGAGCTATCCGCTGTGCTGAAGGCCTTTGCGCCCCAGGCGGCCAGCGTGGATACTGTAGCCGGGATCGTGACCAGGGCCCTGCTGGCAGGGCACACCCTGTTTACCTGCGGCAACGGTGGCAGCGCCGCCGATGCGCTACACCTGGCCGAGGAGCTGGTAGGGCGCTACCGCTCCGATCGCCGCCCGCTCGCCGCGGTGTGCCTGAACGCCGATGTGGGCGCGCTGACCTGTATCGCTAACGATTTCGGGTATGGGGCCATCTTTGCCCGTCAGTTTATCGCCCTGGCGCGCCCGGGCGATGTGTTGGTCGTGTTCAGCACCTCTGGCAACTCCGAGAATATCCTGAACGTGTTGCGCGCTGCTCGCGAGCGTAGCGTAACCAGCATCGCCCTGCTTGGCAAAGGTGGCGGTCCCGCTGGCGCTCTGGCCGATCACCCCATCATCGTGCCAAGCGCCAACAGCGCCCGTATCCAGGAGGTCCACGGACTGATCCTCCACGCCATTTGCGAGGAGGTCGAAGCGCACACCGGCGTGGGCGCTTAAGGCGAACAGCGAGCCGACCCTTGAGTGTATCGCGCGGGCGTAGAATAGGATGGCGTGAGGCGCCAGCGGGTACGGCGCCCCGCCGCAGGCGCTCCGTGCGGGTGGGCGCTTCCACCCTCTCTAGGGGGAGAGGCGTGGGGAAACCCGGTTTCCCCGTATGCGCATCAGCCGTCCATGCGGCTGCGCCGCACAACGACACGATGAACATAGGTTTTTCTTGGGAGGTCGTAGAGGCGCGGCGCCGCCGCGCCTCTACGACCAAACCCTCCCTTCAGGGAGGGGGTTGGGGAAACCCGGTTTCCCCATGTCCCAACCGCTGTTGGGAGCGGCCGGCACCCCCCACAGGCAGGAGGTTGGGGAAACCCGGTTTCCCCATATGCATATCAGACACAGGGAGAGATCATGGATCGCATCCTCGTAACCGAAAAGATCGCCGCAGAGGGTCTGGAGGTGCTGCGGCAGGCCGCCGAGGTGGACGTGCGCCTGGATCTCGATAAGGCCGCCCTTCTGGAGATCGTCGGCGGTTATGACGCCCTGGTGGTACGCTCGGCAACCAGAGTGACCGCCGAGGTCATTGATGCCGGCACGCGCCTGCGCGTTATCGGCCGCGCTGGCACCGGTGTGGACAACATTGATGTCAATGCCGCCACGCGCCGGGGCATCGTCGTGGTCAATGCGCCCGCCTCCAACAATGTGGCCGTAGCCGAACTGACGATTGGCTTGTTGATTGGCCTGGCCCGATCCATCCCCCAGGCCCACGTGTCATTGCAGAGTGGTAAGTGGGAGCGCAACCGGTTCGTGGGCTGGGAAGTGCGCGGCAAAACCCTCGGCCTGGTGGGCCTGGGGCGCATTGGCTCCGAGGTGGCGGTGCGCGCCCGCGCCATGGCTATGCACGTGCTGGCCTACGACCCGGTGGTCTCGCTCGACCGCGCCACGCAACTTGGCGTCGAACTGGTGACTATGGAAGAGCTGCTCCAGCGCAGCGATGTGGTCTCGCTCCACGTACCTCTGGTCGAGAGCACCCGGCAACTCATTGACACCGCTCGCCTGGCCCAGATGAAGCGTGGGGCCTATCTGATCAACGCCAGCCGCGGCGGGGTGGTGGACGAGCAGGCCCTCCTCGCCGCCATCGACTCCGGTCACCTCGCCGGCGCGGCCCTCGATGTCTATAGCCAGGAGCCACCCCCCGCCGACGCGCCGATCATCCACCATCCGAAGATCATCACCGTGCCGCATATCGGCGCCAGCACTGCCGAGGCGCAAACCTCAGCCGGCACCGAAATGGCCGAAGGGGTGGTGACAGCCCTTAGCGGCGCCACGCCACGCTACGCGGTCAACGCGCCCTTCGTCGCCCCCGAGGCCTGGAGTGTGCTGCAACCCTATCTGAGCCTCGCTCGCCAGATGGGCCGGCTGATCAACCAGTTGATCCATAGCCCGGTGCGTGGCTACGATCTGGAGCTGCGCGGCGAACTGGCCGACGTGGATACGCAGCCAGTTCGGCTGGCCGTTATCCAGGGTCTGCTGGAAGCGGTCAGCGTTGAACGGGTTACCCCGGTCAATGCGCCGCTGATCGCCCGCGAACGGGGCATGCGCGTCACCGAACGCACCGACCCCGACGCCGAGAGCTACACCGGTCTGCTGGTGGTGCGGGTCGAGGCTACCGATGGCGAGCACCTCTTCTGGGGCACCGTGCTGCGGGGCGAACCGCACATCGTCCGCGCCGATGGCTACTTCGTTGACTTCATCCCCCAGGGGTCGCTGCTCTTCACCTACCACCGCGACCGTCCGGGCATGATCGGGCGCGTCGGCACGATCCTCGGCGGCGCCGATGTCAACATTTCGGGTATGTACGTCGGGCGCCTTGCGCCGCGAGAGCACGCGATGATGGTCCTGACCCTCGACGAGCCTGCCTCCGACGAGGTGCTGGCGCAGATTCGCGCTCTGGAGGGCATCGAGCAGGCCTACAGCGTCAATCTGTGAACCCAGGCCTGTTCAGCGTCGGGGCGCCCTCGCCCACGCATGCGTGAAGGGCGGACAGAACATCCGCGCCAACGTGGCTTGGACCGCATTGGAACGCCCCGGCGCGCGGTTCTGGTCTCCCCGCTTCGACAGGCTCAGCGCAGGCTCTCCAGCGAAGCTGGAGCGGGGGAGGGGCGGGAGCCAACCAGCGCATCCCAACGCCATCACGCCCGTCAGCGCTCATACGTTCTGTCCGCCCCTGAACGCTCAGGGAGAGGCCTGCCCTGAGCGGAGCTGAAGGGGGGCAGGGGGGTGAGGACCAGCAGCGCATCACGACGCCATCCGTGTGTTCTGTCCGCCCCTGAACCTCCACGCGGGAGGGTCGAGGAGGGCGCAGCCCTCCTCAGTCTGTTGATGCCCATCCTCAGGGCAGTTCCCAGATCACGAAATTGTCCAGCCAGATCTCCACTCCCCCGTCCGGGGCGTAAGAGTCGGTCGCCAGGCCGACCTTGCCACCGGTGAGGGCCGTGTCGTCCATCTGGGCGAGGGGCGCGTCGTTCAGCGCGAGGTAAATGGCGGCCCCCTGGCGCAACACCTGAAGCCGGTTCATAGCGTTG
Source organism: uncultured Chloroflexota bacterium (assembly GCA_937120965.1). GTDB lineage: Bacteria > Chloroflexota > Chloroflexia > Chloroflexales > Chloroflexaceae > JACAEO01. The sequence goes on from CAKZKA010000035.1 coordinate 23,523, forward strand.
GGGCGCATGTCTCCCGTGGGGTCGCCTTCGACCAGTAGCAGTGGCTCGCCGACGGGGGGGACGCGGTAGAGGCGGTAGTAGTTCTTGAAGAGTTCGAACTTGTAGAAGCCGGCATCGCGCCTCTGCGCGAACACCAGGCCGCAACTGCCATCGAGGTCGCCCTGGTAAATCTGGCAATCAACCGCGGCGATAAAGTTCGTCACTTCACGTAGTTCGTAGAGTTCATACGACGAGCCTTTACCGGCCCAGCGCACCTTGAAGACCCCATCTTCGATAGTATCGGTCTCGATCTCCCGGAAGACGCCGGTGAACCAGGCGTTGCGGTTGTCGTCAAACGGCTCGCGGAAAACTTCGCCCGCGCCGCCGCTCAGCGTCGCCATCTCGGCTGCGGTCACCGCCCGGGCCGTTGCGGTGACCGCGCGCTCTACGTCGCCCGGCGCTACAACTGCCGATGGTGTTGTGCCGCGCGATGGCGGGGGCGCAGTGGGCGTCGGAATGAGCGGAGGCGTGGGTGTGCCCGGGCCGGACGCGGCGGCGCAGCCGGCAATGAGCAGCGCCGCCGCCAGCAGGACGAGGATCGTTTGAAGCTTCGCTCGCATCACCCCGAGTCGCGCCCACTGGCCGTTCCGGCTGCGGGCGCGCCGCGGACGGCCGTAACCGCCAGGGCGCCATCACTGGTGCGAAGCTCCAGCCGTTCGCCTTCAATGGTGTACGTCGTCACCGTGGCCAGCGCCTCCAGGAAGCGGGCCTCCTGCTCCATCACGCCGGCCGGCTCGGCGCAGAGCTTTCGAGTGCTGGCTATCTGGCCAATACGCAGGCTCTGGTCGGAGACCTCGTATGACGTCATGTAGTTATTGCATCCGGCGGAGCCGCTGAGCTGGCCATCATCGCCGAAGATAGCCGTCAGCGTCGTTCCGTCCAGTACACCAACAACAGCCTGTTTCCCGTTGTTGTAGCTGGTCACCGTCCAGGTGGTACCGCTCAGCGCGCGGTTCTGCTCGGCGAAGATCGCCAGAACGGCCCCGTTGCTATCCAGCAGCGTAAGCTGCTGGTCGGCGATCTTGAAACTGGCCGCCTGCTTCAGCGCTTCGATGTAGGCAGCCGCCTGCTGCATAATCGGCTCAGGGCAGGCCATCATCGTGCTGGCGATTGGATCCTTGAAGCTGATGCGTTCACCGTTAACCTCGTATGGCCCGCGGTACCGGTTGCACCCGTCGGTGCCGTAAAACGCATCCACGTCGAAGTTCAAGGTTACTTGAGTGCCCGGCGCCGGCGGCGCGCCGTTCAGGCTTTTTAACGACCAGCCAGTGCCACCGAGCGGAGAGTCTGTTCCCTGTGTTGCCATTGTTCCCACCGCGCATGCAGCCAGGGCGATGGTTGTTACCATCGCCAGGACGACCGAAACGATCCGTGATCTCATGACCTTGCTCCCTTCAAGCCGGCCCGCTGACCGGCTCGAAGCGTATACGTAGAATACACCATACAGACGCCCCGAGAACGCCAGAAGTTCCACTGTGTTCGCCTCAGTCATCCATGCGGCTGCGCCGCACAACACCAGAATGAAAATATTATTGTTCTTGGGAGGGCGCAGCCCTCCCAAACCCTCCCGGTAGGGAGGACTTGCCGCCCCCACAGGCAGGGGGATGGGGCAACCCGGGTTCCCCGTATGTTCACCTCAGCCTCACCCCCACAATTGACAAGCCAAAACAAATGTCCTATCCTTCCCCCAGAGCACGATCCAGGAAAGGAGACCGAGATGGGACTGGATCTGGCGGCCCTGAGCAAGCAGGTCCGCGAGTTGAGCGGCGCGGCGGTACAGAGCGCCGCTGGCGCTGCGGAACGGGCGGCGCTGGCTCTGGGACGCTATCTGGAGGCCGCGGGTGAGGAACGCCACTGGGCGCAGGCGGTTGACCTGAGTCGCGAGACGGCGAGCTGGCTGCTCGCCCGACCGGTCGAGCGTCTCGACACCACGCGCGATCTGCCCGCCTGCCCACCGGCCTATGCCGTGGTGGCCACCGATGGCTCCCAGATCGATCTGGACCGCCATGGCAGCGTGGCCTGCTATCTGATCAATATCGGTCACGTCTTCATCCGCTACGGCCAGCGCCCGACGGCGCGCCTCGGTTCGCGGCCCGCGCTTTACTACCGTGAGGAGGACCTCTACGTGAGCGATGGCGCCCGCCGCGTGCCCATCGAGGGCAACTACCTGAGCGCCCGTCGCGATGTCGAAGAGGGTCTGGCGCTGGCCGAACTCGCCGCGACCTCCCTGGACGGCACGCTGCCCGCCCTGGCGCTGCAAGACGGCACCCTCGTGCGCTGGACGCTCGCCGGTGCGGAGCGCTTTGTGCAGGAACGCTTTCTGGGGCAGTATCTGAGCTATCTGGAGCGCATGCGGGCGCTCGGCGTCCCGACCGCGTCGTACATCAGCCGGCCTCGCTCGCCTGAAGTGATTGGAACCATCCGGCTTATGTTCTGCCCGGATGTGGATGTGGCTGCCGGTCGCGGCGCCCGCTGCAGCGAGTGTAGCGATGCGCGCGCCGGGCGCGAGCCGTCGTGCGCCCTCTGCCAGGGGCTGGTTGATGCCGATGTGGTTGGCTCCCGCCTCGCCGAGGGCCAGCGTGGGCCGTTGTTCGTCTCCATGAGCACCATCAACATCGAACGCTATGGCCCGCACTGCATCCACTTCTTTCACCTGCGTGTCGGGCGCGAGGTGTGTCGGGTTGAAATCCCCTGGTGGGTGGCATCGGCGCCCGAACAGGTTGATCTGGTGCACAGCCTGGTGTACGATCAGTGCCTGCGCGGCGGAGGCTACCCCGTGGCTCTGGCGCGCGCTCACGAGCAGGCGGTGATCCGCGCCGCCGACCGGCGGGCCTTCGAGCGTATGCTGGCCGGCAGCCTCGCCCGCGCCGAAGCCGGTGGTTCCGTTTCCGCCAAGCGGGAGAGTAAGGAGTTTAGCCGGCTATGAGGTGAACCCGGGAGGGCCGCGCCCTCCCAAACCCTCCCCGTAGGCAGGGGCGTGGGGAAACCTGGTTTCCCCATATGTTCACCTCAGCGGTACCGCAAGGGCGCCGGGAGCGCCCCCGAAATGAGAAGCGATGACCACCCAGCGTATCGGCGAGATCATCGAGTCGTCAACAACCCGCTTTACGGCAGGCGCCTATGAGTTGCTGGCCGCCCCGTCCTTCGGCGCGCTGGTGCGGGCAGTCACGCGGAGCGAGGGCCTGGCAGTCTACGGCCTGGTCTACGAGATCCGCACCGGCAGCCGCGAGCCGGGCGGACGCGCCGTGGTCCGTGGCCGTACCTACAGCGGGCGCGAGTTGTACGACGAAGAGATCTACACTGAGAACCCCGACCTGGCCGAGGTGCTGCAGACCGAGTTCTCGGCGCTCACTGTCGGTTTTGCCGAGCGTGACGCGATCCACCAGTACCTCCCCCCGCAGCCGCCGCCGGTGCACTACTCGGTCTACGCCTGCGACGCGGCCGAACTGGTGCGCTTCACCGCGCACAACGACTTCTTCCGCGCTGTGCTCTTTGCCACCCCCATCCCCGGCGACGAACTGCTCGCCGCCGCCATCCGCGCGGCTGCCCAGGCCCGCCCCGATCGTCGCGAGTATCTGGTGCGCGCCGGACGCGACCTCGCCACTCTGCTCAAAGACGATTACGACCGCCTTGCGGCGCTGCTGCGCCGCATCCGGCCCTGAGCCTCCTTCGCGGTTTTGCGCTACAATGGCGCCAGCCGCTTACCGGCGCATCCGGCATCCCGGTGGGGAGGGCTTGCCACCTCACAGGCAGGGGGTGGGGGAAACCCGGTTTCCCCTTTTTTTCATATCGGTTGTCCATGCGGCTGCGCCGCACAACGCCAGGACGAACATCGTTTGTTCCTGGGAGGGCGCAGCCCTCCCGAACCCTCCCGCACACGGGCTGTATTCACGTTACAAGGAGGCCCCATGCTGCTCGATGTTGCGTTCATGGTGGATGCCAACCCTCTGCCCGTTGCTGCCGAGGTGGCTCGCTCAGCCGAGGCGCTGGGTTTCGCCGCCCTCTGGGCCCCCGAAACCGCCCACAACCCCTTTCTGCCCCTGACCATCGCCGCCGAACATACGCGTAGCATCGGCCTCGGCACCGCCGTCGCGATCGCCTTCCCCCGCAGCCCTATGGTGACCGCTCAGATCGCCTGGGACCTGGCCGCCTTCTCCAATGGGCGCTTTATGCTGGGTCTGGGCACCCAGGTTCGCGCCCACATCGAGCGTCGCTTCAGCGCCAGCTTCGATCAGCCGGTCGAGCGGCTGCGCGACTACATCCTCGCCCTGCGGGCGATCTGGCAGAGTTTCCAGGGCAATGGCCGCCTGAACTACCGTGGCCAGTTCTACCAGCATACGCTGATGCTGCCCTTCTTCAATCCCGGCAAGATTGCCCACCCCGATATCCCCATTTATATTGCCGGGGTCAATGAGCGCCTGGCGCAACTGGCCGGCGAACTCTGCCAGGGTTTCCACGCCCACCCGCTCAACAGCGCGAAGTACCTGCGTGAGCATCTCCGCCCGCAGATTGCCGCAGGCGCGCACAAGGCCGGGCGCGACCCCGCGGCGTGCGTGCTGGCCGGTAGCCCCCTTGTTGTCACCGGCCTCGACCGTGAGAGCACCGAGCGGATGCGCGCCTTTGCCCGCCAGCAGATCGCCTTCTACGCTTCCACCCCCACCTACCGGCCCGTGCTGGAGTGCCACGGCTGGGGCGAGATTGGCGAGCGCCTTTCGCAACTGGCCGCCCAGCAGCGCTGGGCCGATATGCCCGGTCTGATCAGCGACGAGATGGTGGCTACCTTTGCCGTCGAGGCCGGTCCCGGCGAGCTGGGCGCCGCTCTGCGCCAGCGCTACGATGGCCTGCTCGACCGTATCAGCCTGTATATGCCCTTCGTGCCTGGCCAGATGGACGAGTTCTGGCGTCGCCTGGCGCGTGATATTAACGGGTAGGGGCGAATCCTCCCGGCAGCGCGGGGCGCGGTGCGACAGGCTCACCGTCTGGTATCCTTCGCGGCTGCGCCTCTCTGCCCAGACCCTGCCGGTGCTGCGGGCGCGCCGCGCTGCCAGGCAGGTGGGTGGGGAAACCCGGTTTCCCTCAGTTCATAACAGCTATGCCTGGTGTTTTCAGCGACCTGGATCTCAGCCCGAACCCCCTCGAGCTGGCCCGCCAGCGGCGCCTCGCCGCCGGCGGCTACCTCGACCTGACCAGCAGCAACCCGACCTTGCAGGGGCTGCTCTTTCCCCCAGCGATCCTGCGCGCCGCCGCCGAGAGCTTCTGGGACGCTCGACGCTACCAGCCCGACCCGCGTGGCAGCGAATCGGCCCGCGCCGCCGTCCTGGCGTACTATGGCGGGCGAACGCCGCCACTGAGCCTGACGCTTGCCGATGTCTTCCTCACCGCCAGCACCAGCGAAGCCTACACCCTGCTCTTCGCGCTGCTGGCCGACCCGGGCGACAACCTGCTGGCGCCCAGTGTGACCTACCCCCTCTTCGAGTACCTGGCCGCGCTCCGCGGGCTGGAGCTGCGCCCCTATCCGTTGCGCGAGGAAGCCGGCTGGGCGATTGACGAGCGCGCTCTGCACGCCGCCGCCGACGCGCGCACCCGCGGCGTCCTGATCGTCTCGCCCCATAACCCCACCGGCGCCGTCGTGTCATCGCCCCTTGCGGCGCTCAGCCGGCTGGGGTTGCCGGTGATCTGCGACGAGGTCTTTGCCGCCTTCACCTACGCCGTGCCCGCCGTGCCGCCCCTCGGCGCTCTGCATCCCGATCTGCCCGTCTTTACCCTCAACGGCATCTCCAAGCTCTTCGCCCTGCCCGACCTGAAGCTGGGATGGATCGCGCTCAATGCCCCTGCCCGCTCCTTCGGCCCGCGGCTCGAGTTGCTCAACGACACGTTTCTGGGCGCCAATAGCCTGAGCCAGCACCTCCTGCCCAGCCTCTTCGCCCGGGGCATGCCCTTTGTAGCGCAGATGACCGCCCGTGTGCGCGCCAACCTCGACCTGGCCCTGGAACGTCTGGACAGCCATCCCCGCCTGCGCCTCCACCCGCCTGATGGCGGCTATTATCTCTTCCCGCGCGTGACCGGCTGGGAGGACGAAGAGACCCTCGTGCTACACCTCCTGGAGCGCGGCCTTCTGACGCATCCCGGCTACTTCTACGGCGATGTGCCCGGCGTCCACCTGATGCTCTCCGCGCTTACCGAGCCGGCGACCTTCGCCGCCGGCCTCGATCGGCTCGTTGAGTCTCTCTGATGGGGTCCGGCAGTGCTTCGCCCCTGCTGATCCACACATGATCTTTCCACATGACTTTACACTTCGCACCGGAATTGAAGGCGAATCGCTCATTCTGTAGGCATGAGACTATTGCAATGGTGCAGACCGGGTTGTATAATGATCTCTGATTATCCGGGAGATCTGCTGCCAATGAGGAGGAGCCGGGGGGTGAGGCGGAGAGGCCGTGGCCCGGAAAACCTACCCGTGAAAGTCCCGGCAGTGAGGGGTCATAAAGGCGTAGCCCTCCCAGGAACCTCCTCGTTTTATCCTGTCACTGTGCGGTGGACCGCATAGCTATCCGAAGTGGCAATCGAGCCGCCTGATGATACGCACACCGCGCCCGCCCGGTGAGCATGCTGGGCTTGATGATGATGATCTGCTGTGCGAACTGCTCGCGAGCGAACTCCCGGGCCGTGATGGTCAGATCCGTCCGGCGCGACTGCGGTCAGCCACCCAGCAGCAGCGCATAGCTCTCAGCGGCTTCCGCCTGCGCAACTGGGTGGATCGCAGCCTGGCAGTGCTGGAGCGGGTGCTGGTAGCGGCAGCGGTGCTTGCCTTTAGCTACTGGCTGCTCGATGGCCCGGTGCGCGATTTCTTGTATACGCGGAGCAATCCGTCTACCTCCCGAGCGCAGGCAATGGCTCCACCCCCCACACCGCCGTTGATGGTGCCCACGGCTGCCGGTCAGGTCGTCAGTGCGCCCCTGCCGTTCACCCGGCCCGAAGACGCGGCCCTTAACCCTGCCGCGCCGCGGGCGCCCCGCGAAGCTTTTCTGGCGCCCCAGGCCGTTCCGCCCGTGGCGCCCCTCAGCGAAGATCCGCGCCCCCAACGGCTGACCATGCCCAGCATCGGCGCCGATATGTCGGTCTACGAAGTCTTCGTTGTTGATGGGGAGTGGGAAGTGGCCGAATATGCCGCGGGCTACCATAACGGGAGCGCCCTGCCCGGCACCATCGGAAACACGGTCTTCTCGGGGCATGCCGGTTTGCGCGGCGCGGTGTTTAAGGATATCGGCCGGCTCAGACCCGGAGATGAAGTCATTGTTGAAACCGGGAGCTGGCGCTATGTCTATCGCGTGCGCGAGACGCTGAATGTCTGGCCTACCCAGGTCGAGGTCATGGATCCGACCATGACGCCGGTGCTTACCCTGATCACCTGCACAAACTGGGACACGCAGCGTCTGGTGGTCGTTGCCGACCTTGCGGACGCGCGCCCGCGCTCCTGAAACGAGGAGTTGGTATGCAGCCGCCTTCACGAGGTCGTCCATCATCGCCTGGCCGTGGCCGCACACCCGCCCGCTGGACGAAGCTGGAGCTTGCGCTGATTGTTCTCAGCATCGTGATGATCGCCTTTCCGCTCTATGCGGGAGCGATGCGCTTCGTCTTTCCACCCCTGGCGCCCGCCCAGGAAAGCACGCCTGAGCCGCCCACGGTTGACCCCGCCCTCCCGACGACGGTCGTTCCGACCAGCACGCCGCTTCCCACCAGTACCCTGGCCCCTCTGCCTACCGATACCCAGGCGCCAACGCCAACCGACACCGGCAGCCCGCAGCAGATCGTCACGGCGACCAGTATTCCAACGCCGCCTACCAATACGCCCGAACCGCCAACCCCCACCAGTACCGTAGGAGTGGCTACGCCGACGAATACGGTCGCACCCGGCACCCCCACCAACACGGTCGCACCTGGCACCCCCACCAACACGGTCGCGCCGACGCCGCCGACGAGTACTCCTCCCCCCGTGACCGGGGTTCGGGTCTTCAAGGTTGCTTCGGTCTCCGAGGCGGCGCCCGGGCAGCAGTTCAGTTACAGCGTGGCCGTGGTTACCGATAGTACTGCCAATCAGCAGGTGACCATGGAGGACGCCATCAGCCCCGAGTTGGAGGTGCTGAGCGCCAGTTCGAGTTCCGGCAACTGTACAACCGGTCAGACGGTGCAGTGTACGCTGACGATTAACGACACTAATCCAGCCACGGTGACGATACAGGTGCGGGTGCGCACCACAGTCGCCGCGGGTACCAGCATTGCCAACAGCGCCACCGCGGGCGGGCAACGCTCGGGCACGGTTGTGGTGCGGGTCAGCGGCGCGCCGGTCGCCTCTCCGACGCCTGTCGGCCCGACGGTAACCCCGGGCGGCCCGACGGTAACCCCGGGTGGTCCAACGGCAACCCCGGGTGGTCCAACGGTAACCCCGGTCGTCCCGACGCCGACCGTTCCAGGGGTGATCCCTCCGACCAGCCCCCCCGGCCCGGAGCCGCCTCCGCCACCTTCCGGCGAACAGGAGCCAGAACCGCCCGCGGCTACCGAGGCGCCACCCGCGCCACCCGCGCCGCCGCCACCAGTGGTGATACCCGAACTGCCCACTGAGCCGCCTACGGTGGTGGTTGCTCCCACCTCTCGTCCGGTGGTGCGTCCGACCGCGGCCGTTCGCCCGACCCGGGCGCCGCTCGGCCCAACCAATACCCCGGCGCCGCTCGTGCCCCTCGGCACCAGCACGGCAGCCCCACCCGCTACTCCCGGCATTACGACCGATGTCTTCTTCCGCCTGGCGAGCGACTGGGGCAGCGCCTACCCTGGTCAGCAGGTCAATTTCACCCTGGTTGTTCGCAATACCCGGCCGCCTGCCGCCGATGGGGCGAGTACGCTGCGCAACATCACGGTGCGTAGCGCCATGCCCGCCAACCTGGAGGTGCTGGGGGCGCGCGCCGATCGCGGCGTTGACCCGACCATAAGCGGCAATGATGTGAACTACACCCTCGACCAGCTCCAGTCCGGCGAAGGGGTCGAGATTACCGTTGCCACCCGCATCAGGCCCGACGTTACGGCAGGCACCCTGATCGTTGTTCAGGGCCAGTTGTTCTACGATGGTCTCAGTCCGGCCCCGCTCTTCTCAAATATCGTCTCGGTGCAGGTTGTGGGGGCCGCCCAGCCTCCGACGGCGCCCATCGTTCAACAAGTGACACCCACCACGGCGCCGTACCCGCCGCCGCGCAGCCCGACGGTGGCCCGCACAGCTACCGGCGCGCCGACGGCGACCAGTGTCCCGACCGCTACACCGTTGCCGACCATTGCTGCGGTTGCGCCGCCCTCCGCGCCACCGCCGGCGCCGCTGCCCGAAACCAGCGCCGGGGTGCCGCTCCTTGGCATCATGCTCCTGGGTGGCACATTGCTGACCCGCACCATTCGTCTGCATCGGGCCAGGAGTCGGTTGTAACCACACACAGGGGCGTGGAGGAACCCGCTTCCCCCACGCTCTCCGACTTTACGGGCGGACCGAACATCCGAGCCACCGTGGCGTGTACCGCATTGGAACGCCCCCGCGCGCGGCTCTGGTCTCCCCGCTTCGACAGGCTCAGCGCAGGCTCGCCAGCTTCGCTGGAGCGGGGCCGGGGTGAGGACCAACCAGCGCATCCCAACGCCATAGTCGGCGCCCACACGTTCTGCCCGCCCTTAAACGCCCTCCGACAGCGGGGTGTGGGGCTGGCCCCAACGACAGGGAGGGTCGGGAAGGACTATGCCCTTCCCGACCCTCCCTCTCGCGTTTCTTTAAGCCTTTGTGGACGGACAGGACGGCTAGGGCGTCTGGCGTGTGGAGAGGCGCCGGGGCTGCCAGCCATCGAGGGCCAGCCAGAGCATAATCGCAAGCAAGAGCCAGTGGAGCTGCTCGCGCACGATTACCAGCACGGCGACGACCTGGCGTGAGGCTGGTAGCGCCTCGTACAACCGCTGGAGGCCGATTGCAGGCGCGGCGCGGAGTTGCTCCAGAATGGCAACAATCCCCAGTTCGGCGCCGAGCGAGCCAAGCACCTGCCAGGCTACCGCCAGCGACAGGCCCACCGCCACGGCAGTCAGGATCAGTACGAGTGTGCTATACCAGGGTTGCGGGCGCGGGCGACGCGCTGTCTCGGCCCACACCACACTGCTCGAAATCAGCCCCAGCAGACATGCGGTAACTTCGGCTGGAGCTTCCCAGCGCAATTCCTGACGCAGGACCCGATCGAGGGCATCTTCCGGGTCGCGTGTGGAGGCTTCTGAAGGATCGTGCATAGTGGTGTACCAACCGGGTCAAGGGCTGAGGAAACCAGGCTTCTCCAGCCTCCCTTGCAGGTGCTGGGAGCGCGCTCCGTTCTCCCCAACTCTCCCCATCTTCGAGATGTGCGTGCCTTTGTGCTCGGTGTTCACCTCACCTCCCGGCTGCGCCGGCCATCAGGCGCAACGGGGCGGCCCCGGGAAACGTGTCGCGGCGGTCCTCGCGACGCGGCTGCGCCACCGCGCGCGCCGCAGGCGGGTGCTCCTGGGTCTCCAGAATGGTCGCCAGACGTTCCTTCCCGCGCCGAATGTGGCTCTTTACCGTGTTCAGCGGAATATCAAGGATTTCCGCGATGTCGGTGTACTTCAAATCCTCGAAGTAATGCAGGGTTAACACCAGCCGGTAGTGCTCCTCGAGCTGCCCGAGGGCCAGGCGCACCTGATCGCGCAGTTCGCGCGCATCGAGCGCCGCGGCAGGATCGGTCCAGCGGTCCTCGTCGGCGATACTCCCAAGCTGGTCGGCCTCCTCGTCTTCGGAGGTTGGGGGCGCGATGGGCACCTGGCGTCCGCGGCGGCGCAACTCGTCACGGCACAGGTTGACCACCAGCCGGTACAGCCAGGTGGTAAACCGGCTCTCGCCGTTGTACTGCGGCAAGGTGCGAAACAACCGGATGAACACCTCCTGCGTCAGATCGGCGGCGTCTTCGGGGTTCTTCAGCACGCTCATCGCAATGCTATACACATAATGCTGCTGGCCCAGGACGATCTGGGTCAACGCCTGGGGGTCACCCTCCTGCGCCCGGGCGATCAACTCACGCGTCGGTTCTGCCACCGTTGACCTTCCTGGCGCTGCGACCTGCCGTGGCAATCGCGATCATCCGGCCAGGGGGCTGGCCCGGTGGAGCGATGGACCCGGCGGACGCCGCTGCGCCGTCATTACTGCTGCACTGCGCCCAGTATGGCACAGATCGGGCCTCCCAGCATCACTCCACGGGCGGAGAGTCACCCCGGACTTTCGTCAGAAGGAACCCTACTCAAGGACTATGACGAACAACCGGCGGCAGGGGTTGCAGGGCTTCAGGGGACGGGATCGTAACCGCCGCGACCCCAGGGGGCGCAGCGCAGCAGGCGTTTGAGGGTCAACCAGCCACCCTTGAAGACGCCGTACTTGCTGATCGCCTCGATGCCATACTGGGAACAGGTCGGCGTGTAGATGCAACTGGGCGGCAACCAGGGGGAGATTGCCAGTTGGTAGAAGCGGATGAGCTTGATGGCCAGCCAGCGGAGCATAGGATTGATATGGGCGATGGGTAAACTCGCCCCGACGTGGGTAACTGGTTCCTTAACAACCCGACAGCCTCATCGCCCGGCATACGGCCTGCTGGCGGGGTATGGGCTTGTCGGGTTGCGAAAGCGACACTTATTCCAGAGGTTCCTTGCCGATCGTAAAACTGCACGATGCAGCGCCCTGGCCGATGCACGAGCACTGCTCCACAGCGAAGCGGCGCCCACCGGAGACCCAGGCCGTTGCCTCTTCGATGATCCCGCGCGCCATGTAGAACACCGGGCCAGGCTCGGGGCGCGTAATGCAGTTCGAGCAACGGGTGATATGATAGATGAACTGCCCGCGCTCCTCCTCGACGTGACTGGACTGATCGCTGAAGCGGTCGAACGTCTGCGCCGTAGCGTTGAGCACGATCTTCAGCTTCATCGTGATCGGCATCAGCTTGAGCGCCAGGTCAGCCATCCCCAGGAGGGGACCGAACTCCTTCAGCCCGAGGGTAAACGCCACGCGCCCCATCCGCAACTCGAGGCCGCGCGCCCCGCGGGGGCCATACATCGTCCCCAGGGCTACCGAAGTGGCGGAGATAGCCTCGAACGGAAACTCGCGCTTCAGATCGTTCGGCGGATAGGCTTCGAGGTACTGGGGGAGATCAGCCAGGCGGAGCAGCGCCTTCACTCCATTCTGGCCCATAACCTCTTCAAGCGAAAGGAACGTGAGCCGTCCGATTTTATTTGGGTAATGCAGGCCACGGAATTCTTCTACTGACGTCATGGGCTCTCTGGCTCCTTACACAGCTATGCAGAGAACGGCAGTATTGACGCTGCGACGCAGCACAGTATACCAGACGACTGCTACCACTGCGGCACTAGCGCACCGTTTCCCAGACCAGATGGGCCAGTTGAGGCAGAATAAGCCGTTCCATCGCCAGGCGCACAGCATTGGTGGAGCCGGGCAGACAGAAGATCAGCGCCTCTCGATAGACGCCAGCCGTGGCCCGCGAGAGCATCGCGGCCGGGCCGATCTCGCCGTAGGAAAGCATGCGGAACAACTCGCCAAACCCCGGCAGTCGTTTTTCCAGCAGGCCGTCAATCGCCTCGAAGGTGCTGTCGCGGCGGGCGATACCCGTGCCGCCGTTGGTGATGATCAGTTTGCACCCTTCCGCCGCATAGGCGCGCACCAGACCGGCGATCTCCTCCGGTTCGTCGCGCGCTACCGCGTATCTTACCACATCATGCCCGCCCTGTGTGAGCAGTGAGCGAATGATGGCCCCGCTCTCGTCGGTTTCGGGGGTCCGGGTATCACTGATCGTCAGCACGCCGCAGCGGATGGCCGTGGCGGCCTCCCGGGCACGCTGTTCGTGTTCCTGATGTCCCATAGGTCGTTCTCCTGATGTGAACATACGGGGAAACCGGGTTTCCCCAGGCCCCTGCCAGTGGGAGCGCCAGCCGCCCTCAACCGCGGTTGGGGGTCTGGGGAAACCGGGTTTCCCCAGACCCCTGCCTGTGGGGGCGCCAGCCGCCCCCAACCGCGGTTGGGGAACGGGGAAAGCGGGTTTCCCCAGGCCCCCGCCCATCGGGGCGCCAGGCGTCCCCGACACCGTTGGGGAACGGGGAAACCGGGTTTCCTCAGGCCCCCTGCCGGCTGGGGCGCCAGCCGCCCTCAACCGCGGTTGGAGAAAGGGGAAAGCGGGTTTCCCCAGGCCCCTCCCTGAGGGGAGGGGAATGTTACGCTTCCCAGAATTGACGCGCCCATCCGCGCCGGGCAAGGATGTCGCGCAGGTCGAGCATGGCGGTGTAGGTAGGCAGCACGAAGAGCGTGGCGCTGGCGGGCAGAGCGTCCAGGGCTGCGTCCACGGCGCGCTCCAGGTCGGGTTCGAGGCGCATGTGCGCCTCGGGTACGCCGGCGTATTTGAGCCGCACGGCCATATCTTCGGCCCGCGTGCCGCTCAGTGTCGCCAGCGCCAGCCGCCCCGCCAGCGGCTCGAACTCAGCATCCCACAACCACGAGACGTCGGTGCCATCGGCGAAGCGATCGTTGATGGCGATGAGCACGTGCAGCCCGGCGTCAGCGGTCCGGCCGTTGGCGTTCGGGTCGGTGTGGGCTGCAGGCGCGCCTGCGTCCACGAGCATGCGCACGGTCTCACTGGCGCCGACGGGGTTCTTGATCAGGGCAATCAGCATGGGCGCGCCGCCCGGGCCGGCGGTGAGGCGCTCGATGCGTCCGAAGGCGGCGCGGAAGCCTTCAAGGGCCGCGCGGGCCTCTGCCGGCGCTGCGCCCAGGGCCAGCGCAGCGGCAAAGGCTGCCGTGGCGTTGATGGCGTTGTACAGACCCGGCAGGGGCAATTCGGCCTCCAGCGCGCCGCCGGGGTAGAGCAGGTAGAGCTGGCTTCCCCGGGTGCCGTGCAGGTGGAGCCGAACGAGCCGCACCTGGGCCTCGGGGCGGCAGTGGCCGCAACGCGGGCAGTGGTAGTGGCCGATGTGGGCGTAGAAGGCCAGATCGTACACGTACCGCTCGCCGCAGCGACGGCAGAACTGCGAGTCGGCGATGTGCGCCCCCGCTCCCAGGGCGTGCTGCGCATCCTCGAGGCCGTAGTAGACGACCCGCGCCCGAAGGCCGGCGCCCAGGTCGGCCACGGCGGGATCATCGGCATTCAACGTTACTGTGGCCTCGGCGGGCAGTTCCGCCAGGGCCGCGCGCCAGGCCGCCGCCACCGTGTCCACCTCCCCGTAGCGGTCGAGCTGATCGCGAAAGAGGTTGTGGATCAGCACCAGTCGCGGGCGGGTCTCCGCAATTGCCTGGGGCAGCGCGGCCTCGTCGGTCTCGAACAGGCCGATGGTGGCGCGGGGGCGCCCGCGCCAGTCGGTGTTGGCGATGGCTGTGGCGGTGAGGCCGGCAATGAGGTTGGCGCCAGCGCGGTTGTGCAGCACACGCTCGCCACTGGCGCCCAGCATGTCGGCCAGCATGCGACTGGTGGTGGTTTTGCCATTGGTGCCGGAGAGCAGCACGACGCCGTGGGGCAGCGCTGCCGCGAGGACGCCCAGCACGCCCGGGGCCAACCGGCGCGCCAGGCTGCCCGGCAGGGTGGTGCCTCCCCCGAGGCGCAACTGCCGCGAGAGTGTGCCGGCGACTTTGCCCGTTACAATGGCCAGGGGTATACGGAAGAACATCGCTGCTGTCTGCGCCACGCAGGCATAAAGGCTGGGAGGGCTGGGCCCTCCCAGGCCCTCCCGGCGCGGAGAGCTTGCCAACCCGGCAGGCAGGAGGGTGGGGAAACCCGGTTTCCCCACGCTCACCTCAGGATCGCGCGACGCGCGGCCCGGCGCTCAACGCAGCCCGGCCTTGCGCAGCGCCGCGGCAAGCGGATTATCGTCGTCGTCCTGATCACCCTCGTCGCTGGTGGCGTAGAGCGAGGAGGTCGGGCGGGCCTCCTCCGCTTCCTCAGGCTCCTCATCGTCGGCTTCCCAATCCAGCGAGAGATTCTCGGCGCCGGCTATGGTGATGATATCCTCCACGCCGAAGCGCAGCACGTCGATCCGCTCGTTGTCGGGTTCGACCTCGAGGCGCTCGATCAGCCGCAGTTCGGGCACGGCGAGCGTAACTTCGCTGAGCAACTCCGGGCGCCGCGGCGGTGGCCGGTCGGAGGCCATTAGCGCCTCGACCTCCTCGGTGCTGGTCGGAATGCCCGTATCCACCAGCAGGACAGTCACCCGAACATTGGGGTAGAGCAGTTTCAGGATAGCGCGGGTCTCCTGGAGTTGCCCGACCGCCCGGCGCAGGGCGCTGGCGGTGCGACTGGCCTTGATCTCGAAGACCCAGGCGCTGCGATCGGCGATGTGCAAGGCGTCAAGCTCGCGGTACTTGATCACCCCGCGCTTGTTGCGGCGCTCTTCGTAGGCCAGGATGCGGCGTTCGTCGAGTTCAAGGCGCTCGCCGAGCCAGGCGCGCAGCGCGGCTTCGGCCTCGGCGCCGAAGAGGTCGCGCTGGCGCGGGGGGCGCATAGCTTTCTGGTTCTTGCGCTGCAGCTTGAAGCTCTCAACGTAGGCGCGGTAGTATTTGTCGTCTTCGGTGATCAGCCGTGGGCGGCCATACGTGATCATGGGTGTGCTCGAGTGCTTGTCAATATATCGCTGCGCGGCCGTATACCACCTCTGCCCGGTTGGTGCGCCCGCGCGGGGAGATGTGGGGGGCGCGCACGCCCTCCAATGAAGACCATGGGCTATCCGTTCGGCTTCCCCAGCTCAACCGAGCGCCGGTAGGCGGCCCAGATAGCGTCGGCGAGGACGGTGCGCATCCCCCCCCGCTCGAGTTCGGCGAGGGCCGCCGCGCTGGTGCCGCCCGGTGAGGTGACGGCGTTGCGCAACTGGGCCGGATGCGCGCCGCTCTGGATGGCATAACGCACCGAGCCAAGCATGGTCTGGAGCACCAGTTCTTCGGCGATGCGCCGCGAGAGGCCCAGGTGCACGCCCGCGTCAATCATAGCCTCCATCATCAAGAAGAAATAGGCCGGACCGGTGCCGTTGATCGCCGTTGCCATATCCAGGTAGGCTTCGGTGTCAACGAACAGCTCGTGGCCCAGGGCGCCCAGCACCGTGCGCGCCCAGCCGCGCTGGCTCTCGCTCACCTCGGGCCCCGCCGTCCAGACGGTCATCCCTTCGCCGATGATCGCTGGCGTGTTGGGCATGCTCCGCACCACCGCGGGATGTTCGAGCGCCTGGGCGAAGGTGGCGATGGTTGCCCCGGCGACCACTGAGATGGCCAGATCCTCGTCGCGCAGGGTGCCGCGCAGGGGTGGAAGCACGCGCTTGAGTTGCTGGGGTTTCACGGCGAAGATCACGACCCGGCCCCACTCCGCGGCGGCGACGTTGTCGTGGCTGGTGTGGACACCGTAGCGGGTCGCCAGGTCGCGCCGGCGATCCTCGCGGGGATGGCTCACCAGGATCTGCTCCGGTCCCACCAGTTCCTGGCGCAGCAACCCGCCGATGATCGCCTCGCCCATCGCACCAGGGCCAATAATGCCAATTCGAAGGTCTTTTATCATTCGCTTGCTCGTATGGCTGCGTCGCACAGTCCAGGGCTACGACCGGGTTCCCGGTGTCGGCGTTGCCACCCTTTGCGCGAGAGATGGGAGGGCCAGCATCTCCCAAACCTTCCCCCGGGCAGGGTCGTGGAGACAGCGGGCTTCCCGTATTTTTTTCATCGCCTGCGACGATAGCACGGATAGGAGGTGTCTGTCAACCCGGACACGGCGAAAACCGGTGTTGCCCATACAGGTGGGCAACCGGCGACATTTCGATACGGCCTGCGGCCTCCTCAGGGCGCGTGACGGCGGGCCGCGAGCTTGCTCCGCCGGCGGGGAGGGTTTGGAAGGGCGCAGCCCTTCCAAGAACAACTACTTATACCAATTACCGTTGATGATACCGCATTGCTTGAAGCGGTTTTAGGCGTTATGCTGCCCAGCGTGGCAATCCACAATCCAAAATCCAAAATCTAAAATGGTATTAGAGAGACCTCTTGGTACGATTCACGCGGCAAATCGCGGCGAAGGCGCACGCTGCGGGGCACTCGTCGGTGGGTTTCACCGGGAACATGCCTGCGCGACTGCCGGTGACCGCGGCAGAGAGCCGTTCGCGCAGGGCCGCCTCGGCCTCGGGGCGCTCGGCGGGCGTCAGGGGCCGGCTGCGCCGCCCGCTGCCGATCATCAGAAATGCGGCTCGGGTCACCTCCTGCCCCGGCGCGGCCAGTCGCTCGGCTGCCAGGACGTAGAGGGTCAGTTGCACGTCCTGGCCCTTGAGGATTCGGTCGAGCGAGCCAGGATCGCTCCCGCTCTTGTAGTCAATCAATGCCAGGCGCCCCTGGTCGTCCTGGTCAATACGGTCAATCCGTCCCGCGACCAGCACGGTTCCCGCCGGGGTCTCCAGACGCAGGGGCGGCAGGCCCCGGCCCGTCCCGAAGCCTGCTTCGACACCTGCGGGCCGGAAGCTCTCCCCATCGCTCGCCTCGCGCAGCCAGCGGCGCACGGTTCGCTCGAGCGCGGCCTGCGCTTCCTGGCGCTCCCAGTTCCAGAAGGGACCCGGCTCGAAGCCGTAGGTCTGCGGCGCGGCGTCGAGCACTTCGCTGGCGGCCGCGCTGAGGGCGGCCAGGATCTGCGCTTCGTTGGCGGCGTCGAAGGGCTGGCCGGAACGCGCCCAGTGCGCTCCGGCGCGGGCGAGGATGGCGTGGTAGATGCGGCCGCGCCCGGCCCGGGCCAGGCCTTCCTCCGGGTCGTCGCGCGGCGCGAGCTGCAACACGTGGGCGGCGGCGAAGCGGTAGGGGCAGAGGGTGTAGTCGTTGATCTGGGTGGCGCTCCAGCGGTACCCTGGTCCAAAACGCTGCTGAAGCGCCGCCAGCGCCGCCGGGTGTTGCACCAGGCCCTCATAGGGGCCATGCGGCGCCAGGCTGGCGCGCTGCCGCTCGACCGCTATGGCCCGGCGCACGTGGTCGGTCAGGCCGACCGGCGCTCCGGGCGGGGCCTGGGCCAGGTCGCTCCCCCGGGCGACGTGGGCGATCAGGGCCTCCTGGGGCGAGGCGGCTTCGGTTGGGTCGGGCGGGCTGCCAGCGCGGATCTCGCGCGTTTCGACCCCGGCGGCAAAGAGGTCAACCAGCGCGCGCAGGTAGGGCGAGGGGCGAATCTCGTTGCCGCGTTCGTCCAGGCGCGTGTAGGTCAGGGTCAGCCCGGCGCGCGCCCGCGTGACCGCTTCGTAGAAGAGGGAGCGTTCGTCGCCGGGGTCGGCGGGGGGCGGCGCGGCGCCGCGCATAGCGAGCAGCAGCCGCTCGCGGCGGGTGTAGAAGGGCGGCTCCACCGCGGGCGCCGGGATCTCGCCTTCGGCGACGCCCAGCACCACCACGTGGGCGAAGGCGCTTCCCCGCGCGGCGAGCATCGGCAGCACGGCGACCTTGCCGGCCTGTGGCGTTTCGCCGCCGTCGCGCAGCCCGTCGAGCAACCCTCTGAACTCGGCCACAAAGGCGGCCAGCGTGAGGGGCGGTTCGTCCAGCGCGCTGGCGACCTGCGCCCGCTCGTCCAGGAGGCGTTGCAGCGCCACACGCTGCGTCTCGCTGAAGGGGAAGCGCGCCAGCTCCGCGCCCGCCTCGGGGGTGGCGCGCGGCTGCCAGCCGAGGAGCCGGCGCACCCAGGCCACATACGTTCCCGGCGCAGCCAGGGGCGGCGCGGCGAGCCAGGCGGCAAAGGCGTCGAGCAGGGCCAGCACGTTCGCGGCCTCCTCCGCGGTGACGGGGGGCTGATCTTCATCGTCGGGTAGCGGCGGCGCGGCGCCGGCAAGCGCCGTCAACGCACCGCGGAGGCGCTGCAAGCCGCGGGCGGCTCCGCCCCCGCGGGTCGCGCGGTCGAGCAGCGCGGCGGCGGTGGCGAAGCTGGGGATGGGCGGCGCGCTGGCGCCGAGCAGCGCCGCCGGATCCAGCGCGTCGAAGGCGCGCCAGCACTCCACCAGCGCGCGGCGGGGGTAGTCGGCGAGGGGTAGTTCGAGCAGCGCGCACAGCGCCGCGACGGGCGGGGCCGCGCTCAGGGGCCGACCCTCGAACACCGCCACCGGCAGTGCATACTCGCTGGCCACCTCACGCACCAGCGCCGGATAGTGGTCGCCGCCCCGGTAGAGCAGCGCCACCTCCTCGGGTAGGACGCCGGAGGCGAGCAGAGCGCGGACGCGACGCAGCGCCGCCCGCACTTCCCGTTCCCGATCCGGCGCGCCGATGATCGTCACCGCGCCGTCGGCGGCTGCCGATGGCGCAGGCTCAAGGTTGAAGAGGTGGCGTTCGATGTGCGCCAGGGCAGGAGCGAACGTGGCGCGGCGCGGTACATGCACGCTGCGCACCTCGGGCAGCGTGGCGCACAGCGCCTCCAGGGCGCGCACGAAACGCTGGTGCGCCGGACGCTCGCTCGTATCGCCGGTGAGCGTGATCAGTGCGCGCCCCGCGCGTCGCGCCAGCGCCTGCACCAGGCTCAACTGCACCGGCGTCATCTGGTCGAAGCCATCCACCACCAGCAGGTCGAGGTCGTGCGTCAAACGCGGATTGGTCGTCACC
The DNA here is from genome assembly GCA_937120965.1 of uncultured Chloroflexota bacterium. Lineage (GTDB taxonomy): Bacteria > Chloroflexota > Chloroflexia > Chloroflexales > Chloroflexaceae > JACAEO01. Next base: position 43,204 of record CAKZKA010000035.1, read on the forward strand.
AGCTCGCGAGCGTGGGCGATCAGCCCCTCCTCATCGGTCATCCCCAGCCGGTCGAGGGCCGTCAGGTAGGCGCGGTAGATCGCCGCCAGTTCGGCGTCGTAGGGCGTTACCCCGGCGGTTGCCAGCCGCTCCGGGGCAATCGCGCCGGCGCGCAGCTCGCCGATCAGGCGCAGCGCCTCTTCCACCAGCCCGTGTCTGGCCGCCACCGCGGCGAATTGGGGCAACGTGCCCGCCGCGACCTCGGCGCGCAGCGCGGCGCGCAGCGCCGTGGCGCGGGCGGCCCGGCTCGCCAGCCGGATGCGCGCCCCGCCAGCGCGCGCCAGCACGCCGCCCACGTGCGTGAACGTCCCGGCGATGAGGCCGGGCCGCGGGAGCCGCGGCTTCAGGCGCTGGTGGTGCAGGTTGCTTGGCAGCAGCAACACAGCGCGGCCCCGTCGCGGGGCTTCCAGTTCGCGCAGCACCGCTTCAGTCTTGCCCGCTGCCGCCGGGCCAAGCAACAACGTAATGTCAGACATAGGCGCCGAAACTTCTGATGTGAAAATAGCCCGCCCGCGGGAGGGTTTGGGAGGGCTGCGCCCTCCCAAGAATAATAATTTTCATTCCGGCGTTGTGCGCCATGCGCATGACCGTCTAACGTGGGCAGATGGGGAAACCGGGTTTCCCTATGCCCCTCCCTGAGGGGAGGGTTTGGGAGGGCTACGCCCTCCCAAGAACAAGTATGTTCATCCCGTCATTGTGCGGCGCAGCCGCATAGACGGCTGGCCCGGAGCGTCCGGCAGGGCGCGGCCCCGCCAGAACCCCGCCGGGCGAAGAACTACGTCACACCATCAACCAGGGCGCGCAGGTCGGCCAGTAAGAGACGCGGGCTGCGCGCGCGCATACCCACAATGGCGTGATCGACACCCGGGTAGACGCGCAGGCTGATGGCGGGGTTGCGCTCGTTGAGCAAATAGGCGTTACGCACCGGCACCGTCGTATCGCGGTCCCCGTGGATCACCAGGAGCGGCAGGCGAATATGCTCCACCACCTCGAGCGGCGTGGGCGGTTGCACCTCCCCCAGGCGGAACCCCAGCAGAGGCGCTACGGGACGCAGCCAGGAGACAGGCGCCACGTGCCGGACGAGGTGTGGTCGCAGGCCGCCGGTATGCTCGTAGGCAGCGGGCGCGCTGACAGTGGCTACGGCGTCGGGCAGAGGGTAATCCACGGCGCCGCCGCCGCCCGCGCCGAGCGATGCCAGGGTGATCAGCCCGCCCATACTTTCGGCCACCACCACCACGCGCTGGTAGCCCCACTCGCGGGCGGCGGTGAGTACCGCAGCCAGGTCCAGGGCCTCAGCCCCGCCAAAAGTGGCCAGCCCCTCACTCTGCCCGTAGCCCCGCCAGTCGAAGGTCAGCACATCGTAGGGGCCGGCCAGGTGCTCGGCGAGCCAGACAATCGAGGCTGCTCGCTGCGAGGCCGCAAAGCCGTGACAGATGATCACCAGCCGGCTGGCGCCCCGTCGTAACAGCGTGGCCGCGATACTCACCCCGTCGGCCGTGACGATGCGTCGCTGTTCAGCCGGGCCACTGTAGGGCGCCCGTTGCAGATGGGTGATGGGGGTCAACTCAGCCGCGACGCGGTGCACGGCGTAGGGGTACTTGCGCTGATGAGCCATAGTGTAAATGAAGTTTTCTGAGGTGAAAATAGCCCGCCCGCGGGAGGGTTTGGGAGGGCGCAGCCCTCCCAAGAAAAACCTATGTTCATCGTGTCGTTGTGCGGCGCAGCCGCATGGATGACTGAGGTGAACATACGGGGAAACCGGGTTTCCCCACCTGCGGTGAGCCTGTCGAACCGCACCCCTGCCTGTGGGGGGTGCCAGCCACTTCCAACAGCGGTTGAGAAATGGGGAAACCGGGTTTCCCCAACCCCCTCCCTGGCGGGAGGGTTTGGAGAGCGCGGGCCAAACGCGCCTCCTTTGCACCGGCCCTGCCGGTATTTCCGGTAGCTTGTTCATCAAGAGCGAATCTGGCTATACTACATTCAGGGCCTGGCGGACTCTGCCTCGCGGCGAATCCGGCGGAGCCTGCTCCTTCCAGAAACTCAAACTGTGGGCGTCGAAAGGCCCTGCACGCGCAGCCCGACCTGCTGATCCCGCTGGGAGCGTGGAAGGGCGCAGTTCCCCGCGACTATCACAGCCAGGCTGTCGGGCCGTGAGCGCTCACACGGGGCATTATACAACTATGAATATCAGTGAACAGCTTTCCAGAACTATGAGCGGCCCGCATATAGCGGAAGATAATCTCTGGCCGACGCTCGTGGCGATCTTTGCGCACCCCGATGATGAAAGCTTCGGGTGCGGGGGCACCCTGGCCCGGTACGCCTGGAGCGGCGCCCGCGTACATCTGATCTGCGCCACCGGCGGCGAAGAAGGTTCGACCGACCCCGAGCACCTCGAGGGCTACACCTCGCTTGCCGAGCGGCGCCGCGCTGAGTTGCACTGCGCCGCGCAGGCCCTGGGGCTGAGCAGTGTGACCATGCTCGGCTACCGCGACTCGGGAATGCCCGGTTCGCCCGCCAACCGACACCCTGAGGCCCTGGCGGCTCAGCCGCTTGATGCCGTGACCGCCCGCGTCACCCACGAGATCCGCCGGCTGCGCCCGCAGGTGGTGATCACCTTCGATCCTATCGGGGGCTACCGCCATCCCGACCATATCGCCATCCAGCAGGCCACCGTGGCCGCCTTTCATGCCGCTGGCGACCCGGCCCGCTACTCCGATGGCCTGCCGGCCCACCAGCCGCAGAAACTCTACTTCCTCACCTTCTCGCGTCGTCTGTTGCGCGTCCTGGTCCGGCTCATGCCGCTGTTCGGGCGCGATCCGCGACGGTTTGGACGCAACCAGGACATAGATCTTGCTGCCCTGGCCGACGTCGAGTTTCCCGTGCATGCGCGCATTGATGTTCTGCCGATGCTGGAGGCGCGTGAGGCGGCCGGGGCCTGCCACATCAGCCAGGGCGGCGGCCGGGTACGCCTCCTGTCGCGGCTCCTCAGCCTGGTCGGCGGCTACGAGACCTTTATGCGCGCCCATCCTGAGGCGCCGCCTGGCCTGCGCGAGCGCGATCTGTTTGAGGGTGTGACGTTCTAGCAGTATGTGAACTGTACCCTTCCACAGCAAAAGGGTTCGGAGCGTTCCGCACTCCTGCCTGCGGGCTGGCACGCCCCCGCAGCGGGAGGGTTTGGGAGGGCGCAGCCCTCCCAAACGAAATTCTTTACACCTCGATCTCCGCCACCGACCCCAGCACCCGCGTCGGACGATAAGGGAAGCGTTCCACGTCTTCGCGACGGGTCACGCCGGTGAGCACCAGGATGGTCTCCATACCGCTCTCGGTACCACCGATGATATCGGTATCCATCCGGTCGCCAACCATCACCGACTCTTCGGAGTGAGCGCCGAGGGTGCGCAGGGCAGTGCGCATCATCAGCGGATTGGGCTTGCCCACGAAGTACGGCTTCACACCACTGGCGGTGGCAATCAGCGCCGCGATCGCGCCACAGGCCGGCACAATCCCCCCATCACCGGGGCCGCTCACGTCGGGGTTGGTGGCGACGAAGCGCGCGCCCGCCGCGACGAAGCGCACCGCCCGCGTGAGCCGCTCATAGCTCAAGGCAGTGGTCTCGCCGACGACGACATAATCGGGGTCATGGTCGGTCATGGTATAGCCAGTATCGTGCAGGGCAGTGGTGAGGCCCGCTTCGCCGATCACATAGGCTGTGCCGTTGGGATGCTGACTCTGCAAAAAGCGGGCGGTAGCCATGGCCGAGGTGTAGATCGCCTCCGGCGGCACCTCCAGCCCGATGCGTTCCAGGCGCGCCGACAGGTCGCGCGGGGTATAGATCGGGTTGTTGGTGAGCACCAGGAACGGCGCGCCAGCGGCGCGCAGGCGTTTGATAAACTCGTTGGCGCCGGGGATGGGCTGCGACCCGTGTACCAGCACCCCGTCCATGTCGATCAGGTAGTTCTTTGGGCCGGGCATTCCTGCTCCTCTCACGGAGATGAAACCGGGTTTTCCCACCTGCGGTTCGACAGGTTCACCGCCTGCGGTGAACCTGTCGAACCGCGCCCCTCCCCTCAGGGAGGGTTGAGGAGGGCTGCGCCCTCTCAGAAATAAACCTGTTGCATTAGCCCTGTATGGCCCCGCAGAGGGACGGGGCTGCGGCTCTACCGGCCCCGGCGCGCCAGCGCCGCCACGACGCCATAGCCGGCGACCAGCACTGCCAGGGCCGCGAACCAGTTTCCCAGGGCTTGCAGAGCGATCAGTGCCAGCACCAGCGGCAGTGCCGCATTGAGCAGCCCGCCCAGGTCGCCGCCGAGGGGCGCGGCGGGCAGTGGGGCGACCTGGCGGGTGATCAACTCGCCGCCCCGGCCCTCATCGCGCGCTGCGTCGCCCTGGCCCTCGAAGGCCTCGGGCGGGAGCGGCGCGCCGGGCACGGGCCGCTCGCGGGCCTCGGCCAGGTAGGCCGCGCGCCAGTCATAGTCGGGTCGGCCATGGGCCTCGAACAGGTGGAACATGGCCCGTTGCAGATAGGCCGGATGACCAGCGCTGATCGCGGCCAGCTCACGCAGTTCCGCGGCGCTGAACACCACACCCGTCTCGTCCAGGTACGCCTCGGCAAAAAGTCGCACCTCGGCAGGGGCGAACGCGCCCAGGCGCACCTGGGCGAACGGCTCGCTCAGTTCGGGGGGCGTGGCGCCCCCCGCGGCAACCAGCAGCAGATCGAAGACCCCATCGCCGCGAGGCGCCAGACCGCCCGGCTCCCCCGGGATGCTGCGGCGCGCCAGCCGGGCCATACGTTCCAGCATATCGGCGCCCCACCCGGCCGCCACCGCCGCCTCGGCATGATCCAGGCACACCAGCACCGTGCGCCCCGCGCGACACAGGGCCGTCTCCACCGCCTCCAGACCTTCGCCGCGGCCCCCCAGCGCCCGGACGATCAGCCGGTAGACCGTTGCCGCGTCGGGCAGCAGGGCCAGGTCGAGGTAGAGTGCCTCCAGGGTCGGATCTTCCAGCACTGCGCCCGCCGACTGCCCCACGTGGGTCAGTAACGATGACTTGCCCGTACCACGCGCTCCGGTCAGCAGCACCGGGCGGCGGGCTTCGATGCGCTCAAACACCATACCGACCTCGCGCCAGCGCCCGGCAAAGCGTTCCGGGTCGGTGATGCGTTCGCGTTGGGTAAACGGGTTCATGGCATCAGGTACCAGCGTTCGATGTTCCAGAGGTACAGGGGCGACGCCAGCGTCACCGGGCCGTCCAGGGTGGTCACGCGCCCGTTGAGGGCCACGGGCAGGCGATCGACCCACAGGAAGAGGTAAGGCAGCTCGTCGGCGATGCGCGCCTGGGCCTGGGCAATAGCGGCGCTGCGCTCCTCCAGGCTGTAGAGCTGGCGGGCGGCCTGGGCCTGGTTGTCGTAGGCCGGGTCGCTAAAGCCCACGAAGTTGCGAGTCGAACGTTCATCGCTCTGACCCTGGTTGAGTTGACTGGAGTGAAACAGGGCGAAATCATCGGGGTCGTAGAACAGCACGTCGGCAAAAGCGGGATCGCCAGCGCCATTGCTCCAGCTTCCCAGGAGCAGATCGAAGTCAAAAGGCGGCGCATAGCGAGCCAGTATCACCGAGGCGAAATCGGCGGGCTGCACGTCAATCTGTATCCCGATCGCTGCGGCGATCTCGGCGATGCGCGCGGCGGCGGCAACGCGGCGCTGGTCGTCGCCGCGCACGTAGAGCGTGGCCCGCAGCGGCTGGCCCTCGCGCTCGCGAATGGTCGCCCCTGCGGGGAGCGTCCACCCTGCTTCGTCGAGCAGCGCCCGCGCCGCATCGAGATCGGCGCCTCGCTCAGGTGGAGGGGTGAGATCGGCCCAGGACCCGGGGAGGGCCGTCGAGTTGATCGGCATGCCCTGGCCATTGGTCACCGCCTCAACCAGCCGCGGCACATCCACCGCCAGCGCCAGAGCGCGGCGCAGACGCAGGTCGGCGAAGGGGCGTCCTTCGCGCACATTGAAGCCGAGGAAGTAAAACCCGTTCTCCGGGTACGCGCTCAGATAGGCGCCAGGCAGACGCGCGGCCAGTGAGGTCGGATCGCTCCAGGGCAATTCCGCCAGCAACAGCCGCCCATCGGTCAGGGCCTGGCGGGCTATCTCGGGATCGGGGGCAACCACGAAGGCCACCCGGTCGAGCAACGGCGCCCCACGGTGAAAGTCCTCGAACCGTTCAAGCACGATGGCGCGGCCAGGATCGCGCTCAGCCAGCCGGAAGGGACCACTGCCGACCGGCGCCTCCCAGAAGTTGAAACTGGCGATGTCGCGGTTCTCCAGAACGTGGGCGGGCAGAACCGGCACAGCCAGCGCGGCCAGCAGAGGGGCAAAGCGGCTGGTGAGCGTCAGGACCACCGTGGTGCTGGTTGGAGCCGTGGCGGCGCCGATATAGCGCAGATCGGCCAGCAGCGCCGTCGAGGTCATCGGCAGCCCCCGCAGCCGCTCCAGGGTAAACAGCACGTCCGCAGCGTCGAGCGGCTCTCCATCGTGCCAGGTCAGACCACTCCGCAGCGTGAAGGTCAGCGTGCGCCCGTCGGGGGTCGTTTCCCAGCGTTCGGCCAGGTCGGGCACCGGGCGTAGTTGGGCATCGAGCCGCATCAGCCCCCCGTAGAGCAGGCTGATCACCTGCTCTTCGCCCCGCGTGCGCGGCTGCCAGGGCCGCAGATCAGGAATATCCGCCTCCAGGCGCACCGTCAGGTTGCCGCCGCGGGGCAACACCGTTGGCGTCGGGGGCGCGACGGTAGCCGCGGGTGGTGTGGGAGCAGCGTCAGGGGTAGAAGCGAAGGGACCGCCGGCAGGATCGCAGCCGGTCAGCACAGCCAGGAACACCAGAGCCGCAACCAGGCTGGCCCAGAACAGGCGATGGGTGGGAAGGTAGCTCATACACCCATTATAGCAGTTGCCGCGTGACCGCTTTAGCTCAGGGCACAGGGTGAAAATATGGGGAAACCAGGTTTCCCCACGCCCCTGCCTGAGGGGAGTGTCCGGCGCAGCCGCCGCGCCACCCCGCCATAGGCGAACGTTGCAACAGCCCTGGTACCTCCCCAAACGTGTTCGGACGGAGTAATGCAAGTGTGATACAATACAACAATCTGAGACACGTATCCGGCACAACCGGGCAGCCCGTGCCCGGCCCGTCGGAAGGGAGACGGGGCGACACATTGTTCACCCCTGCTGGCTTCCCCCGGAAGGGAGCAGGTAGACCCGCTTTCCCCACCAGTCCTTTGCAGGAGACGTGGAAGGGCGTAGCTCTCCCGATCCCTCCCCCCGGGGCAGGGGCGCAGGGCAACCGGCCTGCCCTCTTGACACCTCAGCAAGGTTCGGCTGCGCCGCACTGGCGACAGTCGTGAGTATCTGCGGCACCTGGAGGAACGCATGACAACTGCACATCGCGGCGACGAGTCGGTACAGCAGCGGCTGTGGTCCGTGCTCGAGCCCCTTGGCTCGAATCAGGCCTTCCGGCGCCACAGTTCCATCTATACCCCTGGCCAGCCGGCCCAGACCCTCTACCTGCTCCAGGCGGGCCAGGTGAGCCTCCAGATGGTCTCCAGCGAGGGGCGGGTGCTCACGGTCAAGGTGGTCGAGCCAGGGCAGATCTTCGGTCACAGCGCCCTCGATGGCGGCGAGCGCTACGATACCTTCGCCGTGGCGCTACAGCCGGTGCGCGTGAGCGCCGTTCCACGGGTCGCCGTGCTCCAGGCGTTGCACAGCCAGCCTGACCTGGGGGCTGTGCTGATCGAGGTGGTTGGTCAGCATCGTCTCACCGTCAGCCGGCGGCTCGATGAGGTGGCCTTCAAATCCGTGCCGGCGCGCCTGGCCTCGGTGCTCCTCGAGATGTCCGAGCATCACCCGGCGGGGCCGAAGCCGCAGCAGCGCGTGCCGCGGCGCACCCACCAGCAACTCGCCGAGATGATTAACGCCTACCGCGAGACGGTTACCAAAGTCATCAACCAGTTCCGCGACGCCCGACTGCTCGATGTGGATCGCTCGGGGATTACGCTGCTGAACCCCTCGCGGCTGCGAGAACTGGCGCAAAATTGACGATAGACGGTCATGCGCATGGCGCACAACGCCAGAATGAAAATATTATTGTTCTTGGGAGGGCGCAGCCCTCCCAAACCCTCCCGGTGGGGAGGGCTTGCCGCCCCCACAGGCAGGGGTGCGGTTCGACAGGCTCACCGCAGGTGGGGAAACCCGGTTTCCCCGTATTTTCACATCAGCGGGATCCGTTACCTCCCTGGAAGACTCTGGGAGGGCATAGCCCTCCCAGGAAACAACCCGACAGCGGGTGAAGGTATGGGAGGGCGCAGCCCTCGCAGAAACCCCTCTTTCACGCCCACCGGAGTGCCGCCCTACCCTGCGCGGCGCAGCAGATAGATGCCGCCAGCAATCAGTAACGCCGGGAAGAGCAGCGACCCGATCCCGGGCCAGACCATCTGCAGGACCAGGTAGACACCCAGGCCCAGTAATATGTAACCCAGGAGCCGCCCGCGTCCGTTGCTGCGGCCAGGGGTCGAACCCGTCCCCAGATTAGAGATCGGGATCTCCTCTGGCTCGTTCGGGGCCCCGGTCATCGGGTCGATCCGCAGGCGCTGCGTCTCGCCCGTGGCAACGAACACCTGCCCGGGTGACGCTGCTGGCGTCCCGGGGTTAGCCGGGCGCTCGCGAGGCATCACCAGCCAGAGCAGCGGATAGATCAACAGCGCCGGGCCGCTGAAGGCCAGCAGCACAAACACCAGGCGCACAATCGTCGAGTCGACATTCAAATAACGGGCCAGGCCGCCGCAGACACCGGCGATCATGGTGTCGGAACGGCTGCGCTCAAGCCGGGGGGCTGGATACATAGTTGCACTCCTTCCGTCATCAGCCAGGCGGCTTCTGGGTATCAGACGGCTGGCAGTGCGGCTTTGTTGCAGCTACCAGTAGTGCTCGCGGCGCTCGCGGTAGAACGCCAGGGTGCGCGCCAACCCCTCGCGCAGACGCACCCGCGGCGACCAGCCCAGACGCCCCTGGATGAGCCGGTAATCGCCGTAGTAGTCTCCAATGTCGATCGGCTTGCGGTCGGCAGGGAAGGGGATGATCTCGTAGGAACCCGCGCCGTTGATCTCGATCAGCAGCGCCGCCAGGTCACGCAAGTTGATCGTCTCATCGCTGCCCAGGTTGAACACCTGGCCGTGAGCGCCCGGCTCCTTCGCCGCCAGCAGCAACGCTTCCACACAATCGTCCACGTAGGTAAAATCGCGGATCTGCAAACCGTCTCCCCAGACCTGGATAGGCTCGCCGTCAATGACCCGTTTGAGCCAGATGCCCAGGAAGGTCTGCCGGGCGTCTTTGACGCGCATGCGCGGGCCGTAGGTGTTGGTCAGGCGCAGGGCGCAGGCGGGAATGCCGTAGACATTGTTGTAGAGAATGTGGTACCACTCCCCCGCCATCTTGTTGATCCCGTTGACATCGGTGGGATGCAGGAGGTGCCGCTCGTCTACCGGTAGGTAGTCGGGTTTGCCGTAGATCTGGCGGGTTGAGGCGTACACCACCTTGATCTTAGGATTGTGTTTGCGACACGATTCGAGAATAGAAAGTTGAGAGCGGCAGTTGATCTCCAGATCGGTATACGGATCGCGCATCGAGTCAAGGTGGCTGGTCTGGCCGGCGAGATTGAACAGGTAATCCTGGCCCTGCACCAGGTAGTTCATCGAGTGCTCATCGCGCACATCGGCGATGTTCAGGCGCACCCGGTCGCGAATGGCGAAGAGATTGTGCAGGTTACCGCCGTATTCGGGAATGAGCGAGTCGACGATGGTGATCTCGGCCCCCAGCTCGCACAGGGCATGGGCCAGGTTCGACCCGATGAACCCGGCCCCGCCGGTGATCAGGACCCGGCTGCCCTCGAAGGCTGCGCGCAGTTCAGTGACTCGGTCCATATTTCTGTTTCGCTACTGGAGAAAGGGGCGGGAGTGTAGCTCCTCCCCCAACGGGGGGAGATTGGGAGGGAGGTTGAAGCGCCGCGTTCACTTAACGTATTGCCTCTCCACCATCCCCGGCGGGATCGCTACGTTACATCGCTCATCATCTGCGCGGCCTCAGCGCGACGCCGCGCGATCTGCGCCATATGTTCACGCCGGACGACGAGTTTCCACCAGAGCTGGATCAGTTGCACCCCGGTGCGCCAGAGCCGCGGAAAATTGAAGAACTGGCTCTGGCCGTAAGTGCGGTGGTAGTGGTGCACCGGCACTTCGGCGAAGCGATAGCCAGCGTCCTGGAGCTTTTTCACCAGCTCCAGGCAGATAGTGCCACTATCTGACTCCAGCTCGATCACATCGAAGACCTGGCGCCGGATGAGCCGGAAGTCGCAGTCCACATCGCGTAACTGGAAACCGAACAGGAACTTGACGGTGTGGTGGTAGACCCGCCCGATGATCTTGCGGTGCAGGGGGTCGCCCCGGTCGATCTTCCAGCCGTTGACAATATCAACATCATCCCGCAGGGCGGGCAGGAGCACTCTGAGTTCGCGCGGATCGTACTGCGCATCGCCATCGGTATAGAAGATCAGGTCCTTGGTGGCGCTGGCGAAGCCAACCCGCAGGGCCCCGCCGTAGCCCAGCGGCTGAGGGTGCGTGAATACACGCAGCCGGGGGTAGTGTCGGGCCAGTTCCTCGAGCACCTGCACGGTGTAGTCGGTGCTGCCGTTTTCGACGACGATCACTTCGTAATCGTCGGTCAGTTCCTCGAGGGTTCGGATCACCGCAACCACCATGCTTCCGATCGTGCCTGCATCGTTGAACGCCGGAAAGAAGGCCGTGATACTCGGACGATCGTTCATAGTGGCACCCTCGATGCACTGGATCGCTACTGCAACCAGATGGCGATTATAGCACAGGTTGCGTACCAAAACGGGCAGGGTATGCTATGATACGACCAACAGCATCGCGCATACCAGGAGCATACTGTGTGGCTCTGGGCTTTCTTCCTCGTCGTGACAGTCATCGAGGTGTGGTACGCCTTTGCGTTCGTCTACGCCTACGTGCAACTGCGTGAGCGAATGTTGCTGCTGCCGGCCTTGCAGGCATTGCTGATGCTGGGCGTGTTTGGCTACCTGGCCTACAGCTTGAACAGCGGCCAGCCGGCCAGTCTCTTTGTGGTGATGCCGCTGCTGCTGGGGGTACTGGCGATTTCGATCTTCTGGCGCCGGAGCCCGGCCGGTCTGGCGCAGTTCACGAAGAGCTATCCACGGGGAACGCTGGATGTGCTCTCGTTCCGCAAGCCAGCCGCGGATCTGAAGCGCCGCGTGCGTACCAAGTAATCGCCAGGCTTCCGTTGCGCCGGCTCGCGGGTTGCATGCTTCCGGTGTTCTTCCTCAAAGTGGTGGAAGATGCACGATTACGCGCTGCACGGCCTCAGACCCCATAGTGTTGTCGAACCGGCCAGCGCCGCCGAACTGGCAGAGACGTTGCGTCAGGCGCACGAGCGCGGTCTGGCCCTGGTGCCCTGGGGCGGGGGGACGCGCCAGCACGTGGGGCGCCGGCCTGCGCGCTACGATCTGGCGCTCGCTACCCGGCGCCTCAACCGTATTGTCGCCTACCACCCCGAGGATCTGGTCGTCACGGCTGAGTCTGGTGTAACGCTAGAGACGCTGCAGGCGTGCCTGGCTCGCCACGGCCAGTGGCTTCCCTGGGACCCCGCTCACCCCGAGCGCGCCACCATCGGGGGCCTGCTTGCCAGCGGCGCCACCGGCGCTCTGCGCTGCGGTCATACCACGCTCCGTGACTGGACGCTGGGCATGCGCGTTGCGCTCGGCGATGGGCGCCTGGTGAAGAGCGGCAGCCAGGTGGCGAAGAACGTGGCCGGCTGCGACGCTCATAAACTGCATATCGGCGCCTTCGGCACCCTCGGCGTCATTGCCGAGGCCACTTTTAAGGTTGCCCCGCTACCCGAACACTTTCGCTCCCTGATTGCCGTATTCACCGACCCGCGCTTGCCGGTGCGCGCGGTTGACCATCTCCGCGCCGCGCCGCTGCAACCTGTGGCGCTGGTGGCGCTCAATCGCCCCGCCGCCGACCGCATCCCCGCGCTTCGGACTCTGCTGGAGGGCCAGCCCGACCATATCTCGGTCATCGCGCGCTTTGCCGGCACTGACCTGGCTGTGTCCCGCCAGGTCCACGAGGCCGAGCGCCGGTGTGTCAGTCTCGGCGCGCGAATTGTCGCCGTGCCCCTTAAGGATGATGCGCTGTTGTGGCATGCCATTTCTAACACTATGGCCCCCACAGGCGATGGCTCACTTCTGCTCCGCGCTGGCGCCCCCTCCAGCGCCCTGGGGGCAGTGGCCGGCTTGCTGGAGCGCGTGGCCCGCCGCAATGGCTGGGTCCCTGCGCAGATCGGCATTGCCCCGGCGGGTCTTATTTTCAGCCGCTGGTTCACCGGTCTGGCTGGCCCCGAGGCGGTGAATCAGGCCCTGCTTGAGGCGCGGATTGAACTCGGTGTGCTCGGCGGTTACGTGGTGGTCGAGGAAGCGCCCCCATCTCTCGTCGGCGCCCTCGATCTCTGGGGGCCGCTCCCCGAAGGGATCGATGTGATGCGCGCCCTGCGCGCCCGCTGGGACCCGGCGGGGATTCTGAACCCCGGTCGCTTCGTGGTGTAGATTGAGAACCGGTATGCACCTCCTGGGCGTAGATATCGGCGGCACAGGGATCAAAGCAGCGGTGGTTGATGTTGCCACGGGCGCCCTGATCACGCCTCGACAACGTGTCCCGACCCCCCAACCGGCGACTCCCAGGGCGATTGGCATTGCCGTGGCCCGGCTGGCGCAATCCCTCGATTGGCACGGGCCGATCGGCTGCGGTCTGCCCGCCGTGGTCAAGCATGGGATCGTGTGCACGGCGTCGAATATCGCCCCGGAGTGGATCGGCGTTGATGGCCGGCAGCACCTCCAGGAGGCGCTGGGGCAACCCGTGGCGCTGCTGAACGACGCCGATGCCGCCGGGATCGCCGAAATGCGCTTTGGCGCCGGACGCGGGCGCGACGGCGTGGTGCTGATGCTGACCGTGGGTACCGGCATCGGGACCGCCCTGTTCATCAATGGCTCGCTGATCCCCAATACCGAATTGGGGCACATTGAGATCCGCGGCAAGGACGCCGAACGCCGTGCCTCTGACGCCGCCCGGAAGCGTAAGGGCTTGAGTTTTGCCGAGTGGGCGCCCCTGTTCGATGAGTACCTTCACCGCGTGGTCGCGCTGATCTGGCCTGATCTGGTCATTGTTGGCGGCGGCGCCAGCAAAGCTTTCGATGAGTTTGGCCCCCTGTTGTCGGCGCCGGTTGAGATCGTTCCAGCGCACTTGCGCAATGAGGCGGGCGTGGTTGGCGCGGCGCTCTACGCTGCCGCGTGTCTGACGCTGCCTCTGTCGGAGTAATGCTATGACCGATTGCGAATGTCAGCGGCGCGCCAGCGAACTCTTGAACGGGAGGGCGAGGCCCGTCCAGACATTCTCTGCTCTGGCTGTCGCGCATCCACAGCTTGTTCAATTGCGGTTGGTATAATCGGTAGAAGGAGGAACATCATGTTCGCGCTCGGTGTCATTATCGCGATAGGCTCGGCGATCGCGTTCGCCATCCTCGGCGCTCTGGTCCTCTGGGGTGGTTGGGTCACCACGTCGCGGGAAATACCCGTGCATTTCGTCAGCGCCGGCGCCTCCTCGGGTGCGCGCATCGCTACCTTCCTGATGGTCGGCTTACCCGTGCTCATCACCGGGGTTTTTGGCCTGCTCGCCGGCTGGCGCATTCTGATGGTCGCCCTGGGCCTCGGCTGAGTGTCGGTTCGCCGGCTGACGAGTGTGGTATGATTCCGTCCGTATCGGACACGCGCCGGGGTGTGCGCGACGGCGCGCCCCGGCGCGGCATGTGAGGAGGTTCTATGCCCGCCAACGCCCTTCCGCGGCCCGTCGTCCTGGCGATTATGGACGGTTGGGGCCTCGCCCCCCCTGGACCCGGCAATGCCGTGGATCTGGCGCAGACCCCCAATGTGGATCGCTGGAGCGCTGAGTGCCCCTTTACGACCCTCTGCGCCTCGGGCCTGGACGTGGGTCTGCCCGAGGGCCAGATCGGCAACTCCGAGGTGGGGCACCTGAACATCGGCGCCGGTTTTGTGGTCTACCAGGAGTTGACACGCATCAGCAAGGCCATCACCGACGGCGATTTCTTTACCAATCCCGCCTTGCGCGGCGCTATCGCCCACGCCCGGGCCACGGGGGGCGCCCTGCACCTGATGGGCCTCTTCGGCCCCGGCGGCGTGCATGCCCACGAAGATCACCTCCATGCCCTGCTGGAACTGGCCCGCCGCGAAGGGCTTGATCGGGTCTATCTGCACCTGTTCCTCGATGGGCGCGATGTGCTGCCCCGCAGCGCCCTTGGCTTCCTCGACGCCCTCGAAGCCGCCATCGCGCGCACCGGCGTCGGGGTTGTAGCTACGGTTTCGGGGCGCTACTATGCGATGGACCGCGACAAGCGCTGGGAGCGCACCGGGCGGGCCTATGCAGCGATCGTTGAGGGGAAGGGCGAAACCGCGCCCGATGCCCGCACTGCTATTCAGCAGGCCTACGCCGCCGATGTCAGCGATGAGTTTGTTCCGCCCACGGTGATTGTTCGCGATGGCGCGCCGGTGGCGACCGTCAAAGACGGTGATGCGGTGATCTTCACCAACTTTCGCCCCGACCGGGGCCGGCAACTCACCCGTGCTCTGGTGCTGCCCGATATTAACGAGCAGATCCAGCGGCACTACGCCCGGCAAAAGGAAGAGGGCCTCAAGCTGCCCGATACGATCTGGCAGCGCCCCCGCCAGTTGCAGAACCTCCACATGGTGACCATGACCCAGTACGAGGAGGGCCTGCCGGTGGAGATCGCCTTCCCGCCGCGCCCTGTGGTCGAGCCGATTGCCGCTGTGGTGAGCGCCGCGGGCAGGCGCCAGTTCCACATCGCCGAGACCGAGAAGTACCCTCACGTGACCTTCTTTCTCAACGGTGGCCGCGAAGAGCCGTTTCCCGGCGAGGACCGTCTGCTCGTGCCCTCGCCCAAGGTGCCCACCTACGATCTCCAACCCGAAATGAGCGCCCCCGAGGTCACCGAACGCCTGATCGAGGCCATTCGCAGCGACCAGTACGATTTTATTGTGGTGAACTACGCCAACCCCGATATGGTCGGCCATACCGGGGTCATCCCGGCGGTGGTTAAGGCCTGCGAGACGGTGGACGCCGGGATGGGCGCGGTGGTGCCCGAGGTGCTGGCGCGCGGTGGCGCGCTGCTGATTATCGCCGACCACGGCAACGCGGAGCAAATGATCGACCCCGAAACCGGCGGCGCCCATACTGCCCATACCACCAATCCGGTGCCCTGCATCCTCGTGGCCGCCGAGGGGCTGGGCCTTGGCAAGAACGAGGTCTTTCTGCGCTCCGGCGGGCGTCTCGCCGATGTGGCGCCAACGCTGCTGGAGCTTCTCGGCCTGCCCAGAGCCGCGGATATGACCGGCGAATCGCTGATTGTGCGCCGGTGATCGCCAGCGGGGAGGGTGTGGGAGGGCTTGCCGCCCCCGTAGGCGGGGGTGCGGTTCGACAGGCTCACCGCAGGTGGGGAAACCCGGTTTCCCCCGATGTTCGTATCAGCCGCCCATGCGGCTGCGCCGCACCATGACAGGGAGAGACGCAGTGCCGCTGCGTCTCTACGCCTGCACTCCACACCTCCCGCCATCTGCGTAACCCCGCTGCTCCGCCTCCGGTATACCCATTGCCGTAACCCTGTCAGTGAACTTCGTACCACACTATGACCCAGAGACCCCTCTCCGCTCGCAACCGCCACTGGAACCTGCTCCCCCCCGCGCCGCCGGAGTTTGTGCGCCAGAGCGGTGTAAGCCCCCTGCTGGCCTCACTGCTGTATCAACGCGACCTGCGCGACGCCGACGCGACGCGCCTGTTCCTCGACGCTGACTATTCCCGCGACCTGCACGATCCCCTGCGCATGCGCGGCATGGCCGAGGCCAGCGCCCGCATCGCCGAGGCCATTGCTCGCGGCGAACCTGTGGCGGTGTACGGCGACTTTGACACCGATGGGGTGACCGCGGTGACGCTGCTGGTGCAAGCCCTGACCGCGATGGGCGCGAACATCCGCCCCTACATCCCCCATCGGTTGCGCGAGGGCTACGGGCTGAACGTGCAGGCCCTGCACCAGCTAGCCGGTGAAGGGGTGCGCCTGCTGATCACCGTGGACTGCGGTATCAGCAATGTTGCCGAGGTGGCCGAAGCAACCCGAATCGGCCTGGACGTGATTGTGACCGACCACCACACTCCCCCGGCGACGCTCCCCGCCGCGCTGGCGGTGGTTAACCCCAAACAGCCCGACTGCGCCTACCCCTACAAACATCTGGTCGGGGTTGGCATCGCCTTCAAGCTGGTGCAAGCCCTGGTCCGGCGCGGGTTGTCGCTCGGCGCGGTGCGGGGCCGCGACCTGCTCGATGTCGTGGCCCTGGGCACCGTCGCCGACATGGGGCCCCTCACCGGCGAGAACCGCGTGCTGGTCAAAGCCGGCCTTCAGGCCCTCAACACCACCCGGCGACCGGGCCTGAACGCGCTGATCGAAGTGTCGGGGCTGGTCCAGGGGCAGATCACCGCCACCGACATCGGCTTCATGCTCGGCCCGCGGCTCAACGCTGCCGGCCGGCTCGATGACGCGGTTCGGGCCTACCAGTTGCTCCTCGCGTCCGACTACGCCAGCGCGCAGGCCATTGCCGAGGAGTTGAATCGGACCAATCGCGAGCGGCAGGAGTTGACCCGGCAGGTGCAGATGGCCGCTCGCGCTCAGGCCGAGGCTACGGGGAAGCGCCAGCAACGGATCGTGGTGATCGCCAGCGAGGAGTTTCCGGCTGGCGTGGTGGGCCTGGTGGCGGGGAAACTGGTGGAGGAATGGGGGCGCCCGGTGCTCCTGATCGAACGCGGCGTGGAGCTTTCGCGCGGCTCGGCGCGCTCGATCCCTGGCTTCAACATTGTCGAGGCCCTGGCCAGTCGTAGTGAGCTGTTCGTGCGCTTCGGCGGCCACGCCGCCGCTGCCGGCTTTACCATTGCCAGCGCCAACCTCCCGCTCCTGGAGCAACATCTGCTGGCTCTGGCCGACGAACGCCTCACTGACGCTATGCTCCAGCCGTCACTGACCATTGATGCCACCCTTGACCTGAATGCCGTCAGTTACGACCTGCTCACCGAGTTGCGCCGCCTCGAACCCTTTGGCCAGGCCAACCCCCTCCCCACGCTGATGAGCCCGGCGGTACAGGTGATTGATGCCCGCCCCCGCGGCGGCGATGGCCAGCACCTGCGGCTGCTCCTGCGGCGTGATGGCGCCACGTATGAGGGGATTGCCTTCCGACTTGGCCACCTCGCCGAGGCCCTGCGCCGGCATCCGTTCATTGACGTGGCCTACCAGCTCGAAGCCAACCAGTGGAACGGCGAGACGCGGTTACAGTTGAACATTAAGGATTTTCGTCGTGCCAGGGGGTGAAATACGGGGAAATCAGGTTTCACCGCTCCCCTCCCTGTGGGAGGGAGAGCGCAACCCTCCCGGGGAAAAACCCCGGGTTCATCATTGGGCCTGGCGGTCTGCCCCGGCGATGATGCCGGATCGCGACGCAGGGGCATCCACAAGAGGCGCCCCTGCATCCCCCATGCTCACCCTGGTCAGCCTCTAGCCAGCCATTCCGACGCTGCGGCGCCGCGTGGGACGTCGGCGCCGCTTCGATAGGCGATCACGCTCGCCACGTTCCTCCTGGGTACGCACCAGGCCCTGCGCCCGGGCGCGGACCAGCGCCTCGACACAGGCGCTGTCCAGCTCAACCCCGGCCAGGCTGCGCAGAATGGCGATCGCCTCATCCGCCGAGCGGGCCGGCTGGTAGGGGCGGTGGCTGGTAATCGCGTCGAAGACATCGGCCACGGCGACGATGCGGCCCACCAGCGAGATCTGGTCGCCGCGGAGACCTTTGGGGTACCCGCGCCCATCGAGGCGTTCGTGATGCTGAGCGAGCGCTGTCCAGCTTTCGCGCAGCACCTCAAGCTCGAGCAGTCCGTTCTCCTTCAGAAACTCCAGCCCATGCTCGGGATGCTGGCGCATCTGCGCGAACTCGGCATCGGTGAGCTGACGGCGCTTCTTGAGGATGCGGTCGGGCACCCGGATCTTGCCTACATCGTGGAGCTTGCTGGCGATGCGTACCCGATACACCTCATCGGAACTCAGGCCCAGCTCCTGGGCAATCGCTACCGAGAAATCGCTCACACGCTGGCTGTGACCACGGGTGTAGGGGTCTTTCAAGTCAATCGCTCCCGTGATGGCGTCAATGATCCGGGTCGAGAGCGCCGACACCTCGGAATACAACTGGGCCAGGCGGATGACCGCAGCGGCCTGACCGGCCAGTGTTTGAAACAGGGCGATGTCATCCGGGACGAAGCCGCTCCTGTGGCGCGGGTTCAGCGCCTGAGCGCCGCCGATGATCCGCTCCTCGGCGATTCCACGCACGTCGCCCAGTTGGATGCGGGGCGCTTTGAGCGGCACGCAGAGGATCGAGCGGGTGACGAAACCGCTGCTGGCATCAATGTGTTGGTAGAAGCGCGGATCACGGCGCACATCGTTGACCGCCACCGTCTCGCCGGTTGCCACCACGTGGCCGATAATACCCTGTCCAGCCGGCACCCTCTGGGCCACGATCCGCTTGCGGCTCGATCCGGCAGCGATGTGCAGCACCAGGTCATCCTGGGCCGGATCGCGCAGCCAGATTGACGTCGCCTCGACGTTCAGCAATTCGCAGGCGTGGCTCATAATCCGATAGAGCAGTTCGTCGCGGTCGAGCGTGGTGGTCAGGTTTGAGATGATCTCCAGCAGAGCTCGTTGACGCCGTTCACGGCGTTCAGCCTCAGCCAGGATCTGCGCTTTCTCCATCTCGTTCACCAGGCGCGAACTGAGCAGGCTGAGCAAGGCCGGTTCGTCACGGTCATCGGCTGGAGGATCAGGCAGGTTGAACACATGGACGCAACCGAGGGGCTGCCCGTGGCTCATCAGTGGCTGACAGAGGACCGTGCGCACGTGCAGGGAGGCTGCCGCCGCGCCGCATATCCAATCCTGGCGCGGATCGCGCCCCGGGTCGGCCACGAACAGCGCTGTTCCCCGGCGCAGCACGGCACCTGCGAGGCCCTGGTTGGCGTCGCCATGAGCGCTGCGGAAGTCCTTCCCGCGGGGAAGCCCGGCTACCGCTTGAACCACCAGGGTCTGCGAGTCTTTGTCGTAGAGCGAGAGCACACCGGCTTCGGCCTCGGTTGCGAAGACCATCAGATCGAGCATCTGCTCGAACAGATCGTCGCGAGCACCGGTAGCCACAAGTTGATCGGCGCGCTGCATGGCCTGAACGAATCGCTGGAAGCGCGTTTCACGAATGAACATGCTGAACCTCCAGGCGCCTCGAAGCGGACAGGCGCCGAAAGCGTGATACCACTACGAGGCTTACAGCGATAGTTACTATGAATAGGTGCAAGGGTCGCAGTAGCAGCGCGTGGTCGGGGGAAGGTGCGCTGCCAGAAACCCGGGCCGTGGATTGTGGGTTCAGCCTTTGTCCGATGCGTTCCCTGCGGGAAGGATGGCGGACGACATCGCCGCTGCACCTTCGCAGAAGGGTCACGTACAGGTTTCGATGTGTGCCAGGGCACGAACGTAGCGCACCAGTTCTTCGGGATCTGCGGCGAGCGCTACCGGCATGCCAGCAGCTTCGGCGATCCGCTGCGGACCCCAATCGTCAATGGTGCGTTCACCCCGGTAATCGAACATCACCCGCGGAAGCAGCGCGCGGGCGCAGCCGCTTGCCCTGAGCGCGGGCACGACATCCTCGGCGGTAAGCAGGCCGCTCACGGTGACCGTCGGGCCAAAAAACGTGTTGATCACCGGCACGACCTGCGCCGTCAACCCCTCGATCCGGTTCAGGCGCGCGGCGACGTGATCCATTAACCCGGCAACCAGGGTGCCGCAGACAATCGCCAGACTGGTTGGCTGGGGCAGGCGCGCCGGCAGGTGGCGGCGCGCCCTCGCCCAGAGGTCGAGGAAATCGCGAACCATTCCAACGCCGTTGGAATACTGCGGCATCCCATCGTAACGATCGGCAGGAGGGATGGAACGCCCCGACAGGAGGTAGAATTCGTCGCTGGGATAGACGAAGGTCATCCCCAGCTCATCGCGGCAGCGCGCGCCGAAGGACTCAACCAGATCAATCACCGCGGCGGCTTCGGCGGGGGTGTAGCAGCGCAGGGGGATGTCGCCGGCTGCGGCGAGCCGCGAGCAGAAGCCCAGCGCAGGGTTATGGAGCGGCGCAGCGGCGTCTGAGGAGGCTGCCGGCGCCAGCGCAAGAAGTTGCTGACCCTCGGTGTGCTCCCACAACGGCTGGCGTTCCCAGTTGGTATCGATCCACTCTGGGCGTTCGTGTACCTGAATGGCAGCCTTGAGGCTAGCGGGCCGTTTCCCGTCGAAGCGATACTTCGTCAGCCCTACCGGCACCACGGCAATGGACTGCACCGTGGGATAGAGTGCGATAAGGTCGGCAATGCTCTGCCGCAGCACGTCGCCATCATTGGCGCCGGGGCAGGCCACGATCTGGGTGTGCACCTCGATTCCCAGCGTGCCCAGGCGCCGGATCTGCGCGCGCACGTCGGGCACATCCCGCTTGCCAAGCATCACCGCGCGCCAGAAGGGGTCGGTTGCGTGGACGCTGATGTGGAGTGGCGAGAGGCGCTGCCGTTCAATCCGCTCCCAGTCAGCTTCGCTCAGATTGGTGAAGGTAACAAAATTGCCATAGAGGAACGAGAGGCGGTAGTCGTCGTCCTTCAAATAGAGCGTCTTACGGAAGCCCTTTGGCATCTGGGTCAGGAAGCAAAACGGGCACTTGTTATTGCAGGTGCGCAAGCGGTCGAACAGCGGCTCGCTGAACTCAATGCCCAGATCCTCGTCGGGGTCCTTTTCAACCTCAATCACCAGTGCTTCATTGCCGGAGTGGACAAGCAGTTCCAGGCGCTCTTCGGCGATGGCGAAGCGATAATCAATCACGTCGCGGAGGCGTTGTGCGCCCACGGCAACGAGCACGTCACCGGGCTTGAGGCCAATCTCGGCGGCGATGCTGCCGGGGGCCACGGCGACGATCAGGCCGCCCTCGCCAGTGATCTGTTTGACGTCAGGTTGATATTCCACGGTTGATAGCGCCTGGTTTGTCAACCTCTCTATGCCAGAGGTCAGCGATAATGCGAGATAAAACTGTTTCCGGGAGAGCGTCGCCCTCCCGCATCCCCCGTCTGGCGGGCCAGGGCATGGGGAAAGCTGGCTTTCCCGACGGCCCCTCAGGGGAGGGCGCAGGAGGGCGAAGCACTCCCGTGTGCATATCAGATGGTTCGATACAGCATTATATCACGGCATACTTGTCGGGCCGATGAATCGCAGGTGTAGAATAGTTTATCCTATTTTTTAGTCAGGCCCCATGCGCGGAGCGCACAACGTCGCGATGAACATGGGGCGTCTTTGGGAGGGCCGCCCCCTCCCTGGCCCTCCCTCGCTGGGGGAGGGAACCGGGCTCCTCCCCGCAGGGAGGGGATTGGGGAAACCTGGTTTCCCCATGTCCCAACTGCTGTTGGAAGCGGCTGGCGCCCCCCCCACAGGCAGGGGTGCGGTTCGACAGGCTCACCGCAGGTGGGGAAACCCGGTTTCCCCGTATGTTCACCTCAGACGGTCATGCGCATGGCGCGCAACGCCGGAATGAACATAATTAATTGAGGCCGTGGCCCAAAAAAATCTACCCGTGAAAGCCCCTCAGGGAGGGGCATGGGAATCCCGGGTTCTCCTCTGCCCACATCAGTCGTGGGCGGTGAAGTCGCGACGTAAGGTTGCGCCAATGAGCGATTCACCAGGAATGGGTGCGGTGTTACCCGCGCACGTTGAGGCGCCGGTGCTCGGTGTGCCAATCGTTGTTCGCGCCACCAGCGCGGCGGTGACCGCCGCCGCCGAGCGGGCTTTCGGGCTGTGGCGCAGCCTGCCGGCAGCGCTGGTCGAGCCAGGGCCGCCGGGGGAAGTGGTGATTATCGTTCAGGCCCTTGCTCCCGACGAAGTGGCGCTCAGCGGAAAGGTGGTGACGCGGAGCCACGCGGGCGCGCTGATCGCGGCGGGTGGAGGGTGTTTGCTCTGTGTGCAACCGGCGAGTGGGTCCGCCCTGGCCTTCATCGCCCCGGAAGTGGTGGCAGATGAGCCCCGACTGCGCCGCGAGGTGCTTGAACGGCTGGGCCTGGCCCTGGCCGGCGCCCGCGGGCGAACGCCGCTGCCCGCCGGGGCGGTGGTGTGGGATGGACACGCCCTGATCTTTAGCGGGGCTGACGCGTTGCTAAACGCCACCCTCGCCGTCGGCTGCGCGCGCGCCGGTGGCGACCTGCTGGCTGCCGGCGTGGTGCATCTGAGCGCGGGACGCTCGCCGATGCTCTGGGGCCATCCGGGGACGGTGCGCCTGCCGCCTGTGGCCACCTACCTCTTCCCTGATCTGCCGGCGCACGCGGTGAGCGGCGAGGCGTCTGTGCTCGAACTCGACGCGGCAGCGCTCGGTGTGGAGCGACTGGCGACCCACGCTGCGCGGGCCACGCTGTGCCTGGTGGAACGGACCACGGGGCAGGCCAGTTATCTGGAACGGCTGGCCCGCGATGAGGCGCTGGCCCGCCTGGCGCGCTCGCTGGCGCCTGACCCGGCTGCGGTGGCATTGCTCGCCGCACTCGCTGGCGAGAACGCCTGCTGGCTGCGGGTGGGCGCCGACGTGGGCGCCGCCATAGCGCTCATCGGGCGCCTGGCGGCGCAGGGAAGCCTGAGGTGAAGGTATGGGGAAACCGGGTTTCCCCATACCCCCGCTCACGGGGTGGCAAGCTCTCCCCGGTGGGAGGGTTTGGGAGGGCGTAGCCCTCCCAGGAAAAAACCTGTCTTTATCGTGTCAGAGGATGGGGAAACCGGGTTTCCCCACGCCCCGCCAATCTATTCCTGAGAGTCCTGGCTTCCTCCATCCCACAGGTAGCGCTCCAGATCAACGCGGTCGCTCTCGTCCACCTGAACACCTTCGGCTTCAAGGCGCGCCCGTTGCAACGTCGGCTCATAGGCGTTACTGATAAAGCCGTTGCGATTGATGACGCGCCACCAGGGCACGTCGTCCTCGCCGGTGGTGCGGAGAGCGTGGAGGGCGTAGCCCACCAGCCGGGCGTGGCCGGGGTACCCCGCCAGCACGGCTACCCGGCCATAGCTACACACCCGTCCGTAGGGGATGCGCCGGACCACCGCGTAGATTGCCGCATAGCTGTTCATCGCTCAGGCCAGGCGACCGCCGTCCACGGCAAGGGTGGCGCCGGTGACGAAGGAGGCGCCATCGGAGCAGAGCCAGAGCACCGCCGAAGCCACTTCCTCAGGGGTGCCGAGGCGCCCCACCGGCTCGCTCTCGGCAAACTGCTGGAGAAGGCGCTCGTCGCCACCGGTGAACACGTCAATCAACGGCGTGTGGATGGTGCCGGGCAACACGGCATTGACCCGGATATTGTTGCGAGCATACTCGAGGGCGGCGGCCCTGGTCAGCCCGATAATGCCATGCTTACTCGCCACGTAGGCCGACACACCGCGAGAACCGGCCTGCCCGGCTGTCGAAGAGGTATTAACGATCACTCCGCCGCCCTGCCGGAGCATCTGCTGCAATTCGTACTTCATACACAACCAGACGCCCTTGAGATTGATGCCGATCACCCGATCCCAGGCTTCCTCGGGATAGTCGGCCAGCATCGCCTGGGGGCCGGAGATTCCGGCGTTATTGTGCGCAATATCGAGCCGGCCGTACATCTCCAGGGCCGTGCCGATCAGCGCCTCGACGTCGGGGCGCAGGGATACATCGGCGCGCACGAAGATCGCATCGGTATTCTCGGCGCGGGCCAGCGCCGCCGTCTCTTCTCCCGCCTCGACCTGAACATCGGCTACCACTACCTTCGCGCCGGCGCGGGCGAAGGCGAGGGCCGAGGCGCGCCCGATACCCGAGGCGGCGCCGGTGACCAGGGCGACTTTACCTCCAAACTGGGGCCACATAGATCCTCCTAATAGCACGTGCGCCCCGAAGGCGCGAAGACCACGATGGTGGGGAGGGCGAAGCCCTTCCAAGTATACACTTTTTTTCACACACTGCCCGCTTGTCTTGCGCGCAGCGCGACGCTCCGCTACAATCTCCTTTATGAAGCACTGCCTGATCTGCTTCCTGGGCATGGCGCTGGTGCTGGCCGGCGCTGGCGCGCTCCCCGCGCCGCGTCGCGCGGCAGCCACCGATGTGCGAACCTTCGTGCTTGGCTATTCCGCCCAGGGCCGCCCCATCGAGGTGACGCAGGTTGGCGCCGGTCCGCGCAAGCTGGTGGTGGTCGGCAATACCCATGGCGCCCCGGAGGCCAACACCTACCGCCTGACCGTGGAGCTGATCGAGCATTTCCGCGCCACTCCCACGCTGGTGCCGCCCGGGGTGCGTCTGGCCTTCATTCCCTCGATCAACCCCGATGGTCTGGCCCTTGGCTGGCGCTTCGACGCCGCGGGCGTGGATCTGAACCGCAACATGAACACCAATCTGGACGCCTGCCCCGAGAATGACTGGCGCGTGACGGTGCAGGGCGCCTATGGCATCGTTTCTGACACGGGCGGTCCCTACCCCGACTCGCAACCTGAGGTGCGCCTGTTGCGCTCCTTCCTCTGGGACGCCGCCGGGGCGATCTTTCTGCACTCCAACGCCGGGCTGGTCTTTCCGGCAAGTTGCGAGCATGCCCCCTCGATTGCCCTGGCCGAGCGCTATGCCGGCAGCGCCGGCTATGCGTACAGCCGCCTGTGGCCCAACTACACTATCACCGGCGGTATGCACGACTGGGCCGGCAGCCTTGGCATTGCAGCCATCACTCCTGAACTGGTCACCGGCGATCAGACCGAGTTTGCTCAGAACCTCGCCGCTCTCCAGGCCGTTCTTGCCGACGCCGAGGCCCTGCTGCCGCTCCCCGAAGACGGGCTGGTAGCCGGGTTGAGCGTGCCCGCGCCGGTGTATCGCTACTGGCGCGCCCTGGGCGGCGAGGAACGCTTTGGCCCGCCCCTCCAGGCGGCCCGCGTCACACCCGCTGGCCTGAGCCAGACCTTCCGCAACGTCAGCATTGCCTTGCGCGACGACCTGCGCGACACGCCCTACTACGTGCAACCCGAGCCGTTGGGTGTTGCTGCGCTCCGCGACCTGGCCTACGGCGGCGCAGAGGCGCTGGCCGAGCCTGCGGGTGAGGTGGAGGGCCGGCGATTCCTCGAAACCGGGCATACCCTGCGGGGCGCCTTTCTGGACTTCTGGGAGCGGGGCGGAGGAGTGGAGGTTTTCGGGTTGCCGCTATCGGAGGAATTCACCACCATCGCCGCCGATGGGCAGCCGAGGGTGGTGCAGTACCTTGAGCGCGTCGTGCTGGCCTTCTACCCCGAGGACGGTGGAGTGCGCCTCGAACCCCTGGGGGCGCGGGCGCTGGCCCTGGAGCGCCTGAAGCAGCCGACGGCGCCGTTGATGGTGCGCTGAATGCGCCAGATGGGCGCCTGAGCGTGTCTGGCGCGTCTCCCCGACAAAAACCCGGCGCGAATGTGGCGTTCGGAGGCGCCGAACGCGCACGCACCGCGGCGGGCGCGCAGGGGCGCAGAGGGCTTCACCCGGCCTATTCGCTGCGCCCCTCTGCGTGCTCTGCGGGCATCTTCTGCACAAGTACGCTTACCTGCGATCCGGATGCGCGGGCCTCCGGGGCGCTTGTAGCGCGACCGTCCTTGCGGCTGCGCCACACAGCGAGGTGATGCAACAGGGAGTGGCGCAGAGGCGCCGCGCCCCGAGGCGCAGCGGCGATGGCCCCGGGACGCAGCGGGTGGGGAAACCGGGTCTTCCCGTGTTCAGGCTACGCGCTCAATGTACTCACCGGTGCGCGTATCGATCTTGAGTCGGTCACCCTCGTTGACGAACCCCGGCACCTGGATCACCGCGCCCGTCTCCAGGGTGGCTGGCTTGGTAACATTGGTGGCCGTATCGCCACGCACCGCGACTGCTGTCTCGGTGACCTCGAGGATCACAAAGATCGGCAACTCGACCCCGAGCAGCGTCTCCTTCTCCGAGTCATAGACCAGGTCGGCGGTCTCATTTTCCTTGAGGAAGCGCGCGGCATCGCCTACCATCTCCGCTGAGACGGGGATCTGATCGTAGGTGTTATTGTCCATGAAGATGAAACTATCGCCCTCGCGGTAGAGGTACTGCATCGGGCGCCGCTCGATGCGCACAATATCAATATCTGCGCCCGCCCGCAGTCGATCCTCAATCACCTTGCCATTGGCGAGGTTCTTCAGCTTCACCCGCACGAAGGCGCGCCAGTTGCCCGGCGCCACGTGCTGGAACTCAACCACCTGATACAATTCGTTGTTGTAGCGGATCACCATGCCGTTACGCAAATCTGATGTTGTACCGGCTGCCATCTGTGTATCTCCCGTATAACCGTGTAGCGTGTGCAACGGCAGGTTTCGGCGAAGCCGTGCCGCTGTCCGCTACCACTATAGCCGCGCTCGGCGATCTCGGCAAGTAGAGGATTCACGCCAGCGGGGGCTGCGTTATCCAGCACTGAGGTGAAAATACGGGGAAACCGGGTTTCCCCACCGGCGGTGAGCCTGTCGAACCGCACCCCTGCCTGTGGGGCGCCAGCCGCTCCCAACAGCGGTTGGGAAATGGGGAAACCGGGTTTCCCCAAACCCTCTCCGAGGGGAGGGTTGGGGAGGGCGCAGCCCTCCCACGCCATCGTTTCCTGGCCCGGGGCCGGCGACGAACACCCTTCGCCTCGACCGGGTTTCTCCGGCTCCCTGCCTGTGGGGAGCAATCGGACCTCCCGGGTCTCCCAACCTTCGAGACCGGCGTGCCTGCGAGGGGGATCAGCCACCCTACCGCACGCCGGCTACCACCTCGATCCCATTCTGGGCCATGTGGTGGAGGAAGAGCACGTGGTGCAGATCGCCGTCGTGGGCCATGATCCCCAACTCGCGAGCGACCGAAACCGGCGTGTCGTAGGTGTCCACCGCGTTCGCGGGCACGATCACCCGGCGTTGCAGATTCAGGGCGTTGGCTTCGAGGCGCAGGTGCATCGCCGCGCTGTACACACACAGGTCGGTGCAATCACCGACGATGATGAACGTGTTCAACTCAGGCCGCTCGCGCAGCCAGTCGCCCAGGCGCGTGCCGAGGTGGGAGCTGAGAGAGTTCTTTTCGATGGTCGTGATCGTGTCGGCAAAGGGCAGTTCGACCAGCTCGCGCACGGTCTGGCTTTCAGACGTGCCGCGGATGCAGTGCGGTGGATAGGCGGCAAACTCAGGCGTATCGGGATCGTGGGTGTCCTGGGTGAGCACGAACTGCCGTACTCCGAGGGCATAGGCCCGGGTGAAGACATCCACCACCGGCTGAATGAGCGCCTGCACTCGTGGCCCGGCCAGGGGGCCTTCATTGCAGAAGCCATTGATCATGTCAATTGAGAAGACCGCCACCCGCTCGGGGTGCTCGGCAACGATTGTCGCCAGTTCCACCACCGGCAGCCCGGCGTACCACTCCTCCAGGTAACGCAGAAACGGCTCGGCGGCACTCAGGTTTATGCTCCGGTTCATAGGTGCTGCTCCTCTCTAAGGGTTTTTATGACGATAAACATAGGGGAAACCGGGTTTCCCCACCTGCGGTGAGCCTGTTGAACCGCGCCCCTGCCCGGGGGAAAGGTTTGGGAGGGTGCAGGTCCTCCCGGGTGCCTGTAACCACGTTCGCGCCGTGGGATGGCGTCGAGACGGCCCGGCGGGGCGGCTACGGCGGACGGCGCGGCCAAAGTGGGCCGGGCGGGGCGCGGCCCGCGCAAGCATATCCGTCACATCCGCACCTCCCGGTTCTTGTGCGTGTTCACATGTGGGGTAAGGCGTCACCCCGGGAGCGCGGGCGTCCCGCCCGCAAGGGCCTGGATGCGGGCAAGATGCCCGCGCTCCCAGGAGAAGTGTGAACACGTACCGGTTCTTTTGCATTTCCTCGCGCCCCGTGCTAGACTATAGGCGGCACGGGCCGGTAGCTCAGTGGAGTAGAGCACTAGTCTTCGGAACTAGGTGTCGGGGGTTCGAATCCCTCCCGGCCCGCCACCCGCGACGCTGCGACAGCGTCGCGTTTGTTTGTTGAACGGTAAGCAACGATGGGACGAGGACGCTACCCCGCCCGGCTGAACGTCGCCCCTCCGCCGCCTGATCTCGCCGCGCGCTACTTGCACGACTGGCCGGGGCGCGCGCTGTACCTGCATCCCGAACGGTTTCCGCCGCTCTCCTCGCCGGGGTTATTTGGTAACACACACCCGCTGGAGCTGGACATTGGCTGCGCCACTGGCGACCTGGTGCTGGCCCTGGCCGCTGCCCATCCCGAGACCAACTATGTTGGCGTAGACATCGTAGCCAAGCCGCTGTGGCGCGCCGTCGCGCGGGCGGCGCATGCCGGCCTGTCGAATGTGCGCTTTATCCACGCCGACGCCCGGCTGATCTACCGCACCGTGCCCGACCAGGCCCTGCGCGCCGCCTATGTTCACTTCCCGGCGCCCCTGTTGCGCAACCGCCAGCGCAATCAACTGCTCATTTCCGCCGATCTCCTCGTCCAGATGGAACGCTGCCTGGCGCCGGGCGGCCTGCTCAGCGTCATGACCGATCACGCCGAGGTCTACGCCGAGTTGCTCAACCTGTTGCCCGTTGCCCCCGGACTGCGCCTGGTCGAACCCCATACCTGGTCGGCCGGGCTGACTGCGGTTGTAACATCGCACTACTATCGGCGCTGGGAGGCGCGGGGCCGCCAGATCTGGCGGGCGGAGCTGGTCAGGTGCGAAGGCTCGGATTGCGCGCCCCCCGGCGAGCGGTGATGCGGCGCCGGGCAGCCCCGCGGGCAGGGTATGCAGCGTTCTGCCCCCCTCCCAGGAGAATCTCTCACAATGAACATCGGGAAACCGCGTTTCCCGTCATCACGCCAGGCCCCGTGCCGCGCGGTAGCGCCGGATCAGCGCATTCGTCGAACTGTCGTGGGCCAGATCTGGCGTGTCGGCGCTCGCCAGTTCCGGGATGATCCGCCCCGCAAGGACCTTTCCTAGCTCCACGCCCCACTGGTCGAACGGATTGATGCCCCAGATGACCCCCTGGACGTAGACACTGTGCTCGTAGAGCGCCACCAGCGCCCCCAGCACCGCAGGCGTGAGCCGCTCGGCAAGGATGGTGCTACTGGGACGGTTACCGGCAAAGGTGCGGTGCGGCACCAGTTCGGGGGCCACGCCCTCCGCGGCGACCTGCTCGGCAGGCTTGCCAAAGGCCAGCGCCTCACCCTGAGCCAGCATGTTCGCCATCAACTGGTCGTGGTGGTTGCCGATCGGGTTCAGACTATGGCAGAATCCGATAAAATCGGCAGGCACGAGCCTGGTGCCCTGGTGCAATAACTGGAAGAACGAATGCTGGCCATTGGTTCCCGGCTCGCCCCAGTAGATCGCCCCGGTCTGATAGTCTACCGCTGTGCCGTCGAGGCGCACCGCCTTGCCGTTGCTCTCCATGGTCAACTGCTGGAGATAGGCCGGCAGCCGCTTGAGGTACTGGTCATACGGCAGTACCGCGTGGGTTTCTGCGCCGAAGAAATTGGCGTACCAGACATCGAGCAGACCGTGGATGACGGGCAGATTGTGCTCCAGCGGGGCAGTGCGAAAGTGCTGGTCCATCGCGTGGAAGCCTTCGAGCAAGGCGCGAAAGCCCTGCGGGCCAAGGGCGATCATCGTCGAAAGGCCGATTGCCGAGGTCATCGAGTAGCGCCCGCCGACCCAATCCCAGAAGCCGAACATGTTGGTAGTATCAATGCCGAACCTCTGCACCTCGGCGGCATTGGTGGAGACAGCAACAAAGTGACGCGCCACTGCCGCCTCATCGCCCAGGGCGGCGAGCAGCCACTGGCGCGCGGTACGGGCGTTGGTCATCGTCTCCAGCGTGGTGAACGTTTTCGACGCGACGATAAAGAGCGTCGTTTCGGGATCGAGGTCGCGGGTCGCCTCGGCGAAATCGGTGGCGTCAACGTTGGAAACGAAGCGCAGCGTCAGCGCGCGCTCGCTGTAGTAGCGCAGAGCCTCATAAGCCATCACCGGGCCGAGGTCGGAGCCGCCGATGCCAATGTTGACCACTGCACGGATGGGCTTACCGGTATGGCCCTTCCAGGCCCCCGCGCGTACCTGCTCGGCAAAAATGGCCATGCGGTCAAGCACGGCATGAACCTCCGGCACCACGTTCGCGCCATCAACCACGATCATCGCGTCGCGCGGAGCGCGCAGGGCCACGTGCAGTACAGCGCGACCTTCGGTGGTGTTGATCTTCTGGCCGCTGAACATGGCCTCGATCCGCCCTTCGAGGTCGCAGGCCCGCGCCAGAGCGATCAACAGGCTCAGCGTCTCATCGGTAATGCGGTGCTTACTGTAGTCGAAGTACAGCCCGGCAGCTTCGGCGACCAGGCGTGTGCCACGCTCCGAATCACTGGCGAAGAGATCGCGCAGGTGCAATGGGCGCACCGCGGCGAAATGATCCTGAAGCGCCTGCCACTCCGGACGGGTGGTGAGCAAAGGCATTGACACGGTCATCTGGCTCCTCCGTTGGTCAAGGTGGGCCGCACCGTCATTATAGCGCGCCGGGACCGATCAGGTACAATGGAGCCTCCCAAAACCTCCCCGCACGGAGGGCGCCTGCCACCCCGGTGGGCAGGGGGTGTGGGGAAACCCGGTTTCCCCGATGTTCAGCAGCGATTGGGAGGGCTATGCCCTCCCACACCTGCGCTAGAGGGAGGGGTGTGGGGAAACCCGGTTTCCCCATTCCGCAACCGCTGTCGGAGGCGCCTGGCACCCCGGTGGGCAGGGGGTATGGGGAAACCCGGTTTCCCCGATGTTCAGCAGCGATTGGGAGGGCTGCGCCCTCCCACACCTGCGCCAGAGGGAGGGGCATGGGGAAACCCGGTTTCCCCATCCCACAACCGCTGTCGGAGGCGCCTGGCACCCCGGTGGGCAGGGGGTAAGGGGAAACCCGGTTTCCCTGATGTTCAGCAGCGATTGGGAGGGCTGCGCCCTCCCACACCCGCGCCAGAGGGAGGGGCATGGGGAAACCCGGTTTCCCCATCCCGCAACCGCTGTCGGAGGCGCCTGGCACCCCGGTGGGCAGGGGGTAAGGGGAAACCCGGTTTCCCCGATGTTCAGCAGCCCTCCTGAACCCTCCCGTACACGGCCTGTTTTCACGTTGGAACAACAGAGGAGACCCATGAGCATCCAATTCGGCACCTTCGTACCCCAGGGTTGGCGGCTGGATCTGGTGGAGATCGCCGATCCGGTCGAGAAGTACGAGGCTATGACCCGCGTGGCTCGAGCTGCTGACGCCATCCCGGCCTACGACTCGATCTGGGTCTACGACCATTTCCACACCGTGCCGAGCATCGAGCAGGAAGCCGTGTTTGAGGCCTGGACGATCACCGCCGCGCTGGCCCGCGATACGCAGCGGGTCAAGGTCGGCCAGATGTGCACCTGCATTGGCTATCGCAATCCGGCCCTTGCGGCCAAGATGGCCTCTACGATGGACGTGCTGAGCCACGGGCGGCTGTACTGCGGCATTGGCGCCGGCTGGTACGAACACGAGTGGCGTGCCTACGGCTATGGTTTTCCCGAACGGCGCGAACGCATGCGCGCCTTCCGAGAAGCGACCCGGATTATGGTCAGCATGTGGACCGAGGAGACACCGACCTTCGAGGGCGAATACTTTCACATTCGCGGCGCGATCAACCAGCCCAAAGGGGTACGTCAGCCGCATCCTTCCCTGTGGATCGCCGGCGGCGGGGAGCAGGTCACACTGAAACTGGTTGCACAGTATGGCAACGCCGCGAACTTCATGGGCAACCCGGAGGAGTTTCGGCGCAAGTGTGACGTGCTGCGCGCCCACTGCGAGGCCCTGGGGCGCGACTACGACTCGATCATCAAGTCAACCAACGTCAACATCATCTTTGTTGGCCCCGGCGAGGACGAGGAGCGGGCTACCGCGCCGGTTCGCGCCCTGTACAATTGGAGCCTGGAGCAAACGCAGCGCAACTACATCGTCGGCACGCCTCAGCAGGTTGCCGAGCGTCTGAACGCGCTGAAAGAGGCCGGAGCGACCTACTTTATCACCTACTTCCCGCGCGTTGCCTACGACCACACGCCGCTGTACCGCTTTGCAGAGGAGGTGATTCCGCTGATGTGAAAATACGGGGAAACCGGGTTTCCCCATCCCCCTGCCTGTGGGGGGTGCCAGCCGCTCCCAACGGCGGTTGGGACATGGGGAAACCGGGTTTCCCCATCCCCCTGCCTGTGGGGGGCCAGGCGCCCCCAACGGCGGTTGGGGTTTGGGGAAACCGGGTTTCCCCATCCCCTGCCTGTGGGGGGCGCCAGCCGCTCCCAACAGCGGTTGGGACATGGGGAAACCGGGTTTCCCCACCTGCGGTGAGCCTGTCGAACCGCCCCCCTGCCGGTGGGGGGTGCCAGCCGCTCC
>CAKZKA010000036.1 GCA_937120965.1 uncultured Chloroflexota bacterium
ACAACCAGTTTGCGCTGAAGTGAAGAGTGGACCAGGAGTTTCATAAGCGCATCCGGTAATCAGGCTTGCTTCAGGTACACCGACAGGCTGCCGAATGCCGGGCCTGCGATAGCCCGCGCAGGCGGGC
Organism: uncultured Chloroflexota bacterium; assembly: GCA_937120965.1. Lineage (GTDB taxonomy): Bacteria > Chloroflexota > Chloroflexia > Chloroflexales > Chloroflexaceae > JACAEO01. Next base: position 128 of record CAKZKA010000036.1, read on the forward strand.
TTTGCAGACCCTATTACCGTTGATGATGCCGCATTGCTTGAAGCGGTTTCAGGCGTTGTGCCGCCCAGCGTGGCAATCCAAAATCTAAAATCACGAAGCTCCACGCAAGCGGCGCCCGGAACCGTGAAGGCATAGAAGTGAGGACCGGATTATTACGCGGATCTGAACCACGGGATCGCGTGGCTTCCGCTCAACCGAGCATCATTATACGCTATCGGCATTACGTTGAAAACAAACCGCAGGTATCACCAGACCGGGGCTTACAGGTGTCCGCTTCGGGGCTAGAAGGGACGCGCAGCGGATGCTAAGGCGCGAGTCTCCGGTTAACCGTAGCTTGATAAACTTTTAAATAAAATTTTACAATTTTTTAATATAAGGTCGGTAGGATAGCTGAAACACGCGCTGGAGTGAAAAGTTCTTTGCCCTGTCTGCTCCATCCCTGATCTGGAGGCGGCGACCGGAAACGAAGGGTTTTTCGCTCTGGCCCCGGTTCCCGGCAAGGCCCCGTTCACCTGACAGTTCCTCGGAGAGGCCCGGAAGTCCGCGCAACGTGTCGCTTTCCCGGCGGCGAGACAGCGCCTATGCCCACCATTCTGCTGGTTGAGGATGAGGTGACCTTCGCCGAGACCCTGCGCTACAACCTCGAGCGCGAAGGCTACACGGTTATACAGGCGATCGATGGTGTTGAAGGGCTGGACCTGGCGCGCCGGCACAATCCGGATCTGATCGTGCTGGATATCATGCTTCCGCGTCTTGATGGCTTCTCGGTATGCCGCATCCTGCGTCAGGAGAGCGACATTCCCGTGATTATGCTTACGGCGCGACAGGACGAGGTCGATCGCATCGCCGGTCTGGAACTGGGTGCGGACGATTACATTACCAAACCCTTCAGCCTGGGGGAGTTCCTGGCGCGCTTACGCGCGATTCTGCGGCGCAGCGAGGCCCATCCGCGGATCACAGGGCGCGAGGTGCTGATCGCCGGGGGCATCAAGGTAGACACGAGCAGCCGGCGGGCCTGGCGCGACGGCGCCGAACTGAGCCTGGCGCAGAAGGAGTTCGACCTGCTGACCTGCCTCATCCGCAACCGGGGCATTGCCCTGACGCGCGACCTGCTGCTCGAACGGGTCTGGGGCACCGAGTTCGCCGGCGACAGCCGCACCGTTGACGTGCACATCCGCTGGCTTCGCGAAAAGATCGAACAGGACCCGGCGCGCCCGCGTTACATTCAGACTGTCCGGGGTGTCGGGTACCGCTTCGACGCGGTTGATGAACCCGAATAAGCTTCAAGCTGCGCCCTCCCGCAGCAGTGGCTCAGTTTGAAGAGCCCGAGAATTGTCACCGCGACTTTACAATCACTTAACCTTTACTTTCCTGGAGCTTAACACGGCTCCATTAAGATACGAACTGTCTACCAACAAATGCTCGTGATCCACCGAGGCTCAACTGAAGGAGGGAGAAGACGGTATGACACGGACCACGATCGTTCGCGTTTTCGCAATGGTGCTCGTCATTGTGTCACTGGTCGCAGTTGTGAGCAGCCCCGTCTATGCCCAGAGCTGGGCGCCTCGCCAGGTCCAGGCGACCTTGAAGGGGTCGGGCGCAACCTTCCCTCTGCCGCTCTACGGGGCCTGGATCGAGACCTACAAGCAGGTCGTGCCTGGCGTTGCCATCAGCTATCAGGGCGTAGGTTCGGGCCAGGGTATTCGTGACTTCATCGCCTATCTGACGGACTTTGGCGGTACGGACGCGGCCATCGCTGCCTCGCGCGTGCAGACCGAGGCCCCCGATGCCCTCCACATCCCGATGGTGATCGGCGCGGTGGTGCCGACCTATAATATCCCGGGCATCACCGATCTACGCTTCAACCCGGAAATCCTGGCGGGCATCTATCTGGGCGCCATTACCAACTGGAACGACCCGCGTATCGCTGCGGCGAACCCGAATGTGCGCCTGCCCAACCTGCGCATTACGGTGGTGTACCGCTCCGACAGCTCCGGTACTACCTCGATCTGGACCGACTATCTGAGCAAGGTGAGTAGCGACTGGCGTAGCCGGGTGGGTTCGGGCACAACGGTGCGCTGGCCGGTGGGTGTGGGCGCCCCGGGCAACCCCGGTGTGGCCGGCACGGTGAGGAACACCCGCGGCGCGATCGGCTACGTGGAGCAGGTGTTTGCCACGGCCAACCGCCTGCCCCTGCCGCCCGTGCAGAACGCCTCGGGGAACTTTGTCCCCGCGTCGCTGGAGGCAACCTCGGCTGCCGCAGACGGCGTGCCGATCCCGGCCAACCTGGTGGCCTCGATCACCAACTCCCCCAACCCCAACGCCTACCCGATCGCCGGTTTCACCTACATCCTGGTGCGCCAGAACACCTACAAGGATGCTGCCAAAGCGCAGGCGCTGACCGACTTCCTCTACTGGTGTCTCACGGAAGGCACCGGCGCGGCCACGCGCCTGGGCTACGCCCCTCTGCCCGCCTCGCTGCGCGTGCGGGCGATCCAGTCGCTGCAGAGCATCACGGTTGATGGGCAGCGCGTCTTTGATGGCCCGGCCCGCTGAAGCTTCGGCTTGACGTGACGACGTGGTGCGGCGGCAAGCGCCGCATCACGTCTTTGTATTCGCTCTTCAATCTCCCCATATGTTCGTCGGGTTCCATACGCGGGCCGCACAACGCCGCGATAAACATAGGGTATTCTTTGGGAGGGCCGCCCCCTCCCGCTGGGGGAGGGAACCGGGCTCCTCCCCGCAGGGAGGGGTGCGGTTCGACAGGCTCACCGCAGGTGGGGAAACCCGGGTTCCCCATTCCCCAACCGCGGTTGGGAGCGGCTGGCGCCCCCACAGGCAGGGGTGCGGTTCGACGGGCTCACCGCAGGTGGGGAAACCCGGTTTCCCCGTATGTTCACATCAGGGAGTATGACCAATGGCGGAAGTGAAAGCCGTACCTCGTATCACTGCGAGTAGCCGCTGGGCACGACGGACCCGGCACGGCGATGTGTTTTTCTGGCTGTTGACCCTGCTCTTCGCCCTGATGATCATCGGCCTGGTGGTAGCGGTCGGGATCGTGACATACAACGGCTCGGCCGGGGTTCGTGCCGAGTACGGCTGGAGTTTCCTCTGGGGCACCGACTGGAACCCGATTGAGACTGAGCTCTACCCGGTCAGCTTCGGCGCCTGGCCGGCCATTCGCGGCACCTTGCTCTCGTCGCTGATCGCTCTGATCCTGGCGGCGCCCACCGGGGTAGCCATCGGGATCTTTCTCTCCGAGTTGTGCCCGCTGCGCCTGCGCCAACCCCTCGGGGTTATGGTGGAACTGCTGGCCGCCATCCCGTCGGTGATCTACGGCCTCTGGGGCGTGGCGGTGTTTGCGAACTGGTTCAACGACTGGGTGGCCAACCCTATCGCAAACACGGTGGGCCAGTACGTGCCCTGGCTGGCCGGGCCGGTGGCGGTGAGCCGCGGTCTGGCAATTACCGGCACCATTCTGGCGATTATGATCCTGCCTACCGTTTCGGCCATCACCCGCGACGTGTTGCAGGCGGTGCCCAGTCACCAGCGAGAAGCGATGTTTTCCCTCGGCGCGACCCGCTGGGAAGTGATCTGGGGCGCGGTGGTCCCCTATGCCCGCGCCGGAATTGTCGGCGGGATCATGCTCGGGCTGGGACGGGCGCTGGGCGAGACCATGGCCGCGACCATGCTCATCGGCAACAGCACCCGCATCGAGCAATCGCTCTTTGCGCCGGCCACCACCGCAGCGGCCCTGATAGCCAGCGAACTGCCCAATGCCCAGATTCCGCTGCACGAAAGCTCGCTGATCGGACTGGCCCTGGCCCTCTTTGGCATTACCCTTATTCTGAACCTGATCGCCCGTTATCTGGTATGGCAAACTTCACGCGGACCGGCGGGAGAAAAGGTATGAGTCTTGAGACCAATATGCTGACCTATGCTCAGCGCAGCCGGATTGACAAAGCGCTGCGCGGCTGTACGATCGTCGCCACGGCGATCGCCATCGTGCCGCTGGTCCTGATTATCGCCTACGTGCTCATCATCGGCGGCGGGGCCTTGAACCGGGACTTCTTCACCCAGACCTACCGCCCGCCGGTGCCGGTTGGGGTTGACCCCATCACCGGGTTGCCCGTCGAGGGAATGGAAGAGGGGGACCTCTTCCAGGTGCAGGCGCGGGGCGGCGTGCTGCACGGTATCGTCGGCACCCTGATGGTGACGATCACCGCTCTCCTGTTCTCCCTGCCCATCGGGGTGCTGGCCGGGATCTTTCTGGCCGAATACCCCGACACGCCATTGAATACCTTTATTCGCTTCTGTAGCGACGTGCTCAGCGGCGCCCCCTCGATTGTGATCGGTGTGGTTGGTTTCACCCTGATCGTCAAACAGATGGGCACCTACTCTGGCATCGCCGGAGCAATCGCCCTGACCTTTCTGATGGTGCCGACGATTGCCCGCACGACCGAGGAGATCCTCAAACTCGTGCCCAACGCGGTGCGCGAAGCGGCTATGGCTATGGGCGCTCCGATGTGGTACAGTACCCTCACCGTCGTCGTGCCAACCGCCCTGACAGGGATTGTTACCGGCGCGCTGCTGGCCTTCGCGCGCGGCGCGGGAGAAACAGCGCCGCTGCTGCTGACCATCCAGGGCAACAGCAATCTGAGTTTCAACATGTTCGCCCCGATGGCGGCGTTGCCCATTCTGACCTACAAGTACATCGAGTCGCCCTTCCCTGCCGAAAACCAGCTTGCCTGGGGCACAGCCTTCGTGCTGATGATGCTCGTGCTCGGCATCAATCTGCTGGTACGCGCTACGACTGCGCGCATCAAGAGGTGATCACACCATGGCCGTTGCAACGCCACCCCGATCAGCAACGCAGACCGCCCACAGCATGACTGTACGGGGCCTCAAGCCCTTCTACGGCAAGCGCCTGGCCGTGCAGGCGCTTGATCTGGACGTGCGACCGAACCAGATCCTGGCCCTGATCGGCCCTTCAGGCTGCGGCAAGAGCACCGTGCTGCGTTGCTTGAACCGTATGCACGAGCTTATCCCCTACGCCCACGCGGAGGGCGAGGTCAAGCTCGATGACATCAACATCTACGCGCCGGGTGTCGATCCGACGCTGGTACGGCGCAAAATCGGCATGGTCTTCCAGTTGCCGATCGCTCTGCGCACGCGCAACATCTACGAGAACGTCGCCGTTGGTCTGCGCCTCGGTGGTGTGAAGAACAAAGCCGAGCTTGACGCGCGCGTGGAAAAGGCGCTCCGTGACGCCAACCTCTGGGACGAGGTCAAAGATAAGCTGGAACTCTCGGGCATGGCTCTCTCCGGCGGCCAGCAGCAACGCCTGAGTATCGCCCGCACCATCGCCGTCGAACCCGACGTCATCCTGTTCGACGAGCCATGCTCGGCCCTCGACCCGATCTCTACCCTTAAGATCGAGGAACTGCTACTCAGCCTCCGCCAGCGGTACACCATCGTGATTGTGACCCACAACATGCAGCAGGCGGCGCGCATCTCCGATCGCACCGCCGTGTTTATGGTAGAAAAGACCGATGATATCCCTATCGGCGTACTGGTGGAAGAAGGTCCTACTGAGCAGATCTTTTCTAACCCGAAAGATCCTCGCACCGAGGATTACATCACTGGAAGGGTGGGCTGATCTTACAGGAGGGAAAACCCGGTTTCACCATACCTCTCCTGGTGGGGAGAGTTTGTGAGGGCTACGTCCTCCCGGGAAATCTATGCATTCCCGCGGAGCGCGGCGAATCCGCATGGAGTCGAAGCTATGAGTGAGCCACGAACCAGGTCGTTACCCCTGGCAGGCGGTTTTGCCGCAACGGCAGCGGCGCGCGCGCGGGCCCGCGAGGGCGTCGGCAAGACTAAAATCGAGGCTGTCAACTTCAATTTCTACTACGGGTCGTTCAAGGCGCTCGACAAGATCAACCTCGCCATTCCCCAGGGTGAGGTTACCGCGCTGATCGGCCCCTCGGGGTGCGGCAAATCTACCCTGCTCCGGGCGATCAACCGCATGCATGACAAGACGCCCGGCGCTCGCGCCGAGGGGTTGCTCACGATTGACGGCGAATCGATCTACGGGGATGAGGTTGACCCGATCCTGCTGCGGCGGCGCGTGGGAATGGTCTTCCAGCGGCCCAACCCGTTTGCCAAGTCGGTCTTCGATAACGTCGCCTACGGGCTGCGGGTGCTTGGCGAGCGCAACAGCAAGCGCATCAAGGAACGCGTCGAGTGGGCGCTCCGGCGGGCCGCTCTGTGGGACGAGGTGAAGGATCGCCTGAACGCGACCGGCACCTCGCTCTCCGGCGGTCAGCAACAGCGCCTGTGCATCGCCCGCACCATCGCCGTTGAACCGGAAGTGGTGCTGATGGACGAGCCATGCTCGGCCCTCGACCCGATCTCGACTCTGAAGATCGAGGAATTGATTGCCGATCTACGGGGTAGTTTTACGATCGTTATCGTTACCCACAACATGCAGCAGGCAGCGCGGGTCTCCGATTATACCGCGTTTATGCTGATGGACTCCCAAACGCGCGCCGGGCAACTGGTGGAGTTTGGACCCACGGCCAGGCTCTTTACCAATCCGACTGATCCGCGCACTGAGGCCTACCTGAGCGGGCACTTTGGATAATGAAAACCGGTTGTTCCTGGGAGGGCGCAGCCCTCCCACACCCTCCTCCGGGCGCGCTCCCCAGAACTCCGCCCTCATCGCGGTATAATAAGGTAATACCTCTCCGGCACGTCCGGTGCCGATCCGCATAACGGAGGGCCGATGACCGACCTGCACACCCTGACCGTCGCGGCAGCGAGGGTTGCTCTGGCTGCCGGCACGCTCAGTTCATACGAGCTGACCGAGGCGCTGCTGGCGCGCATCCAGGCCGTGGAGCCCCGGGTGCGCGCCTTCATCACTCTTACCGGCGAACAGGCCCTGGCTGAAGCCCGCGCCGCCGATGCCACCCGCCGCCCCGACTCCGGTCCACTCCACGGCATACCGCTGGCGATCAAGGACGTGATCTGCACCAACGGCGTCCGCACCACCTGCGGCTCGGCCATCCTGGAAACGTTTGTGCCACCCTACGACGCTACAGTGGTCAGCCGGCTCAAGGCCGCCGGGGCAATCAGCCTGGGCAAACTCAACTGCGACGAGTTTGCCATGGGTTCCAGCACCGAGACCAGCGCCTTTCACATCACCCGCAACCCCTGGGATCTCGAGCGCGTGCCCGGTGGCAGCAGCGGTGGCAGCGCAGCCGCCGTGGCGGCGCTGATGGCGCCGGCCAGTCTGGGTACCGACACCGGCGGGTCGATCCGCCAGCCAGCGGCGCTCTGCGGCGTCAGTGGCCTCAAGCCCACCTACGGGCGCGTGAGCCGCTTCGGTCTGGTGGCCTACGGCTCCTCACTCGACCAGATCGGCCCCTTCGCGCGAACGGTCGAGGATCTGGCCTTGCTGATGCAGGTTATTGCCGGGCACGACCCCCGCGACGGCACTAGCGCCCCCGTGCCGGTCGCCGACTACTGCGCCGCGCTCAGCGGCGAGGTGCGCGGGCTGCGCATCGGCGTGCCCGGCGAGTACTTCGTCGAGGGCATGGAGCCGGGGGTCGAGCAGGCCACCCGCGAGGCCATTGCTGTGCTGCGGGCGCAGGGCGCCGAGGTGGTGGAACTCTCGCTGCCCCATACGCGCTACGCCCTGCCCGCCTACTACATTATCGCCCCGGCGGAGGCCAGCGCCAACCTGGCGCGCTTCGACGGGGTGCGCTACGGCCCGCGCGAGCCGGGTGAGAGCATGTGGGACGAGATCGAGTTGACGCGAGGTCGCCGCTTCGGCCCCGAGGTGCGCCGACGGATTATGCTGGGCACCTACGCTCTCTCGGCGGGCTACTACGACGCCTACTACAAGCGCGCCCAGCAGGTGCGCACGCTGATCAAGCGCGATTTCGACGCCGCCTTCGCCCACGTGGATGTGATCGCCGCTCCCACCTCCCCCACGGTCGCCTTCAAGGTGGGCGAGAAACTCGATAACCCGATCGCCATGTACCTGAGTGACGTATGCACCCTGCCGATCAACCTCGCTGGCGTACCCAGCCTGGTGGTGCCCTGCGGCTTCAGTCAAGGGCTGCCCGTGGGTTTGCAGTTGATCGGTCGCCCCTTCGACGAAGCCACCCTGTTGCGGGTCGGCGACGCCTACCAGCGCCTCACTGACTGGCACACGCGCTACCCGGCGCTGTAAGCCGTGGGGAACCAGGTCTCCCCACACCCCGCCGGGCAGGGGTTCAGGGGCGGACAGAACGTATGAGCGTCGACGGGCGCTATGGCGTTGGGATGCGCTGGTTGGTCCTCATATTATGCAGATGGCGAGACGGATAAGATGGCTGATACCGATAGCTGTTATGGCTTATGGACATACCACGGTTTGACCCCTTTAGCGCAACAGCAAAACCTGTGCCAACAGGCGGCGCCGTAGCTGCCGCCGAACAGCGCTGAAGAGTGGTGGACAACCCGCACATGTGGTATACTGAACCCCGGTTTGTCTGGTCTGGTCCATACGGATCCAAGGAGCGCGACAGTATATGAGCCGGTCTCGAACGGTAAAAGGCGGTGGACGTGGCCGCCGCCGCGAGTGTGAGTTTACGAAGCTGGGCATCGTGCCCGATTACAAGGACGTCAAGCGCCTCCAGAAGTACGTGACGGCGCAGGGCAAGATCCTTCCCCGGCGGCGCACGGGCGTAACAGCGAAGATGCAGCGGCGCCTGTCGGTGGCCATCAAGCGCGCCCGGCACCTGGCCCTGCTGCCCGCCGCGCCAGCCCATACCCGGGGTTGACCCCTGGCCGTGATCCACGGGAGGCGCGTCGAACAGCGAGGCACGACCCTCGTCCTTCCATGGGAGGACGGGGGTGTTTTGCTCTATGCACATCTGGAAGGCCAGCCTGCGCGAAGGCGGTTTGTCGCTCGCGTATAACGTCATCATCTTCGTTCGCGCCGGTCTGCGCCAGCTCACCCGACCCACCGAGGTCGGGGTACGCGCCCTGGTCGTCCGTGGCGACGAGGTGCTGCTGGTGCGCCATCGGGGCGGGCGCTACCCGTGGTCGTTGCCCGGGGGTGGGTTGGGACGGAGCGAGACCCTGGTTACCGCTATCGTCCGTGAGGTGCGCGAGGAGGCTGGCTGTGAGACCCGCCCGCTCGAACTGCTCGGTCTGTATCGAGCCGTTAGTGAGGGGATGATCAACTACGTGGCCGTGTTCGTCTGTGAGCCGTTGAGCCAGGCGCGCCCGCCGGCCTACGATCTGGAGATTGTGGACGCGCGCTTTTTCCGCCAGCGCGATCTGCCGGTAAATACCGAGCCGGGCAGCCTCCGCCGCCTCGAGGAATACCATCAGGGCGCCCGGGGTCTCTACGGGCCGTGGTAAAACATAGGGAAACCCGGGTTTTCCCACCCCCCTCCCCGGTTGTGTAGCACAGTCGCTCGGGAAACCTATGCCATACACACCCATTATCGCCACCCTGGGCTATGTCCTCTCGCCTGATCGCACCTCGGTGCTGCTGGTCCATCGTAATGCGCGTGCGGAGGATCAACACCTCGGCAAGTATAATGGCCTGGGCGGTAAAATCGAGCCGCACGAAGACGTGGTGAGCGGTATGCGCCGCGAGTTGCGTGAGGAGGCGGGGATCGAGGCGCTGGAACTCGTCCTGCGCGGGACGATAAGCTGGCCCGGCTTCGGAAAGCAGGGTGAAGACTGGCTGGGCTTTATCTTTCTTATTCCCCGCTTTCGCGGCGATCCGCCTGCGGCCAATGCCGAGGGGAGCCTGGAGTGGGTGCCGGTCGAACGACTGCTGCGCAGCGAACTGCCCCTCTGGCCCGGCGATCCGTACTTCCTGCCCCTGGTCTTCAGCGACGATCCGCGCCAGTTTCACGGGGTCATGCCTTACCGCGAGGGAAAGCCGGTGAGTTGGAGCTATACGCTGATGTGAACATATAGGGAAACCGGGTTTCCCCACGCCCCTGCCTGTGGGAAGGGTGTGGGGAGGGCGCAGCCCTCCCGGGAAACCATCCATGCGCATTCCTGTCGTTGCGCGACGAAGCCCCATCGCGGCAGGCGACGGGATTACTGAGCATATACAGGAGCGCCGCCTATGGATCTCCTGACAATTGCGATCATCGTGGTGGCCGGTCTGCTGGCGATAGGCATCGCGGCCTATATGCTCAACCGGGCCTGGGGCAACTTTCCCTCACGAGTTGGCCAGTTGCCGCCGGACCTCCCGCCCCCGCCGCAGCGACGATTGGGCGCCAATCCACCCGTTGAGGAGGAGACTGAAGCGGAAGACGAGACGCTCACCGGCTGGGAAACCCGTGAGGATATGATCCCGGTCACCCACCCTCTGGTGCTGCGGGCCGTCAATGCCGCCCTTGATCGTGGCGGCGGACCCTATGCCACTTTTTTCGTGCGTGAAGGCGACCGGGTGTTCTTTGCCGCCTATCGTGTGCCCGATCCCGCGCAGCGCGCCCAGTTGACCCGCCTGTTCAAGGGGTTGAACGCGGACGAACTGGAAGGGGTCTCCCTGGTCGAACTGATGCGGGCGATGAACCAACTGGGTCGAAAGTAACCTCGCTGCTGGATGGGAGGGGTTGGAAGGGCAGTGCTCTCCCGGGAAAGCCGCCGCGGCGTCGCGCAGCCTGCGCATGGCGCCTGTACAAGGAGTCCTGACCATGCTGGACATCAAGCTACTCCGTGAAAATCCAGAGTATGTCAAACAGCAACTCGCCCGCTTCGACATTGATGGAGCGGTCGTGGACCGGGTGCTGGCGTTCGACGAGCGTCGGCGCGCCCTGCTGCGCGAGGTGGAGGATCTGAAGGCCCGACGCAATGCGGTCTCGAAGGAGATCGGGCGCATGCAGAACGAGGCTGAGCGGGCTGCGCAGATCGCCGCAATGCGCGAGGTCGGCGACCGGATCAGCGCCCTTGATCACGAGGTGGCGCGGGTCGAGGAGGAGCAGTGGGCGGCGATGCTGGAGATCCGCAACCTGCCCCATCCCGATGTGCCCGACGGCAGGGACGACAGCGATAATCCGGTTGTCTACCAGGAGGGTGAGCCGCGCACGCCGCCTTTCGCGAAGCCCCACTGGGATCTGGCCGAAGCTCTGGGGATCATTAGTTTTGAGCAGGGGGTGAAGCTGGCCGGCTCGCGCTTCTACGTGATGCGCGGGCTGGGGGCGCGCCTCCAGCGGGCCACCATCCAGTGGCTGCTCGACCTGCATCTGCGCCAGGGGTACGAAGAGGTCTATACGCCGTTCGTGGTCAGGGAACACGTTCTCTGGGGTTCGGGTCAGTTACCCAAGTTCCGCGACAATCTCTACCGCGATGAGGAGTCGGGTCTCTGGCTGGTGCCGACAGCCGAGGTGCCCATCACCGGTATCTATGCCGATGAGATCCTGGAGGCCTCGCAGTTGCCGATCTACCACGTGGCCTACACGCCGTGCTTCCGCAAGGAACAGATGAGCGCCGGGCGCGATGTGCGCGGCATCAAGCGCGGCCATCAGTTCGACAAGGTCGAAATGTATATGTTCGAGAAGCCCGAGCAGAGTTACGCCGCCCTGGAGAAGCTGCGCCGCGATGCCGAGGAGTGTTGCCGGCTGCTCGGGTTGCCCTTCCGCACCCGCTTGCTCTGCACCGGTGACCTGGGCTTCGGGTCGGCAAAGACCTACGATATCGAGGTCTGGGCGCCGGGGCAAGGCGAGTGGCTGGAAGTTAGCTCGTGCTCAAATGTGGAAGCGTTCCAGGCCCGACGCGCCAATCTGCGCTACCGCCCCGAACCGGGCGCAAAGCCGGAGTTTTTGCATACGCTCAACGGTTCGGGCCTGGGGCTGCCGCGCACAATTATCGCGATTATGGAGAATTACCAGCAGGAGGACGGCAGCATCGTCGTGCCAGAGGTGCTGCGGCCCTACATGGGCGGGGTCGAGGTGATCCGCTAATACCATTTTGGATTTTAGATTTTGGATTGTGGATTGCCACGCTGGGCAGCACAACGCCTGAAATCGCTTCAGGCAATGCGGCATCATCAACGGTAATTGGTATAAAACTCGGGGAAACCGGGTTTCCCCCTTCCCCTCCCTGTTGTCATTGTGCGGCACAACCGCATAGACGCCCGGTGAAACGATGGATATCCAATTCCTGGGCGGAGCAGGTGGTGTTGGCGCCACGTGTCAGCTCGTGACCCTGGGAGACCGGCGCTTCCTGGTGGACGCTGGCGTGCGTATGGACAGCGCCGACCGGCTGCCGGACCTGGCGGCCCTCGCCGGGATACGCCTGGATGCGATCCTGATCACCCACGCGCACGCCGACCACATCGGCGCGCTGCCCCTTGTCGCCGATCGCTTCCCGACAGCGCCGATTTACGCCACGCCAGCGACGATGCGCCTGATGGAGGTCATGCTGGGCGACGCGGTGCGAGTGATGGCCCGGCGCGCCGCCGAGGAACTGGAACTGCCGCTCTATGACGAGGCGCTGGTGGCCGCCACCCTGCACCGCTTGCGCCCGCTCGCGCCGGAGGCCCAGAGCCTGCCTGAGTTGCCCGGTATCGTCGTCCACGCCCGGCGTGCGGGCCACATCGCCGGGGCGGTCAGCCTGGGCTTCGAGGCCGACGACGGGCGGCTGGTGATCTCCGGCGATGTGAGTGTCACTCCGCAGCGCACCATCCCGGGCGCTGCCATACCGGCGCCGCGTTACCCTGATCTGCTGGTGCTGGAGAGTACCTACGGCGCTCGCCTGCACCCCAACCGCGCCCAGGAAGAGCGCCGGCTGGCCGAAGCGGTGGCCGAGGTGATCGCCCGCGGCGGGCACTGCCTCATCCCCGCCTTCGCCCTGGGGCGCGCCCAGGAGGTTATTCTCATTCTGCGCGCCGCCCAGCGCGACGGGCACATTCCCCCCTTCCCCATCGGCGTAGACGGGCTGGTACGCTCGGTGTGCGCCGCCTACGCCGCCTTTCCCGACGCGCTGGCGCCGGCCCTGCGCCGCCACCTGCTCAACGGGGGCAAGCCATTCTTCGGCAACACCGTGCAGCCGGTCGAGACACCCCAGCAGCGCGAGCGTCTGCTGGCCGGCCCCCCCGCGGCGATCATCGCCTCGTCGGGTATGCTCACCGGCGGTCCATCGGTCTGGTACGCCGAACGACTGGCCGGTGATGCGCGGGCGGCGATTTTCTTCAGCGGCTACCTGGACGATGAGGCCCCCGGGCGCCGACTGCTCGACCTTGCCAGTGCGCCCCCCGAGGCGCGCCGGCTGACGCTCAACGGGCGCGAGCTGCCAGTAGCCTGCCAGGTGGGCCGCTACAGCCTGAGCGCCCACGCCGATGGCGATGAACTGGCGGGGCTGGTGCGCGCCCTGCAACCGCGAACGGTGGCCCTGGTTCACGGTGATGCCGAGGCGCGGGCGGCGCTGGCGGCGCGGCTGAGCGGGCTGACGACGGTGCTGACGCCCCGCGACGGGCAGACGCTGTCGCTGGAAGCGGCGCCGCGGGGTGGCCGGCGCGTCGTTGCGCCTCCGCCGCGGACCGCGCCAGTTGCGCCGATTGGCGCTGGCGCGCCGCTCGCCGCGGAGGGCCTGGAACGGCTCTGGGAAACCCTGCGCGACGGCAGCGGGGTGCAGGCGTTGAGCGTGCGCGAACTGGCGCGGGCCTGGCACGGCGAGACGGCCACACTGGCCGATGAAACTGCGCTGGAGGCGCTCCTCGAAGCCGGTAGCCCCTACTTTGCGCCGCTTCCCCACGCGCCGGGCCTGTGGCGCCTGCTCGCCCCCGCAGAGGTGCGCCGCGTCCAGGCCGCCGGTGGCCCGCGCCGCGCCAGCCCGCGCCCTGATATGAACCGCATCCTGGCGGTCGTTGACCGATACCTCGGCCACGCGCCCGACCTCTACCAGCGCAGTGTGGACCCCGACAGCGGCGCGGTGACGCTGCGCTACTTCTTCCCGGTCATCGCCGCTGCCCGCGACGCGGAAGCTCTCGCGCAGATCGCCGCCGAAACAGGGGTCGAAGTACAGGTCTGGCCCCAGCCTCACCAGGGCCAGCTTGCCGCGGCGGCGCTGGCAGCCCTGCCCACGGGGCTGGCAGCGGAGCGCGCCCCGGCGATCTACGCTGCCGAGGGGCGGGTGGAAGTGCGCTGCACCGGCGCCGCCGATCCGCAAGCCGTGGCCGCCGCCGAAGCCGCCTTTCAGGCCCGGACGGGGTTGCGCCTGCTGATCCGCGCGCCAGGGCTGGGAGAGCCACCGACCACCCTCGTCGAAGGTGAGAGCTTCGCCCCGCCGCCCGGCACGCCGCCCAGCGAACTCAACTTCGCCCTCAACACCGCCCGAAGCTGGTTCGGGCCGGAGAGCGGCTGCTACAAGGCCAGCGCCGACCAGGCCAGCCTGGTGGTGACCTTACGCTTCCACTTCCCCGAGGCAGCCCGGGCCAGGTACGCCGGGCAATTGGCCGAGCTGGCCACGTACATCGGCTGGACGGTGCGACTCTGGCCGCAGCCGCACCAGGAAGCGCTGATGCAGGCAGCGCGCGAGGCCCTGCCGCCCGGCCTCAGCCCCATCGGCGCACCAGCCCTTCAGGCCGCCGGTCGCGAGGTGGTGGTGAAGGTGCAGGGCACGGCATCGGCGGAGTCCATCGCTGCGGAGGCACGGGCTTTTACCGAACGCACTGGCTGGAAGCTCACACTCCGTGAGGTGCGGTGACCGCAGGGGAGAGCTGGCCAGCCTGCGGGCGGGGGTACCGAGAAATCCGGTTTCCCCGCAAGATCACGTTCGTTCGGGTCGCTTGCGCCTCACACGCCGCTGGTATACAATCATGACTATGCCAGTCATGATCAACCTCACCAGCGCCGAGCACGGCGGCATCACTCCCTCGTGCGGCACCGGCGACCATAGCAGTTGCGGCCCCGACTGTAGCTGTGGCTGCCCCTACACCGGGATGGTGGAACGGGGACGCACCGAACTCATCGCCGCGGTGGAGGCGCGCTACCCTGGCGAGTGGCTCGCCTTTGTCATCCCCCCCGGCGAGGACGAGTATGCCCCCGAGCGGGGTATGCTCGTGGTTCACAGCAAGGACGATCAGGAGGTCTGGGACGCCGTAAGCCGCATCACCTTCAACCAGGTGGTCCACGTCTACTTTAACGGCCCGCTGGACGAGTATCTAACGTGGGCGGACGGGGGAGAGTGAGTCAGGTTACAGTCTCGTAGCACTCCACCCACTCCCTGCCCCTCCCTTGCTGGGGGAGGGAACCGGGCGCCTCCTCCCAGGCAGGGGGATGGGGAAACCCGCTTTCCCCTCAGGGAGGGGGTTGGGAAAACCCGGTTTCCCCATGTCCCAACCGCTGTTGGGAGCGGCTGGCACCCCCA
>CAKZKA010000037.1 GCA_937120965.1 uncultured Chloroflexota bacterium
CCGTGCTCGCCCGGCTGCCGGGTTGGCACGCCTCCCTGAAAGAGTCAGGCACGCCTTGAGCATTCGTTTATTCGTTTATTCGTTTCCCATTCGTTGGCCCATTTCGTTCTGGAGGGAGCAAACCCCTCCTGGAGACCCTGGCTGGCCGCCCCCCTCAGCGGCCCACCCGCGCTTCCCCGCCTGGGTTGAGCCGGAAGCGGCGCAGGGGGCCTGGCGCCTGTGCGGACCGCAGTTGTTCGAGCCGGCGCAGGTCGATCAGCACGGCCAACTCGTCGCCGGCCTGTAACTGCGTGTCCATCGTCACCCGCACATACTCCTCGGCGCGCCGCAGCGCCAGTACCAGCACCCGTTGCTGGCGACGGAGTTCGGCTACCGTGCGCCCCTCCAGGCGATCGCCAGGCTCTACACGGAGCGCCGTGGTGGAGTAGATCTGCTCGGCGACTTCGATGGCGTAATCAACGCCCCGCACAACCGCCGCAGCGCTGAGGGTGGGCGCGGCCAGAGCTGGCACGCTGAAGGTGGTGTGCCGCCCGAAGAGGGTTTCGAGGCGTTCCGCCAGGTCCTCATTGTAGACCCGCAACACCAGGTCAATGTCGGGCGCCAGGCGTCGCGCCGCCAGGCCGATCTGCATGTTGGTCAGGTCGTCGCCCGTGGCGGCGATCACCGCGCAGGCGCGTTCGATCCCCGCCTGCTGCAACACCGTGCCCAGACGGGCGTCACCCTGGTGGCAGTCGGCAACCAGGCCACGCACCTCCTCGACCAGTTCGCGGTCGGTGTCAGGGTGCTGATAGATGAGTGTCACACGCGGGCGCGGGCGCATCAGCGAGAGGGCGCGCACCACGCGGAAGCCGATCCGCCCGAGGCCACAGACGATCACCGTATCGAAGGCCTGTTCGACGCCGGGAAGGGGCGTCAGGCTGAAGCTGCGCAACCCGACAATTGGCTGCCGGTGGTTAAGCACGCTCTGGTCAAGCAGGCGCACGCGCTCGAGCTGGTCGAGGGGACCGAGCAGGGCGACCTGGTCGCCATACTCGATGCGCTGCGGCGCGCGGTGGTTCTGGGGGCCGTTGCGGCGCGGCGGGCCACCCTTGACGTGGTGCAACACCCGCACGTCGAAGCGTTGCTCCAGTTCCTCGGGCGGGCCGACGAACTCGCTGCCGGGCACGATCTGCTGTTGCAGCACGCCCAGGAAACGCGGCGCCCCGTCAGCGTGGTTGAACTGGGGTGGCAGGGGTAGCACGTGGGCAATCGAGCGTCCCAGGGCTGCGGCGGCCAGGGTGGGAGCAGCCAGCGCCGAGGCGCTGAACACGCTGTTTTGCCCGAAGCTCTGCTCCAGGTTCAGGTCGAGTTCGTCGTTGAAAATCCGCAGGACAACGGGCAGGCCCGGGCGCAGGCGGCGGGCCGAGAGACCGATCTCGACGTTGGCCAGGTCGTCGTTGAGGCCGGCGATGAGGCTGCGGGCGCGGACAATGCCCGCGTTGCGCAGGACCTCGCGGCTGCGGGCGTCGCCGTGGATCACCGGCACACTGAGGGCCAGGGTAGCCTCGAGAAATTCGCTGTTCCAGTCGCGCTCGATGGCCACCACCTCGTAGCCCCCCTCGAGCAACTCACGGATGACGCGGTAGGTGACGCTGCCCAGGCCGCATACGACCACGTGATTGCGGTAGGTGCGCGCCAGGGAAATCTGCCAGCCCTCGCGGCGACTGCCCTTGTCGAGCACAAAGCGCCCGAAATTGAGAATGCCTTGAAACAGCAGGGCCAGGCCGAGTAGGGGCGTAATAAAAAACAGCACGTCGCCGAGCACATCACCGTCGGGGATGGGCAGGTCGGTCTCCAGCGACATCATGCGCAGGGTTTCGTAGAGCGCCGAGAGCACGGTGAAGCGGCGCACCCCGGCAGCGGCGTGGTCGTAGAAGAAGAGGAGATAGGCGACATTGACACAGGCCAGGACGGCGAAGCCGATCAGGGTGACGCGGGCCTCGCGCGCCAGCACATATACATCATAAATGCTTGCCGCAACCAGGCGCCAGAAGGGCTCGCGTCGGCGCAACAGGCGTTGCAGGCGCGCTTCGCTGCTACTGATGGCATCGTACTCGGGGTTCTGCATAGCGCCGGGCATCCATTGCACAGCATCACGGAGCGGCTATACTATACACGTTACCAGGCGTTTCCGGGAGCAGGGCTGCCAGGGCTTGCGCAACGCCCGCCTCCGGCAGGGGAGTGTGGGGCTTGCCCCAACAACGTTGCCCCGGCCCCGGCAGGTCTGAGCCGGCACAGGCACGCTCCGAATCAAGCAAGTTATACCAATTACCGTTGATGATGCCGCCATTGCCTGAAGCGATTTCAGGCGTTGTGCTGCCCAGCGTGGCAATCCACAATCCAAAATCTAAAATCCAAAATGGTATTATACTATGTCGAACGAACCGACCAGCGCGATTATCCTCGCGGGTGGCGCCAGCCGGCGGCTGGGGAGCGATAAGCGACGCCTGCGGCTCTGGGGCGCGCATGGCCCAACGTTGCTGGAGCGTACCCTGGCGCTGGCCAACGAGCTGTGCGACGAGGCGCTGGTGGCGCTGAACGATCCCGAGTTGTGGCCGGAGTTGCCGGCGCGGCTGGTGCGCGACGCCTGTGTCGGCGCGGGTCCGCTGGGGGGCATCTACGCGGGCCTGCTGGCCTGCGCGCACCGCTATGCGCTGGTGCTGGCCTGCGACATGCCGTTCTTGCAGCGCGACTTGCTGGCAGCTATGCTCGCCTTGCCGCGCGACTACGACGTGCTGGCGCTACGAGCCGGCGCGCCCCGGGCCACGCGCAACGATCTGGGCATCGAGCCGTTGCACGCAGTCTACAGCCGGGCCTGCTTGCCGACGATGCGCGAGGCGCTGGAAACCGGTGAGCGTCAGGTGGCGGCCCTCTTTCCGCGGCTGCGGGTCCGGGTGCTGGAACGGGCAGACTACGCCGCCTACGATCCCGATGGTCTGGCATTGTTCAGCCTGAATACCCCTGAGCAGCTCGATCAGGCCCGGCAGAGGATTGCCACACCTGTTCCTGATAGGGCGTAGCCCTCCCACACCCTCCCACCAGGGAGGGGGGCGGTTCGACAGGCTCACCGCAGGTGGGGAAACCCGGTTTCCCCATGTCCCAACCGCCGTTGGGAGCGGCT
>CAKZKA010000038.1 GCA_937120965.1 uncultured Chloroflexota bacterium
ACGGTCATGCGCATGGCGCACAACGCCAGAATGAAAATACTTGTTCTTGGGAGGGCGGAGCCCTCCCAAACCCTCCCCGCGGGCGGGTTGGTTCCTGGGAGGGCTGCGCCCTCCCAAACCCTCCCCTCAGGGAGGGGAATCGCCGCTCCCCACCTCCACCCGCCTCAGGCGCTCTCCTGCCGCTGTAGTTGCTCCACCCGCTGCTGTTGAACGTAGAGCGGGGGCACCCCGTAGAAGGCCCGCTCCAGGTCGCTGACCGTGGGATCCACAGCGCCCAGCGACCAGCGTCCGTGCTGTTTGAGGATCTGGGTGCCAAAGCGTTGCGGCTTGCCGGTCGCCACCAGCCAGCGATCCCACGCCATCGCCTCCAACGTCCACGCCCGCGCTTCGCCCAGCTCCGCTGCGCGCCGGGCAAACATACGCGCCAGTTTGAAGTGCACCGCGGTTTCTCCGCAGAGCAGCACCCACGCGGCGTGGAAGTTGTCACTGGCGTCAATGATACGGCCCTGCGCGTAGAGATCGATCACACGCTGGCACCGCCGACGCATCCCGTCCAGGTCAGACAGATCGGACTGGGCCTCGAGGCTCTCGCGGGCCAGGCGCTCGAGTTCTTCGCCCGGGCTTTCGAGGTTCGGCTGTTCCAGCGCGTCATCACCGTCATTCATTGGCGACCTCCCGGTGAGCGGTTGTGCCTTGCTCGTGGAGGTAGTGTACCACAGGGTTGGCCGTCTGTGCCGGATGCCGCTTGCTCACAGTCATGGCTCGGCGCCCGCAGGCCCGGCAGAGCGCCAGGTAACGCTTTGTTCCAGCGTGGGCGCAGCGGTAGACGGCCAGGCGCGCGCCACGCCGCCCGCAGGCCTGGCAGGCCCCGCCAGCGCGCAGCCGGGCCTGGACGCGCCACGGCAGGTCCACGTGATCGAGCGCCAGGTGCAGGCTCAGGCCCAGGGCCAGCGGGCGCGCTTCCGGGCGCACACTGGCCCAGACCCAGGCTAGCGGCAGGGCCAGCCAGGGGTTATGCAGCCACGAGCGGAGTGACCCGTAGCGTGGGCGCGTATCGCCCGCAGTGTAGCGCCGGCCACGGTAGCGGTGGTAGCGCAGTGCTCCCACCACGCTCCAGTCGCCCGTGCGCAGCCCGTAGAGCACCAGGTGGTCGAGGTCAATCAAGGTGCCGGCTGCCACCAGGGCCGCCAGGCATTCCAGACGGCGTGGGTACAGCGCCAGGCCCAGGGCCGACGACGTGAGCAAGTGGGTGCGTAGACGCATGCCGGGGCCTCGCCTGTGCCTGGTGGGCGCTAATCTTCGTCGTCGTCCTCGTCCTCGAAATCTTCGTCGAGGTCGGAGGCCAGGAATGGGCCGTTCTGGTCGTAGCGCTCAAAGAGACCGACGTTAACACTTGTCAGCGTGGGCCGTCCGCCGCCAAGCAGGAGCTGTCGCGCGGTCGCTGCCTGCGCCACCGTCTGATCGACACGCCCCGACCGGTATGCGGCCATCACCAGCGGATAACTGTCGCTGTCCCCCAGGTCGCTCAAGGCCATCACGGCGCCCGTGCTGATCGGCGCCGGCTGGTCGGCTTCCAGGCGGCGGCGCGCCTCGGCGATCACCGTGTCGCGCAGTTCCGGCGCGCGGGTCGCCACGTGCGCGAGGCAGCTTATAGCAAAGGTGCGCGCCAGCGGCGGATGGGTTTCATCGTCGGCGTAGCTCAGCAGCACGGGCAGGGCCGGCGACCCGATCCGCCCGATAATTTCCAGCGCCTCCTGGTTATACAACTCTGATGGCACGTCGTCTCTGCTCAACACCGGCGCCGGCAGCCGTTCCAGCAGCGGCACGATGATCGACTCGTCAGGGAGTTCGCCGAGCAGACGCAGGGCATGCAGCGGGCCGAGCGTCTCCGGCAAGGGTTGATGCAGGTCGGCAATGCTGGTCGCCAGTTTGAGCAGTTCACTGCGCGCCTCTGCACCGAAGGCGAGGATCTGCTCCACGAGACGTTCGGACGGGCGCAGCCCTGCCCGACGCAACTGGCGCATCAGATCGGCGAGCGTTGGTTTTCCGGGCATGGCACGGTTCCTCCTCAGCGATCATAGCGCGGCTTCCGTGCCCGGTTCGACGACGTGGAGCAGGGGGGCAAAGCTGCGCCGGTGGAGCGGACAGGGGCCATAGCGGGCCAGAGCGCGCCGGTGGGCGTCCGTGCCATAGCCCTTGTGCGCCGCGAAACCGTAGACCGGATAGGCCCGGTCAGCGGTATCCATCAGCCGATCGCGCGTCACCTTGGCCACGATCGAGGCTGCGGCAATGACCAGGCTGCGGCTGTCGCCCCTGACCAGCGCCTCCTGGGGCAGCGCCACTTCGGGGAGACGCACGGCGTCGATCAGCAGAGCGTCGGGAAGCAAGGGCAGGTGCAGCAGCGCCGTGAGCATCGCCAGGCGGGTGGCCGGCACAATGCCAAAGGCGTCAATGACGTAGGCCGGCACAATCCCGACACCCACCCCCAGCGCCGCAGCGCGCACCTGCTCATAGCCCCTGACGCGCATGGCGGCCGTAAGTTGTTTCGAGTCATCAACGCCGGCGAGCAGTTCGGGCTGGAGCAACGCCGCATCGCGCAGCACCACCGCTGCCGCCACCACCGGCCCGGCCCAGCAACCGCGTCCGGCCTCATCAAGACCGGCGATGCGCGTGTATCCCTGCGCCTGCAGTGCGCGTTCGTGCTCAGTGGTGGGCGGCATGGCCAGCAGGGTGATCCACCGGCGCCCCGTCCCGCTCGCCAAGCAGGACCAGCGCCTGGCTCGGCCCGACCCGTGTCCACTGCTGCGTCAGGCGCATCCCGTCGATCCGCAGCGGCACGACTGGCGGCTCGGCTCGTGGATCGCGATAGACCGGCGCGAGCAGAGCCAGGCGGTACACCACATCGATCACGCGAGCGTAGATGCCGGGATCAATCTGGGCCAGCGGCACGACCACCAGGCGACCGCCGGGGGCGAGCACGCGGTGAATTTCCCGGTGCGTTACCGGATCGAGGATGTACTCCGACGGAAAGGTAGCGACCACGGTATCAAAAGACGCCGCGGGAAACGGCAGCGCCTGGGCATGCCCACGGGCCAGGCGCGGCGCGTGCCCGTGGCGGCGCAGGCGCCGGGCGGCGATGCGCGCCATCTGCGGAGAAGCGTCAACCCCCACGACATAGGGACGGGCAGCCAGAGCCAGTTGCAGGTGCCCGGTGCCAAAGCCCAGTTCCAGCACGCGCCCGCGCAGCTCGGGCAGCGCAGCCCGCACCCAGCCGAACCACAGCCCCCCCGACACCGCCCAGGCCACGGGATCGAACGTCCACGCGAACTCGCGGTAAAAATGATGAAAGACGCGCTCGATGAAGCGGCGGTAGAGGGCGCTCATCGCAAATCACTTCGTAGCAGGGGCTGTGGGCAACCAGACTGCCGCGCCGGAGCGGCTCCCGGGAGGGCTGCGCCCTCCCGAACCCTCCAGCGCGGCAAGGGGCGAGACACTAACTCCGCCGTTCTTTGATACGGGCAGCCTTACCCGACCGTCCACGCAGGTAGTAGAGCTTGGCCCGGCGCACCTTGCCGCGGCGAATGACCTTGATCGAGTCCAGGCGCGGGGCGTGCAGCAGGAACGTCCGTTCGACGCCGATACCGTGCGAGGCGATACGGCGCACCGTAAAATTCTCGTTGATCCCGCCGCTGCGGCGGCGGATCACCACCCCTTCAAACTCCTGCACGCGCTCGCGGTTCCCTTCCACCACCTTGACGCCCACGCGCACCGTGTCACCAACCCGAAAGTCGGGGATGTCTTGCCTCATCTGGCGCTGGGCCAGTTCCATCAAAATCTGATCCGACATCGCCGGACGCTCCTTACCTTCGTACAGGGCCGGCGCCAGGCGCCCGCACGCGCGCGGGACTGGCGGGCCACGCCGTGACACAAGAAATCTGGCAGGCGCGCATGCCACCTGCCAGACCAGCTACCGCTCCAGATTATAGCACAGCCGATCATAGCCGGCAAGCGGCGTGTGTGCGTATTCACTTCTCCCGGGTGCGCGGGCATCGTGCCCGCATCCAGGCCATTGCGGGCGGGACGCCCGCGCACCCGGGGTGACGCCTTACCTCAAATCTGAACACGTGCGGGCGTGTCTGCGGCGCCATGTTCAAAGGCGTGCTGATCACCGGGCCGGGCGCCTGCTCCCCTGGCTCATGTATCCAAAACAGCAAGGGGTGAGATTGTGCAAGATTACCGTAGCCGGGACCGGGGACTGAGATTAAGATAGTATGAAAGGTTCCGCTGGAGTTTAACTCGCCTGATCCCACGCAGGAGATCTTCGCATCGTGGCGCTCACGGCACACGATGTGTCCGACTTTGCGACGGCGCACCGAGTCGACACGATCGGTACACCTCACGTTCCCCCATCACAGCCGGCCAGCGCAGCCGCCTCCCCGGCGGCTGGTCGGCGTTTACGCGTTGTTCCAGTCATTCATTTTGCTGACACGTTGCGGCGCGGTGCTGCATTGCGCGCGTCCGTAGGACCACGTTCGCCTGCAGCGACAAGGAGACCAGTGTTATGAGCATGACCCCGAAGGACGTCCTGAAACTCATCAAAGACAACGGCATTCAGATCGTTGACACGCGCTTTACCGACCTGTTCGGCGGATGGCAGCACTACTCGATCCCCGCGTCGCGCCTGACCGAGGATATGTTTGAGGACGGGCTGGGTTTCGACGGCTCGTCAATCAAGGGCTTCCAGGTGATCAATGAGAGCGACATGCTCATGGTCCCTGACCCCAACTCAGCATTCATCGATCCGACGCTGAAGGTACCGACCCTGGTGTTGATCTGCGACATCATTGACCCGATTACGCGGCAGCCCTACTCGCGCGACCCGCGCACCGTCGCGCGCAAGGCCGAGGCGTACCTGAAGAGCAGCGGGATCGCCGACACGGCCTACTTCGGCCCCGAAGCCGAGTTCTTCCTCTTCAGCGACGTGCGCTTCAGCCAGGCCGCCGACCACGGTTTCTACTTCCTCGACAGCCCCGAGGCGGTCTGGAACACCGGCGCCGAGGTTGAGGGCGGCAATAAGGCCTATCGCATCCGCCACAAGGAAGGCTACTTCCCCGTGCCGCCGACCGACACCTTGCAGGACATCCGCTCGGAGATGATCCTGAAGATGATGGAGATCGGCATTGACATCGAGTTGCACCACCACGAAGTAGCCACGGCCGGCCAGTGCGAGATCGACATGCGCTTCGACTCGCTGGTGAACATGGCCGATAAGCTGCAGAAGTACAAGTACATCGTGCGGAACGTGGCCCGCGCCCACGGCCTGACCGCCACCTTCATGCCCAAGCCGATCTTCGGCGACAACGGCTCAGGGATGCACACCCACCAGAGCCTGTGGAAGGACGGCGAGCCGTTGTTCTTCGACGAGGCGCGCTATGCGCTGCTCTCCGAAATGGCCGAGTACTACATCGGCGGCGTTCTGCACCACGCCCCGGCGCTCCTGGCAATCTGCGCGCCGACCACCAACAGCTACCGCCGCCTGGTGCCGGGCTTCGAGGCGCCAATCAATCTAGTCTACTCGGTGCGTAACCGGTCGGCGGCCATCCGCATTCCGACTTACTCCTCATCGCCCAGGTCGCGCCGGATCGAGTTCCGCGCCCCCGACGCTATGTGCAACCCCTACCTGGCCTTCGCAGCGATGCTCATGGCCGGCCTTGACGGCATCCAGAACAAGATCACCCCGCCCAGGCCGCTCGACGTGGACATCTACGAACTCTCTCCCGAGGAGAAGGCCGACATTCGCGGCACGCCCGGCTCGCTCAGCGAGGCCCTCGATGCCCTCGAGGCCGATCATGCTTTCCTGCTGAAGGGGAACGTCTTTACTGAGGATGTGATCGCCAACTATATCGAAGGGAAGCGCAAAGAAGCGGTCGCTATCGCGCTGCGCCCGCACCCCTACGAGTTCATGATGTACTACGACGCCTGATTCGGAAGGGTAGGGGAACCCGGGTCGCTCCACGTCCCTGGAAGCGGGGAGGGGTTGGGAGGCATGCGCCTGCCCAACCCCTCCCCCTCTTTATGGCCTCCGCGCCGACATGCATGATCGTCAGCACGGCTCCCGCTGCGCCTGCCAGGGCTACGGGCGGGTGCGCGGGGGGCGGGCGCGAGCGCCAGCGAGAACGAAGAGCGACAGCAACATGGTTGTCAAGCCAACATACAGGGCAGCCGTGTCGGTCGCCATCAGACCGGCGAGCACAAAGCTGCCAAAGCCCGGCGTCATCCACGCCACCCAGCTACAAATCATCATGCCACGGCGCTCGTTGACACTCAGGCGAGGGGAGTCCTGCAGCAGGAGAATGGTGGCGGCCCATCCCATCAGCGCCAGAAAGAACCCCGGAACTTGCAAGAGGATTTCCATTGCACGCCTCCACATGCTTCGTTGCAGTGTCGTTGGCCTTATCCTAGCAAAGCTCCTGTGCATTTTCAACAACTTGAAAGTTGCAATTTATGTACTTTTTGCACAAATCGTGACGGATAATGGCGCGCCCTCGCCGGGACGGGGCGGCGCCCTGCCCTCCTGCCCCCGCCTTTCAGTGGGAGGGCTGCGCCCTCCCAAACCCTCCCACCAGGGAGGGGGTTGGGGAAACCCGGGTTCCCCATCTCCCAACCGCGGTTGGGAGCGGCTGGCGCCCCCACAGGCAGGGGGTTGGGGAAACCCGGGTTCCCCATCTCCCAACCGCGGTTGGGAGCGGCTGGCGCCCCCACAGGCAGGGGGTTGGGGAAACCCGGGTTCCCCGTATTTTCATGGTAGGACATGTGTGCTATACTATCCACAGGCACACAGCAACGGGGGCCAGGCGCATGGTGCAGGTTGAACCCGACATCCAGCAGAAGCTGGCTATTCTCGGCAGTGAGGCAGCCGACGAAGTGACGGACGTGCCTGCAACGCAGAGTATCCGGCAGGGTATCAGGCACGCCACCGGCTTTATCTACAACGCCCGGCAGGAAGGCGGCGGCACGACCCGCCTCTTCAAGGTGCTGCAGACGAACGCCTGCCGTTTTGCCTGCACCTACTGCTTCACGTCGTGCGCCATTCGCCGCCGGCGCACGACCTTCAAGCCCGATGAGCTAGCGACGACCTTTGTCGTCCTGCGACAGCAGCAACGGGTTGATGGTCTCTTCCTCTCTTCCGGGATCGTGCCTGACGCCGACACGACGATGGAGAAGATGCTCGCTACCGTCGAGCGACTGCGGTTGAAAGAGGGCTACAACGGCTACATCCACCTCAAGCTCATTCCGGGGGCCTCCTTCGAGTACATTGAGCGCGCCGTGGAACTGGCCGACCGGGTCAGCCTGAACCTGGAAGCGCCCAACCCCGAGCGCCTGGCCACGCTTGCGCCCGATAAGGAGTTTACCGACAGCATGTGGGGCCGTATGCGCTGGGCCAGCCAGGTGATGCGGCGGGCGCGCCAGGAAGGCCGCCGCGCCGCCCGGAGCCTTACCACCCAGTTTGTGGTGGGGGCTGCGGGCGAAAGCGACCGCGAACTGCTCGAGACTGTCCAGCGCGCTCATCACGAGCTTGGACTCTGGCGCGCCTATTTCTCAGCCTTCCACCCTATCGAGCACTCGCCACTGGCCGATCGGCCCGCCGAGGACCCGGTGCGCGCCCTGCGTCTGTACCAGGCCGACTTTATGCTGCGCGATTATGGCTTCAGCTACGACGAACTGCCCTTCGATGCCCGGGGCCTGCTGCCGCGCGATACGACGCCCAAAGCGGCCTGGGCCGAGCGCAACCTGCACGAGCCAATCGAAATCAACCGCGCCCCGCGCCAGCTCCTCCTGCGCGTGCCCGGCATCGGCCCCGGGAGCGCCGACCGCATCATCGCTGCCCGGCGCGCGGCAAAGCTGCGCGATCTGAGCCAGCTCAAAGCCCTCGGTGTAACCACCGGCTGGGCTGCCCCCTATGTGCTGCTCGATGGGCGTCGCCCGGCCCTGCAACTCCGGCTGTGGTAGCCGGTTCTGCGGCAGGCGTCCGGCCCACCCGGGACTCCACACTCCCCCGCGCCCCGTTCAGGGGCAGACAGAACATACAGGCGCCGACGGGCGTTATGGCGCTAGGATGCGCTGGTTGGTCCTCACCCCCGGCCCCTCTCCGGCTTCGCTGGGAGACCGGAGCCGCGCGCGTGGGCGTTCCAATGCGGTACGAGCCACGCTGGCTCGGTGTTCTGCCCGCCCTTAAACCGCGCCCCGAGAGGGTCCTTCAGGATCAGGAACAACTATCCTTTTAGCCATTCCATTTCCTGACGTTCCATCGCACAATGACGTACACGTGAGCAGTTAGACCCGTCGGGCGCCTTGAAGGGGTCGCGTCCCCCAGGGTTTTCTTCTGGTGGGTCGCGTGGGTCTGTGCTCCAGGCCCGAGGGAGCGTGAGGAAACCGGGTTTCCTCCCCTGCCCGCCGGCAGTGGCAGGCCCCCCGCACCGTTCAGGGGCGGACAGAACGTATGAGCGCCGACGGGCGTTATGGCGTTGGGATGCGCTGCCTGGCTCCCGCCCCCTCCCCCGCTCCAGCTTCGCTGGAGCGCCTGCGCTGAGCCTGTCGAAGCGGGGAGACCAGAGCCATGCGCGGGGGCGTTCCAATGCGGTACAAGCCACGTTAGCCCGGATGTTCTGTCCGCCCTTAAACCCCGCGCCGGGAGGGTTCGGGAGAGCTGCGCCCTCGCAGAAAGAAACCCGATGTTCATCCTGTCAGTGCGCGGCGCAGCCGCATGGACATCTAACGGAGGGGCAGGTGAAAAGGCATGGTTGAGTTTATACGGATCATGTGGGTGGGGATCAACGAGGCTATGCGCCTCAACCCGCGCGCCTTCGAGATCGTCGAGTCCCGTCCAGACACCGCCTGGGTGGTGCTCGCGGTGGCGATCCTCGGCGGAGCCTCTCTGTTACTGGGCCAGAGCGTTATCCTGTTCGTCAACCGGGTGCGTCCGGCGCGCTTCGTAGTGAGTTTGCTGCTGAACGGCGTTATCTTCGCGCTGAGCCTGATGGTCTGGGGGGCGGCGATCTGGCTGACGAGCCGGGTGCTCTACCCCAATGAAATCCCCCTGACGAAGGCCCTGCGCCTCACAGGTATGGGCGCGGCGCCCTATGTCTTCGGCTTTCTGGTCCTCTTGCCCTACGCGGGGAATTTTATCGGCAAGGTTCTGGCAGTCTGGAGCTTCCTGGTGGTGCTGGCGGCAATGACCACTCTGGCCAACGGGAACTTCGGCCCGGCGCTGGTGTGCACCGTGGTGGGCTGGCTGGTCGTGATGGTGATGAGCGCGACGATCGGGCGACCGGTGATCTACGTGCGCAATGCGCTGTGGAGACGCCTTACCGGTGCGGACATGGATGCGAGTGTGCAGGATATTCTTGGCCAGTTCGCCGCTCCACCCGAGGATGCCGCCACCAAGAGCCGGAGAGGTGCGCCATGATTCTCTCCACATTGAGCCTGTTGCTCACCGGCCTGATCCTGCTGATCATCCTGGGGGCGCTGCTGGCGCCCTTCGAGAGCCTGGGATGGTGGGCGGGCTGGTTCGGCGAGAAGCCGGCGCTGCCCTCCCGCACTGCGACGCCGGAGGCCGGCCAGGCCCCGGAGGAACATCCGGCGACTTCGGCAGTGGTGTACCTGTCGGGGATCGGTGCGATTGACGCCGCCTCGATCCCGCAGGAAGAGATCGACTGGGGACTGATGGCGATCAAGCGCCTGCCGGGGGTGCTGGTGGTGCCGGATGTGTACCCCTACTCGGTAACCAATGCCGGCTTGACCGCCGATCGTAGCTTTGCGCGATTCTATCGCTGGATCGAGCGGCGCCGCCTGGAGAACCCCTACGACCTGCTGCAATTTGTGGTCAATCTGCGCAACCTGTTCCAGGTGGCCGTCTCAGCCGACCGGCGCTACGGGCCGATCTACAACCTGGGGGTGGCCGCTGAGATTATACGGGCCCTGGAGCAGCGGGGCTATCGCGTGGGCAGCGGCAAGCCGGTAACGCTGGCCGGCTTCAGCGGGGGGGCGCAGATCTCGCTGGGAGCGGCCACCTACCTGGCCCCGGCGCTGAAGGCGCCGATCCGCGTCATTTCGATTGGCGGGGTTATGGCCGATGATCCGGGGCTGAACGTTACCACCAAGCTCTACCATCTCTACGGCGAGGCCGACCCGGTGCAGAAGCTGGGACACTGGCTCTACGCTGGCCGCTGGAAGTGGTTCCCCCAGAGTGACTGGAACCGGGCCATGGCCGCCGGCAAGATCGAGATGATTGATATGGGGGCCATGGCCCACAATGGCTCGAAGAACTACTTCGGCTGGACGGCGTTCACCCCCGAGGGGAAGTCGCACGCGATTGCCACCATTGATACCATCGGCGATCTGCTGGCGAAAGACGGCCTGATTAACCCGGCGGCTCTGCAGGCCGCCCGCGCAGCCAATGATCCCGAGGCCAGGGCCTATGAAGCTGCGCGCGCGGCCGAGGCTGCCCGCGCCAGGGACAAGCAACGTGAGGCAAAGACGACCTGGTGAGAGGGCAGCCCCCTCCCTGGCCTTCCCCTGCTGGGGGTTCAGGGGCGGTCAGAACGTATGGGCGCCGACGGGTGGTATGGCGTTGGGATGCGCTGGGTGGTCCTCACCCCCGGCCCCGCTCCAGCTTCGCTGGAGAGCCTGCGCTGAGCCCGTCGAAGCGGAGAGACCAGAGTCGTGCGCGGGGGCGCTCCAATGCGGTACAAGCCACGTTGCTCCGGATGTTCTGTCTGCCCTTAAACCCGCCAGGCAGGGGGTATGGGGAACCCGGTTTCCCCATCTATATTGCACAAGGATTGAGCCATGCGGCGCAAACATGAGCAGGTTCCTATCGAGAGCAACTACGCCCGCTACCGCGCGGCGGAGTTCAACCGCAGCGAAGATTACCCTATTGCCCAGAGCCTGGACCCGGCGCGCTTCCGCCCGCTGGGGACGTGGATGGGACGGCTGATCCTCCCCGCGATCCACGACCGGGCGCTGGTGCAGGGCGCCTGGCTGGAGGTGCGCCACGCGCCCGAGGCGCACCACGCCCTGCTAGGAACCCGGGTGCGCCTGCGTTGGATGTCAACCATCGATCTGAACGCCCGGCTCTGGGGCGCGTCGCGCACTGTCGTGCTCGATGAGGGCGCCTGGGAAGCGGTGGAGAAGGGCATTGTGGTTGGCGAACGCCTGCACGGCCTGACCAGCGTCAACCCGCTCGAGTCGCTGGCCGGCGCCCATCCCTACGACGACGTCCTGGTGCGGCTCGAGGGGGCGGTCGAAGTGGACATGGCGCCCCGCGATGGGGGCGCGCCGATTGTGGCCGTCAGCCGCATGCCGGTGGAGATCAGCGCGCCGTTCTATGCGCT
This sequence comes from uncultured Chloroflexota bacterium, assembly GCA_937120965.1. GTDB lineage: Bacteria > Chloroflexota > Chloroflexia > Chloroflexales > Chloroflexaceae > JACAEO01. Next base: position 11,394 of record CAKZKA010000038.1, read on the forward strand.
GGCGCGCTTCCTCGGGCCGGGCGACGCGCCCGACACCTACCGCGTGGTCCACTACCAGGCTGCCGCCCACGACTTCAGCGGCCCTGAGGATGTGGTGTACATCCCCGAGGTGATCCCGGACATGAACGATACCTGCAACTTTACCGTCGCGGGCATCGAACACTCGCCCTGCAACGAGCAGGGCTGGTACCTCTACGGCGCCCAGGATCAGCAGGGGCGCTTTGCGGTACGCGCGGTTGCCGCGCGGCAGGTGGTGCGCCTCAACCCGGGCAGCGTGGTGGTGGGAGCGGGGGAGGCCATGGACTTCCTACGCCCGCGGCAGTGGCGACGGGCCGCGGTAAAGGGGCAGGCCACGCAGACCCTGCTGGTGCCCGATGGGATGCATCCTGACGCGGCCCGCGCCGAGTGGCGCGAGGGCGATCAGGCCCTGCTTATTCATATCTTCGGCGGCATCGGCGGCAAGAAGACCGAACCAGTGGCCCGCACGCCGCTGTACTGGGGCCACGTCGCCTTCGGTGTCGCCACGGTGGTACGTGAGCCGCTGGCCGACGAACTGAGCTTCGATATTGTCTACCACCAGATCTACGCTCACAACGCCGATGGTCTGATCGCGGGCGCGTTGCACTACAGCCGCTACAGCGGTGACCGGCAGTTCGGCTGGGCAGGTATCCGGCCCATCCAGGATCTGCTGGTGAAGATCGACGCCCTTAGCGGCGCGTTTACCATCTTTGGCGCCGAAGTCAGCGCCCTGGAGCAGATCCGCAAGTTCCTGGAGGTGATGGAGGCTCGCTATCGGATCGCCGATGGGCGCGGAGCAACCTTCGTCGGCGCGCTCAACAACTGCGCCCAGGACTCGGCCCAGGCGCTCTATGTGGCCGTGCGCGAAGTTGGACGGACGATCGCGGCGCGGGCCGATGTGCGCGCCGAAATGACCGATACGCCCGAAGAGGCCCGGCGCCTGGAGGCCCTCCAGACCCTTGGGGAAGAGATCCGGCGCGTGTTGCTGCCCTGGGGATCGGCGCGGAGCGATTGGGAGTACGAGGCCTCGGTGCTCGGCGGCGGAGGCAGTGGACTCCTCGGCTCGATTGGTGATGCCTTGAAAAGCTGGCGCACCATGCTGCCCCCGGTGATGGCCCGCGCCCTGGCCGAGGTCTTCATCGAGCAGGGCGCCACGATCTACGCGCTGCGAACGTACCAGGTCGGCGGCGATGACCCGGATGTCGAGCCGATTGTGCCCAATGTGTAAGTTTTGTCGTCATGGATGAGTGACTGGATGCAACCACAGAAGGGGTTCGCCGGGCGAGGACGGTTGCGCTCACTCCGCCCCCCCTTCCACCAGGACACTCATGAGGAGCGATCATGCAACTCCTGCTGCGCTGGTTGTTGACGGCGGTGGCTCTGGCGATTACCGCCTGGATCGTGCCGGGCATCACCGTGGAAGGTGAGACGGGGATTTTCGCCGTGCTGGTGATGGCGGCCGTCTTCGGGTTCGTGAATGCCTTCATCCGCCCGCTGCTCAAACTCCTGTCGTGCCCGTTGATCATTCTCACCCTGGGTTTGTTTATCCTGATCGTCAACGCGATCAGTTTTTCGCTGTCCTCATGGATCGCACAGAACGTCTTCGGGGCAAGGTTCATTGTTGATGGCTTCTGGCCGGCCTTCTGGGGGGCGATTGTCGTGTCAATCGTCTCGTTCGTGCTCTCGCTCTTATTACCCGACAAGGACTAGTGGTTTGTCAACCAGGTTATGATGGATAGTTTTTTGCGGGGAGGGCTTCGCCCTCCCACGCCCCCTCCCGCCACGTTCATCACAATTATCGTGGCAGACCACTAGTATTACAGTTGCAGGTTGTGCTCGGCTATCCTCAGATGTGCCGAACAAGAACACAACACGCACGAAAGACCGCCGCAATCCGCCCCACTGTGCGTCCATGTTGTTACGTTCTTTTGCGGCATAGATGCGGTTAAAACGCTCGCTGTCGCACCTGGCCTTTATGATGAAAGCCCTGCTCCAACTCGTCGAAGCCTACACCATCACCTCGCTCAACGACGCGGTACGCGAGCTGGAACGCCAGTTTCCCGAGGTGCTCTGGTCGGGCAATCGCCACTCGAACCAGGTGGCCCTGACCTTCGATGATGGGCCGCACGAGCGAGACACCCCAGCATTGCTGGCCGTGCTGGCGAAGCACGGTGTGACGGGCACCTTTTCCTGGCTTGGCGAGCGGGTCGAGCAGATGCCGGAACTGGTTAGCGCCGCGGCTGCCGCCGGACACCAGTTAATGCTCCACGGCTACCGGCACCGCTCGTTCCTGGTGGAGCAACCCGAGACGCTCCACGCTATGCTTGACCGGACGCGGGAATTGCTGGCGCGCCACAGTGGGCGCGATCCATTGACCATTACCAGCGTGCGCCCGCCCTTCGGCCACCTGACCCGCGCGCTGGCACGTCGGCTGCTGGCCTGGGGCTATCAGCCGGTCATTTGCAGTATCATGCCGGTACACTGGCTGCTGCCGGCGGAGTTGAGCGTGCGGCAGGTGGTGCGCCAGACCGAGAGCGGGTCGCTCATCGTCCTGCACGAGACCCTTGGCGGGCCGCCGGTGGCCCACCTGACCGATCAGATCCTCACGCGGCTGGCCGGTCGCGGCTTCAGCTACGTTACCGTTGACGCATTACGCGCGGGGCGCGCCACGGCGGGTGGCGCGCCGAGCTACACCAGGTAAGGAGAGCATAGCTATGTCCACCATGTTCGCTCCGCTTGAGGCGGTGATGACGCCGGAAATGTACGCGAGGGTTGGCGAGCGGTTTGGGATTCCGGGCGAGATGGTGCAGAAGGGGGTAAACATTGCCCTGCCGCTGCTGACCCGAGGCCTGTCGATGGCCGCCGACACCCCCGAGGGCCAGGTGAAGATTGCCGAGGCGGTGCAGCAGGCCGACGCGGGGGTGCTGGGCAATCTGACCGGTTTTCTGGGCGCGCTCAGCGGCGGCGATGCCGGAACAGACGTGTTGACCCGGCTCTTTGGTGACGAGAGCCGCGTGGTTGTGGACGGAATCAAAAATGCCACCGGTTATGATATCACTCCGATTGTGGGCATGGTTGGCCCCCTCATCCTCGGCTTCCTCAACAGCACCGTGCAGAAAGAGGGCATGGACACCAACGCGCTGATCAAGAAGCTCAAGACCGAGGCGCGCAGTGTGGAGCGCCGCAAGGGGGATGAGGCTGCGCTGGTGAATGAGGTGCTCGGGCAGGTCACGTCGGTGCGCGAGATGAAGGGACGCTTTTCGGCCCAGGAGTGGGCGCAGGTGCGGAACGGGCCAATGGCGGCCACGACGCTGGTGATCGCCGCCTCGCCCTCCAGCGCGCCCAAGACGGCCCAGGAGGTTGCCGCAGCCCTCAACTCGGTGCGCGAGTCGGTGAAAGATGCCGCCCCGACCAGCCTGCTCGCAGCGCTCTACCAGACCCGTGTGGATGACCTGACCGGCGAAGGTATCACCGACGCGCTGGAGGCGGCCAGGCAGGCGGCTGCGCTGGTAGAGAAGAACGTTCCCGAAGAGGCCCGGGCTTACAAGGAACTCCTGATCAATGCCGCCTACGCGGCCGCAGAGGCGGTCAAAGAGGGCGGCTTCCTGGGGATGGGCGGCAAGAAGGTTACCGCTGAGGAACAGGCGGCGATTGATGCGCTCGTCGCCGCCCTCGGCGTGTAGGATCGAGCCGGCGCCACGTGGGGGGTGCAGGGGCGTTCCAATGGCGTGGGGAAACCCGGGTTCCCCTTTTCCCAACCACTCTTGGGAGCGGCTGGCGCCCCAGCCGGCAGGGGGTCGGGGAAACCCGGCTTCCCCATTCTCCAACCGCTCCTGGGAGCGGCTGGCGCCCCAGCCGGCAGGGGGTCGGGGAAACCCGGTTTCCCCATTCCCCAACCGCTCCTGGGAGCGGCTGGCGCCCCAGCCGGCAGGGGGTGGGGAAACCCGGGTTCCCCTTTTCCCAACTGCTCTTGGGAGCGGCTGGCGCCCCCGTGAACAGGAGCGGCGGGAACCCCGGCTTCCCCTCAGGGAGGGGGTGGGGAAACCCGGTTTCCCCTTTTCCCAACCGCTCTTGGGAGCGGCTGGCGCCCCAGCCGGCAGGGGGTGGGGAAACCCGGGTTCCCCTTTTCCCAACTGCTCTTGGGAGCGGCTGGCGCCCCCGTGAACAGGAGCGGCGGGAACCCCGGCTTCCCCTCAGGGAGGGGGTGGGGAAACCCGGTTTCCCCTTTTCCCAACTGCTCTTGGGAGCGGCTGGCGCCCCAGCCGGCAGGGGGTGGGGAAACCCGGTTTCCCCTTTTCCCAACCACTCTTGGGAGCGGCTGGCGCCCCCGTGAACAGGAGCGGCGGGAACCCCGGCTTCCCCTTTTCCCAACTGCTCTTGGGAGCGGCTGGCGCCCCCGTGAACAGGAGCGGCGGGACCCCCGGGTTCCCTATGTTCACGCCAGGAAACATTGTGCGGCGCAGCCGCATCAGAGTTCTAATACAGCCACTCCTCGATATGGTAGAGCGCCACGCGGGGTCGCCCACCGGTGGCCGCGCGCGCCCCGGTTTTCAGTTCCTCGAGCTGGGCCGTGAGTTCGGCGGCTGAGAGGGGCGCCAGGCCAAGGGTGCGCGCGCGGCGCGCATAGTCGCTGTCATCGGGCACAAGCAGCGGCGAGATGTACACCAGGTCGCCCGTGCCAAGTTCCATGGCCGAGAGGGCCGCCAGCGACCGGGCCACGTGCCGACGCGCCAGATCGGCGCCGCCCGCCCCGGCGAGCAGAATGATGCCCACCTGCAAACCCACCGCCTTCAGTTGCGCCACCATTTCGACACCCTGCTGCGGCGAGCCGGGCTTGTTGAGCAAGCGGAACACCGCCTCATCGCCGCTCTCCAGGCCAATGTAGACGCGGCGCAGCCCGTAGTCGCGCAATTCGGCGTACTGCTCGGCGCTCTTCCGCGCGGCCCCGAAGATATCCAGAAAGGCGTACAGATCGGGGGAGGGACCTTCCGCACCGGCGGGGAACTCCTCGTGAATGACCGCGAACAGCTCGCGCAGACGCGGCTGTGGAACGATCAGCGCGTTGGCATCGCCGAGGAAGATCGAGCGCCGCAGACTGATCCCGCGCCCGAGGAAATCCTTGACCTGACGAATGTGCTCCCGCAGCGCCGCAGCGGTCTTAATCCGAAAGCGCCGGTCACGGTAAAAACTACAGAAGCTGCAACGGTTCCAGCTACAGCCCTCGGTAACCTGGAGCACCAGAGCGCGGTACTGATCGGGCGGAACAATACTGACCGGACGGTAGATACGCAGAAAGCGTTCGCGATCGACCCGCACGCGGGCCTCGTCCCAGGCCAGAACCTGCGCCAGCCAGGCTTGCAGCTCGTCCGATATGGCGCCAGCAATGCCGGCGGCAATGCGGGCCACCTCGTCGCGCACGGTGGCATGCAACTGCACACTCTCGTCGGCAGAGAGCAACCGGCGGAACCTGGGCGCGCCCGGACGGGAGACTTTCATCAGAACCTGCCCCGACAGCCCGAAGCGGTAGTTGCAGCCATTGAGGAAACAACTCACCGGGCGTCCCTCGCGGTCAAAGACGAAGGTGGCGCGCAGGTTATCGGAGAGTGTCAGCGACCACGGCTGCGCATTGACGAAGATGTTACCCGTCTGCGGAGTGTTGATCACCTGGGTTGCAGGTGCGACCGCCGTACCCTGATTGTTCATCGGCGATCTTCCTTCCGTGGTTCGTCAGATTGAGCCGGGGGAAACCCCGTTCCCCCCATGTTCACGTCGGGCCTCTGTGCGGCTGCGCCGCACCCTGCCGCGATGCGCCGCGCGGAGGCGGCGATGCGCCTCTACACCCACGCCCACTCCGCAGGGAGGGGCGTGGTTCGGCAAGCTCACCACAGGTGGGGGAACCCGGTTTCCCCATATGTTCACGCGAGCCTTGCGTATTATGATAGCGCACCGGCGCAGTGAGGGCAGTAACGAACTCTTTACGCCGGGTAGGAAAGTGTCAGATGTTCAGCAAGGAATGACCAGTATGCCCAGAATTGTCTTCATCGGCGCGGGGAGCACGGTCTTCGCGCGGAACCTGCTCGGCGACATCCTCAGCTTCCCCGAGCTGCGCGGGTCCACCATCAGTCTGTTCGACATTGACCCGGAGCGCCTGCGTGACTCAGAGCGTATGGCCCATCTGCTGGCGGCGAGTCTCGGCGCGCAACCGCGGATCGAGGCCACGACCAGCCGCGAGCGAGCCCTCGACGGCGCCGACTATGCAATCGCCATGTTCCAGGTCGGCGGCTACCGGCCCGCCACCGTCACCGACTTCGAGGTCCCCAAACGCTATGGCCTGCGCCAGACCATTGGCGACACGCTGGGCATCGGCGGGATCATGCGCGGGCTGCGCACCATTCCGGTGCTGCTGGAGATGTGTCGCGAGATGGAGCGACTCTGTCCTGAGGTGACCTTGCTCCAGTACGTTAACCCGATGGCCATGAATTGCTGGGCGATCAGCCGGGCGAGTCGCATCCGGACGGTGGGCCTCTGCCACAGTGTGCAGCACACCGTCAGCGAGCTGGCCTACGACCTGGGTGTGCCGGCGGAGGAGATTGACTACCTGTGTGCCGGGATCAACCACATGGCCTTCTATCTGCGCTTCTCGCACCGCGGCGTGGATCTCTACCCGCGCCTGCGCCAGGTGCTGGACGAGGGCCGCGTGCCGGCGTGGAACCGGGTGCGCTACGAGCTTTTCCGGCGCCTGGGCTACTTCGTGACCGAGTCGAGCGAACACATCAGCGAATACACGCCCTGGTTCATCAAGCGCGACCGGCCCGACCTGATCGAGCGCTTCAACATCCCCCTCGACGAGTATCCGGCCCGTTGCGAGCGACAGATTGCCGAATGGGAGGGAATGCGCCCGTTGCTCGAGCGCGGTGACGCGGAGGCGCTGGCCCGCTATGAGCGGGAGGTGCGCGAACGGCGCCTGGCCGAAATCGCCCCGCGCGATCCGAACCTGGCAGGCTACCTGCGGCAGCACTGGGAGCATCGCCAGGGCGCCAGCCGCTCTGGCGAGTACGGAGCGCTGATCATCCACGCCATGGAGACCGGTCAGCCGCAGGTGATCTACGGCAACGTCGCCAACCACGGGCTGATCGACAACCTCCCCCAGGGTTGCTGCGTAGAAGTGCCCTGTCTGGTGGACCGCAACGGCATACAGCCAACCCGGGTGGGCGCCCTGCCGCCGCACCTCGCCGCGTTGATGCAGACCAGCATCAATGTGCAGGCATTGACCGTCGAAGCCAGCCTCACCGGAAAACGTGACCACATCTACCACGCCGCCATGCTCGACCCCCACACCGCCGCCGAACTCGATCTCGACCAGATCTGGGCGCTGGTGGATGAGTTAATCGCGGCCCATCGCGACTGGCTTCCGGTGTACGCCTGAGGCGCGCGTCGGGGAAACCGGGGTTCCCCAGCCCCCTGCCTTTTAAGGGCGGACAGAACATCCGAGCCAACGTGGCTTGGAGCGCAGTAGGATTGCTGAGGTGAACATAGCCCGCGCGCGGGAGGGTTTGGGAGGGCTTCGCCCTCCCAAGAACAAATAATTAATATTTTCATTCTGGCGTTGTGCGCCCCGCGCATGGGGCCTGAGGTGAACATAGCCCGCGCGCGGGAGGGTTTGGGGAACCTGCTGTATCCGAGCCGGCGGCGCACCTTACATAGCCCGCGCGCGGGAGGGTTTGGGAGGGCTGCGCCCTCCCAAGAACAAATAATTAATATTTTCATTCTGGCGTTGTGCGCCCCGCGCATGGGGCCTGGCGCTCAGGGGTGGGCAGGTCCTCACCCCCCCATCCCCCCTCTCCACCTACGGTGGAGAGGGGGGCGGGAGCAGCCTGATCCCCCCGCTCCAGCTCGGCTAGAGCGGGGACAGGGGGGGGATGAGGACCGGCAGCCCATCAGAACCCCATCCGCCAAACATCCTCCACGTGAGAGCGCCCACGGGAGGTTTGCCGGGGCGCGGCCCCGCCAAACAACGGCGCAGGCACAATCGTGTGGTATAATGGCCCTATCACTGACCGACCGGTCGGTAACTACAGGAGGCAAACCATGGAACCCTCGATTGGGCGACAGCGCAATCAGGTACTCGGCCTGCTCTTCGTCGGTGTATTGATGGCGGCGCTGGACATCGCCATCGTCGGGCCGGCACTACCGGCGATCCAGGGCGACTTCCAGGTGACCGAGAAGGCGCTGGCGTGGGTCTTTTCGCTCTACGTGCTGGGCAACCTGGTCGGCACGCCGGTTATGGCAGCCCTGTCGGACCGGGCGGGACGTCGCTGGATCTACGCCCTGTGTGTGAGCGGCTTTGCGCTTGGCTCGCTGATCGTGGCGCTGGCGCCGACCTTCGCGATTCTGCTGGTGGGCCGGCTGATCCAGGGGTTCAGCGCGGGTGGTATCTTTCCAGTGGCGAGCGCGGTGGTGGGCGACACCTTTCCGCCCGAACAACGCGGTTCGGCGCTGGGGTTGCTGGGCGCCGTCTTCGGCATTGCGTTTCTGATCGGGCCGATCCTGGGGGGCGTGCTGTTACTGCTGGGCTGGCCGTGGCTGTTCCTGATCAATCTGCCCATCGCGCTGCTGGTGATCATCTTCAGCCTGCGCCTGCTGCCCACGGCTGGCGCGCGCGCCGGGGAGCCTTTCGATCTGGCCGGCACGCTGACCCTCGGCGCAGCGCTGGCTGCGCTGGCCTATGGCCTCACTGTGCTTGACCCGGCGCAGTTGAGCCAGGGGCAGATCGATCCCCTGGCCTTGCCGATGCTGGCAGCGGCGGCCCTGCTTCTGCCCGTATTTATCTGGATCGAACAACGCGCCGCTGCGCCTATCCTGCAACCGGCGCTCTTTCGCTCGCGCCCCGTTCGCCTCACGGCGGCGCTAGCCGTCGGCGCGGGCATCGCCGAAACCGCGGTGGTCTTTATCCCCGCACTGCTCACCGTAGCCTTTGGCATCAGCGCCTCCACGGCCAGTTTTATGCTCCTGGTGGTCGTGCTGGCCATGGCCGTCGGATCGCCCATTTCGGGGCGCATGCTCGACCGCTTCGGTTCGCGGCTGGTGATCACCGGCGGCACCCTGTTGAGCGCGGCAGGGTTGCTGCTCCTGGGCCTGTTTCCGAGCCACCTGGCGCTGTTCTACCTCGCCTCGGTATTGCTGGGGCTGGGGCTGGCGGTGCTCCTGGGCGCCGCGCTGCGCTACGTCCTCCTGAACGAGACCGCGGCAAGCGAGCGGGCCGCGGCGCAGGGCCTGCTGACGGTGACGATGGGCGTAGGGCAGCTACTGGGAGCGGTCCTGGTAGGACTGATCGCCGCGAGCGCCGCGCTGCCACTCGCCGGCTACGCGCGGGCCTTTCTGGCGATTGGCCTGCTGATGGCCGTCCTCACGCTGGCCGCGCTCGGCTTGCGCGACCGCGCCGCGGAGCGCGAGCGCGCGCTGGAGATGGCAACCGGGTAATACCATTTTGGATTTTAGATTTCGGATTGTGGATTGCCACGCTGGGCAGCACAACGCCTGAAATCGCTTCAGGCAATGCGGCATTATCAACGGTAATTGGTATAATACATTACCTTTCAGGCCCCATGCGCGGGGCGCACAACGCCAGAATGCACGTATTATATATAATTGTTCCTGGGAGGGCGAAGCCCTCCCAGACCCTCCCACGCGCGGGCTATGTTCACCTCAGTTATCCATGCGGCTGCGCCGCACAACGCCGGAATGAAAATAATTATTCTTGGGAGGGCGTAGCCCTCCCAAACCCTCCCCGCGGGCGGGTTGTTTCCTGGGAGGGCGTAGGGGCGCGGCGGCGCCGCGCCCCTACGCCCAGACCCTCCCGCGCGCGGGCTATGTTCGCATCAGACTGCGGCGAGCGGCAAGGAGCCGGCTATGAGTGGATCAACCGATACCGTCCGGGAAACCATCATCGCCGCGGCGGCGCGACTCATTGTGACCCAGGGCTACGACGGGGTGGCCATGCGCGAGATCGCCGAGGCAGCGGGGATCTCCAAGCCCGGCCTCTACTACCATTTCCGTGACAAGGAGGACCTGCTGGAGGCCGTGCTGACGCACTGGATCGCCGAGACCGAGGCGCTGGTGGCAGCGGCGCGCCAGGCCCCCGGCGCGCGCGCCCGCTTGACCATTCTGGTGCGCGGGCTATTCGCCCAGGCCCCGCTCCAGCGCGCGCTCATCCGCCTCGGCACGCAGGATCTCCCCCGCCTGGGTGACGCCACCCGCGAGCGTATCCGGGATTGCTACGCCAGTGGCTTTCTGGAGCCAATCGAGGCCATCTTCCGCGACGGGGTAGCGCAGGGTGAGCTGCGAGCGGTCAACCCCCATCTGACAACCTGGCTGCTACTGGGGATGCTCTACCCGTTCTTTCATACCGACCATCCCTGCGCCCGCCTGGCCGATGAGCATACCGCGACGCAGATCGTCGAGACGCTCCTCGATGGCATCGCAGCGCGCTGATGTGAAAATAGGGAACCCGGGGTTCCCCACGCCCCTGCCTGGGGGGAGGGTTTGGGAGGGCTGCGCCCTCCCAAGAAAAACCTATGTTCATCGTGTCGTTGTGCGGCGCAGCCGCATGGATGACTGAGGTGAAAATAGGGAACCCGGGGTTCCCCACGCCCCTGCCTGCTGGGGCGCCAGGCGCCCCCAACGGCGGTTGGGGTGTGGGGAAACCGGGTTTCCCCACACCCCCTCCCTGAGGGGAGGAGCCCGGTTCCCTCCCCCAGCGGGGGAGGGCCAGGGAGGGGGCGGCCCTCCCAAAGATACCCCATGTTCATCGCGGCGTTGTGCGCCATGCGCATAGGGCCTGAGGTGAACATATGGGGAAACCCGGTTTCCCCATCCCCCTGCCTGTGGGGGGTGCTAGCCGCTCCCAACAGCGGTTGGAGAATGGGGAAACCGGCTTTCCCCAACCCCCTCCCCAAAGGCAGGGAGATAGGGAAACCGGGTTTCCCCATATGCTCACATCAGGAGGATATTATGAGTGACTTTGACTGGCTGCGTCAGCGCCTGGAGAGCGCGTTTGGCCAGTTCCTCTCGCAGGCGCCCGAGCTGGCGCGGCTCTGGGGGCAATGGTTCGATGCCGTCGAGGGCGAGCCAGTGCCGCTGGCGGCGCTGGAGAAGCCACTGCGAGAGGTGCGGCTGGCCCTGGTAACGACCGGCGGCGTGCATCTGCGCGCCCAAACACCGTTCGACATGCGCGACTCGCACGGCGACCCCAGTTACCGGGTGATCCCTGCCGATACGCCCGTGAGCGAGCTCATGATCACCCACGACTACTACGACCACTCCGACGCCGAGCGCGACCTGAATATCCTGTTTCCGCTGGAACTCGCGCGCGAACTGGCCGCCCGCGGCGCTATCGGCAGCCTTGGAACCTGTTACAGCTTCATGGGGCACATTGAGCCGCCCCACGTCGAGACGCTGATCCTCCAGACCGCGCCCGAGGTGGCGGCGATGCTGCGGCAGGAGCAGGTTGACGCGGTGTTGCTCACCCCTGCCTGAGGTCTCTGTAATCAGTCCGTGGGACTGATCGCCCGTGTCATCGAGAGTGTCGGCATCCCGACCGTGTGCGTCATCGGGTTGCGCGAGATTGCCGAGCGAGTGCGCCCGCCACGCGCCATTCATCTGAAGTGGCCCTTCGGCCATCCGCTGGGAGAGCCGGGGAACCGGGCACAGCAACTCTGCGTGATCTACATCGCGTTGCAGGCCCTCTACACCGTGCGCGAGTCGGGGACGATCATCGATCCAGGCTGGCGCTGGCGCCGCGAGGAGTATGAGGAACCGGATCGCTGGGATCTTCCTTGAGGACGGCGCCGCGCCACGAAGTTCTCGCAGGAGGCGCAGGGAACCCGAGGCTGCCCCGCCCCCTCCACCCGCTTGCCAGGTAACCCAACAGCGGTTGAGGTGTGGAGAAACCAGGTTTCCCCACACCCCTGCTCAAGCGCGCCCGAACACCTTATCCTGGTGGTTTGTCAACCAGGTTGGGATGGGTAGTTTTTTGCCGGGAGGGCTTCGCCCTCCCACGCCCCCTCCCGCCACGTTCATCACAATTATCGTGGCAGACCACCAGGATCTGCAATCCCGAATCTACAATCTAAAATGGTATTACCCGCTCGCCGCCTGCATCCCCGCCTCCAGCGCGCGGCGGTTCAACTCGCGAAAGCGCGCTGGCACACTCTCAAGGGTGGCGGCCAGCAGCGCCTCCGGCGAGACCACGCCGGTCAGCGCGGTCAGCGCGCCGAGCATCACAATGTTTGCCACCACAGTGTTGCCCAGCTCCTCGGCGATCTTCGTGGCCCGCACCGGCACGACCGGCCGGGCCTCGTCACGCTGGAAGACCAGGTCGGGATCGATGATCAACGTCGCGCCTGGCTTGACCGCCCGGTGGTAGCGGCTGTAGGCCTCTTGAGACATCGCCACCAGCACGTCGGCAAGAGTAATGCCGGGGTAGCCGATGGGATGATCGGCGATGATCACCTCGGCCCGGGCCGCCCCACCACGCGCCTCGGGACCGTAGGACTGCACCTGCAGGGCCGTCAGCCCATCGTGGACCGCTGCCGCCTTGCCCAGAATAACCGCCGCGGTAATCACGCCTTGCCCGCCAAAGCCGCAGATGCGAATCTCGTGCTTCATAGTTTCACCCTTGCTACCAGCGCGGCCCAGCGGTCCTCAAACGTCTCGCGCTCGGTGTCCTGGAAGATGCCGATCTTCATCTTGCCCCGCAGCCGCTCACGCTCCTCCGGCGAACCGAACTGCTCGATCCACTCCCACTCATCGATCAGTACCGTCTGCTCACGGTACCAGCGCCAGATCTGCTCGAGCGCCTTCAGGCCATTGTATCGCCCGTAGGCCGTGGGACAGGGAGTAAGCATTTCGATCAGTGCGAAGCCACGTTTGCGGATGCCTTCGGCGATCGATTTAACCGGTTGCACCGGCGATACCACCGGCCAGCGGGCCACATAGGGCGCGCCCAGGGCCTTCGCCAGTTCGCACACGTCCATCGGGTGTTCGATGTTGCCGTAGGGCGTGGTGGTGGTGAAGCCCCCGTCAGGGGTGGTTGGGGCCGACTGGCCCCCGGTCATACCGTAGATGAAGTTGTTGACCAGGATCACGGTGATGTCCATGTTCCGGCGAATGGTGTGGAGCAGGTGATTGCCGCCAATGCCCGCTCCGTCGCCATCGCCGGTGAATACGATCACCGTCAGATCAGGATTGGCCGCCTTGACCCCCGAGGCGAAGGCCAGCGCCCGCCCGTGGGTCGTGTGCAGTCCATCGGCGTTAATGTAGCCTGGCAGGCGCGACGAGCAGCCAATCCCCGACACAAAGACCGTGCGGTCGAGGTCAAGCCCCACCTCGTCAATTGCCCAGAGGGTGTAGTTCAGCACATTGCCGATGCCGCACCCGTCGCAGAAGATGGTGGGGAACATCTCCTGCCGCAGATAGCTCGTCCGCAACTCGGCGGCAGTTTTGATCCTCAGGCCGGTTGCCATTGCAGTGCCTCCAGCGCTTCCAGCAGTTCGGCAGGGGTGTGCAACTCGCCGCCGATCCGCGAGTGCAGGACCACGGGGCAGCGCCCGGCCACCGCCTCGCGGATAGGGTGAACGATCTGCCCCAGGTTCATTTCGGGAACGAGCATGGCCCGCACCCGTTCGGCCCAGCGGGCGACGACGTGCTCTGGGAAGGGCCAGATGCTGATCAGGCGCAGTAGCCCGGCCTTGATGCCTCGCCGGCGGGCCTCTTCCACCACGTCGCGGCAGGTGCGGGCGGTAATGCCGTAGGTCACGATGGCGATCTCGCAATCATCGGCGTAGAACTCTTCGTAGCGCGTGATCAGGTCAAGATGGTTGGTAATCTTGGCGGCCAGCCGGCGCACCAACTGGTCGTGAATGGTGGCGCTGGAGGCCCGCGGCAGGCCCTCCTCGTTGTGGGTCAGCCCGGTCACGAAGGTGCGAAAGCCTGACCCGAAAGGAGCAAAGGGCGGCACCAGGTCCGGGCCGGGGGCGAAGGGGCGGTAGCCGGCGCGGTCGGTGGCCCGTGGGCGCTCCCACAGCTCGAACTCGTGGTCCTCAGGGATGACCAGGCGCTCGCGCATGTGCCCCAGCTCGCCATCAATGAACACGAGCACCGGGGTGCGTAAGCGCTCGGAAAGGTTGAAGGCCACGATGGTGAGTTCCAGGGACTCCTGCACCGAGGCCGGGCAGAGCATAATGATCTCGTGGTCGCCGTGCGTGCCCCAGCGCGCCTGCATCATGTCGCCATAGGCTCCCATGGTCGGCTGCCCCGTGGAGGGACCGGAACGCTGCACATTGACCACCACACAGGGCGTCTCGGTCATAATGGCGTAGCCCAGATTCTCCTGCATCAGCGAAAACCCCGGACCCGAGGTTGAGGTCATCACCTTCGCCCCGGTCCAGCTCGCGCCGATCAGCGCGCCCATGCTGGCGATCTCATCTTCCATCTGGATGTAGCAGCCGCCGATGCGCGGCAGGATCTCGGCCATACGCTCGGCAACCTCGGTAGCCGGGGTGATCGGGTAGCCGGCGAAGAAGGTGCAACCGGCCAGCACCGCCCCGTAGGCGCAGGCGTCGTCCCCCTGCACGAATTGCACCCTGGGGCCGAGCGCCCGCCGGATCAGCTCTCTATGCGTGGACACGGCTCTCCTCCGTCACCGTGATGGCGAAATCCGGACACAGCAACTCGCACAACCGGCAACCGTTGCAGCGCTCGACGCGGACGAGCTCCGGGGGATGCACGCCCCGCGGCGAAAAGCGCGCGGCTACCTCCAGCGCCCGGGTAGGGCAGTAGATAACACACAGGGCGCATCCCTTGCACCAGCGTTCGTCGATCTGAATTGTGTGCATATGGCGTTACCATCTGGTCGGAGGCGCCGGGGGCGCGGGCCTCCGCGTCCAGCCATTCCACCATCACCATTACACCGGCACGTCCAGGTAGCGCTCGAGAGCCTCTTTCCCGCGGTAATCGGGCAGGATGCGCGGGGCGGTGCGGGCGGTTTCGATGCCGGCCTCGCGCAGCATGCGCTCGTACTCGGCCACGTGGGCCAGGCTCAACCGCCCGGGGCGATGGGCGCGCGCGTAGTGCGCCGCGGCGATGCCTGCGCGGCGCCCAAACACATTGAAGTCGAGCAGCGAGTTGCCCATCAGCCGGTTCTTGCCGTGGATGCCGCCCATGACCTCACCGGCTACGAACAGGCCCGGTACAGAGGTCGCGCCGTGCTCGTCGGCAGCCACGCCTCCGTTCTGGTAGTGCAGGGTAGGGAAGACCAGGATGGGATCGCGGGTCATGTCAATGCCAAAGCGCGTGTACATGCGGTACATCGCCGGCAGCGCGTTGCGGATCGTTCCCGGCCCGTGGATCAGGTCAACCATCGGCGCATCGAGCCAGACTCCGCAGATGCCGTGGGGTGTGGGCACGCCCAGGCCACGCTCGCCGCACTCGCGGATGAAAGCCGCCGCCTCGACGTCACGCGGCTCGAGGGGAAAGACGAATTGTTCGCCCAGGCGGTTGAGCGGCTGAGCCCCCAGGCCGCGCACCTTTTCGGTGATCAGCAGTCCGGCCATCTGGGCGGGGAAGGCCGCCCCGGTGGGGTGGTACTGCACCGCGTCCAGGTCAACCAGTTCGGCGCCGACGCGGTAGGCCAGCACCAGCCCGTCGCCGGTGGCGCCGTAGTGGTTGGTCGTGGGGAAGCGCTGGATGTGCACCCGCCCCAGGCCGCCGGTGGTCAGGACGGTTGCCGCGGCTCGCACGATGTGGTAGCGCCGGGTCTCCAGGTTCAGCAGCACCGCCCCGGCCACCGCGCCGGTTTCGTCGCACACCAGTTCGATCGCCGGCGCGAACTCGACCACACGGATGCCCAGGTTGCGCGCCTCGTCGCGCAGCACGCGCATGATCTCCAGGCCGGTATAATCGCGGGCGGAGTGCATCCGGTTGCGCGAGGTGCCCCCGCCCGGGTTTTCCACAAAACGGCCCTGGCTATCTTTGTCGTACATCACGCCCAGGCGCTCGTGCCACTGGATGATCAACGGCGCGTCGCTCACCAGCGCCCGCACCAGGTCGGGCCGGTTGGTGAAGTGGCCCCCGCCCATCACATCCAGAAAGTGCTGCACCGGCGAGTCTTCGGGCCGGTCGGCAGCCTGAATGCCGCCCTGGGCCATGGTTGAGTTCGAGTCGCCATGGCGCAGTTTGGTGGCGATCAGCACCCGCGCCGGGTCCAACCCGCTCTGTACGGCCCAGATCGCCGCGACTGTGCCCGCCCCGCCGCCACCGATCACCAGCAGGTCCACATCGGCGTCAATCTTGCTCAGGTCCAGATTGGGGCGCACCAACGGCCGGGCCTCGAACAGATCGGCGAGTTCGTGATTGAGCAGCAAGCCCTTGCTCGGCCCGAAACTCAAGGGGCGCTTGGCGTCAGCCTGGTAGTCGGGGTGATGCCCGAGGAGCAGCGCCCGGCGCTCCTCCAGGCTCATGGCCGGGAAGGTCTGGCCCAGACGCGCAGGGCGGGTGCGCTCAACCATGGCGATGCTCTCGCGCATCGACGCCGGATAGCCGTCAATTAGCTCCATGCTGTTGCTCCTGAGGTGAACAGAGGGGAAAGCCGGTTTCCCCACACCCCTGCTGACCGGGGTGGCGCGCCCTCGCACCGCCTGGAGGGCGGGGAAACCGGGTTTCCCCATACCCTTCCCTGATGGGATGCACCTACACGCCCTCCAGTTCGTCCTGGTAATCCACCGGGTCCATCGGCGAGTTGTAGCGCCGGGTGGCGCTGTAGTCGCCGTTCTGGTCGGCCACTGCCTCGAAGCTACGCTGCTCGTAGCGCGCGCGCAACTCGGCGAGGGGCAGTTCCATCAACTCGCGCAACTCCGCGTCGTAGCGCCCGGATTCAATCGCGCTGACTCGCAAAGCCAGGTTCTCCGAGGACGGCACCAGGTACTTGCCGTAGATCCGCCGCGCCAGCAGGCCCACCGCGTAGTGCTTGATGTCGGCAGGACAGCGGCTCGAGCAGATCCCGCAGGCGATGCAGTCGAACGACAGCATCGCAACCCGCTCGATATCACCCCGCAGCGCGGCCTGGATGTAGTCCATCACCGGCAGGCCCTGCGGACAGGCGCGGGTGCAGGTGTTGCAGGCCACGCAGCCGGCAATTTCGGGAAAGAACCGCAGCAGCGTGGTTGGCTGCGGCGTGATGCTGTGGAGATCGTAGGGTTTGGTGGGCACCGGCACAAACGGCATCTGCACCAGGCACATGCCGTCTTCGACCAGGGTCTGGCAGGCCAGCGCGGTGAAGATGCGATGGCTGCCCTCGCGCCGGTAGAGGGTGGGGCAGGCCCCGCAAAAGCCGCCGCGGCAGCCGACGCCGCGCACCAGTTTGTAGCCGGCGTACTCTATCGCCGCCAGGATGGTCAGACCGCTCGGCACGCGGTACTCTTTGCCCATCAGTTCCATTGTGACCAGCGTGGCAGGTTCGCTCATGCCGATCCTCCTCTCGCGTGCGCGAGGTCATGTTGCCAGGGTTTCGGTGGTCGTAGCCGAATTGGATCGAACGAGCCGTATCCGCAACAGCCAGAGCGCACCAGAACCCTATGCGGCCATCCGCAATCCCCAATGTGCAAGTGTCGTTCAGCAAAGCGCCTGTGAGGTCACCGCTCTCCCCACGACCTCCACCTGCTGATCATCCAGCCCCAGCGCTGCCGGGTCGAGGTCAAACGCCAGACCGATCACCTGGGAGTAATACAGCACCGGCAGCGGCGCAGCGGTGCGCGGCTGGAGGGTTGCGAAGTTGAAGTGGCACAGGGGGCACGAAAGCACAATCGCCCCGGCCCCGGCGCTACGGGCCTGCTCCACCGTTGCGCTCACCCGCTCCATAACCAGCCCGGCACGGTCCACCGCCAGGTACGCGCCGCAGCACTGGGTCTGGAGCGATCCCTCGACCACCGTTGCGCCCAGGGCTTCCATCAGGTCGCGCAGCATGGTCGGCGTCTCGGGGTCATCGAGCGCGATCCCGGCGGGGCGCAGCAGCTTACAGCCGTAGTAGGGGTACACCGCCAGGTCGCGCAGGGGGCGCCGCACGCGCCCGCGGATCGCCGCCAGCCCTACCCGGTCGCGCAGGAGCTGTAGCAGGTGCAGCACCTCACCCGCGCCGTCGTAGCTCAGATCGCCGCCGCTGGTCGCGTTCAGGGCGTCCATCTGCTCCGGCTGCGTGCGCGCCAGATGGTTGGCCCGGGCCAGCGTGTTGAAGCACATATCGCAGAGCGTCACCACCTCGCGCTCACCTTGCTGCTGCAAACGCGCCAGCACGCGCAACGGCGCCATGTGGCGGATCAGGTTTTCGCCGGTGAGCGTATGCACCACGCCGCAGCAGTTCCACTCGGCCATCTCGCGCAGTTCGATACCCAGCTCCCTGAGTATCGCCAGCGTCGCTTGCTCGTGCTCACGCGCCGAGACTTTGATGGTGCATCCGGAGTAATACGCCAGTTGCATGCCAGGGCTTCTTTCCGTTAGATTCCCATGCGGCTGCGCCGCACAACGACAGGATGAAAATGAGTTTTTCTTGGGAGGGTTGCGCCCTCCCCAACCCTCCCGCGCGCGGGCTATGTCTGGGATACCTGTACCAGGTACCGGAGGCGCACCCCAAACCCTCCCGCGGGCGGGCTATGTTCACCTCAGAGTTAGACACGCCGCGCGCATTCGTTTATTCGTTTCCCATTCGTTGGCCCATTTCCCCCCGCGTCCCAGGAAGCCTATCCCGGAGCAGGTGAAACCCTTTGAAGGGCTGCGCCCTCCCAAACCCTCCCGCATGTGGGCTATGTTCACGTTAGGCATCCTTGCGGCTGCGCCGCACAACGACAAGATGAAAATGAGTTTTTCTTGGGAGGGCTGCGCCCTCCCCAACCCTCCCCGCTGGCGGGTTGTTTCCCGGGAGGGCTGCGCCCTCCCCAACCCTCCCCGCCAGGGGGTTGTTTTTCCCGGAAGGGCTGCCCCCTCAACCGGTCTGCCGGCGCAGGCTGGCAACCAGCGCAATCGGCGGCAGGTCCTCCAGCGCCGCAGCAGGGATCTGCGCCACCGGCAGTTGATCGCCGCGCGTGCGCAGGGCGATCAACCGCAGGGCCTCCATCACCCGTGGCACGTCCAACCCTCGAGGGCAACGTTGCGCGCACAGGTCGCAGCCCACGCACACCCACAGCGCTTCACGCTCCAGCACCCCCGGCACATCGAACAACAGGTGGCGGATCAGCCGGTCCGGGAGCACGTCCATAGCCTCCGCGAAGGGACACCCCGCCGCGCAGGTGCCGCACTGGTAGCATTGCGCCAGGCGCTGCCCGCTGAGCGCCTCCACCCGCCGCAGCAAAGCCCCCGACTGCCCGTTTGCGCCGATGGCTATGGTCATGACACCTCTCCTGCCACCTCTGAGGGCGCGGGGAAGGGCAGCGCAGCCACCCTGCTCGTCCCTTCGAGGCGATCCAGTTCCAGTTTGCGGCAGATCAGGCTCAGTGGAATATCTTCCGGGCAGACCCGCTCGCACTCATCGCAGCCGGTGCAGCGCTCGGCCAGGTGGAACGCGCGCATCAAGTGGTAGGCGAACACGCTGGCCGGCTCCCGGGCCAGCCGGCGCGGATCGTCGCGCTCCAGCGTCAGCGCGCATTCTTTGCAGAAGCACAGCGGGCAAACCGTCTGACATGCGTAGCAGAGGGTGCAACGGCTGAAGTGCTGGCGCCAGAAGGCCAGACGCTCAGCGGGAGCGAGGGCCTCCAGTGCCCGCACCGCCGCGAAGCGGTCACCGGCAGGTGGCGCCGGAGGCGCCTCGCCCAGCGTTTCGTCATACAGATCCGGAGGCGCAGCCGGGCAGCCAGCGCACTTCGCCAGCAGCAGGGCGGCGCGTGGGTGACGCAGCGTTTCGTTGCCAGCGCCGATCAACACCTCCGCCCCGTCCTCCACCAGGCTGGTGACCCGCCCTGCCGCCACCGCGACTACCCTGTCGGGGTCAACCATCCCCTGGCACGGAACGCCGATCAGGTACAGCCGTTCCCGGTCGAGCTGGTGCAGACGCAGCAACTCCACCACGGTGCACGCGTCGCAAGCCTTCAGCGCCACGCCGGCCCGTTGCCCGGCGTACTTGCGAAGGGTTCCGACCAGGTTCGGGCCGCACACCGGGTTCCAGACCAGCCTGTCTGCCTCCGCGGGCGTGCGGGCTGCAAACGGCGCTACCCGCAGCAGCGTCGCGCCTTGCCGGTAGCCCACAAACACATCGATCCACCCCTCGGCCAGCAGGGCGCTGGCCCGCGTCCGGATCTGCTGCTCGATCAGGCTTGCCATGCGTGTGCCTTCATCCTCAGGGGACCGAGGGCGCGGATCTCCTCGGTCATCTCGGTGACCACGGCGGCAAAGCGCGCCCCCTCCGAGGCCGAGACCCAGGCCAGTTTGAAGCGGCGACGGTCAATGCCGAAAAAGTCCAGTATGCTCCCGAAGCGTTCGAAGCGCTGCTCGGCGAAGACATTTCCGGTGGCGTAATGGCAATCGCCGGGGTGACAGCCGGCCACCAGCACTCCATCGGCGCCTTGCTCAAAGGCCCGCACGACGAAGAGCGGATCCACCCGCCCGCTACACATCACCCGCACGATGCGGATGTTGGGCGGATACTGCAGGCGGCTCACTCCAGCCGTGTCGGCGCCTCCGTAGGCGCACCAGCTACACAGCAGCCCCAGCAGGCGCGGCTCAAATGGCTCACTCATAGGCAGGCTCCTCCCAGGCTGCCCCGATCATCGCCAGCACCTGTGCGTCGGTGAAGCCCCGCTGTTGCAGCGCCCCCGATGGGCAGGCCGCCACACACGTGCCGCACCCCTTGCACTGCACTTCCTCCACCCATGCGACCTTGCGCTCACCGTCGAGGTGGAGCGCGCCGTAAGGACAGTGAGGCACACAGAGGCCACAGCCAGCACAGGCTTCCGCCGCCACCTCGGCGACGATTGGCTCAACGCTCACCTGGCCGCGCAGCAGCGGGATCGCCGCCCGCGACGCTGCCCCCGCCGCCTGGGCAATTGTGTCGGGCACGCTGCGCGGATAGTGATCAGCGCCGCACAGATAGATTCCATCGGTATTGAAATCCAGGGGTCGGATCTTGGCATGGGCCTCGCGGTAGAAGCCCCGGTCGTCGGTCGTGACTTTGAGCGCCTGCTTCAGCCGCAGCGTGTCGGCATCGCCGCGCAGCGCCGCCGTCAGCACCACCAGGTCGGCCTCGATCGCCAGTTCCTCGTTCAGCAACACATCGTGGACCAGCACCACCACCTGCTGGCTACGCGCGATTACCCGGGGCGGCCGGTCAGGGGTGTAGCGCACCCGTTGCGGGGCAACCGTGTCGAGCATATCGGTGAAAGCTTCTTCCTGACCCTTGCCGTACACCCGCATGTCCTGGTAAAGCATCACGATCCGCGCCTCTGGAGCCAGCCGGTGCAGCATCCGCGCATTCTTGACCGAAATACCACAGCCGATCCGGCAACAGGCAGGATTCTCCGCATCCATTGAACCGGCGCAGTTGATCATCACCACCGAGCGCGGGGCGCCCAGCGTTCCCTCGCGTAAACGGCGCTCCAGCTCCAGTTGCGTGATCACCCGCGGATCGGCGCCATAGCCAAAGCGTCCGCGCAGGTCCGCCTCCTGGAAGCCGGTGGCGACGATGATCGCGCCAACCTGCACCTCGTTGAGCATGCCGCCCGGCCCTTCGTCGAGGGTCACGCGGAAGTCGCCAATGTGGCCGCTCACCTCGCGCACCTCGGCGCCGAGGAACAGCCTGATCTGCGAGCGTCGCTGCACCTCGCGCACCAGGTGATCGCGCACCGCGCTGGCGGGCACATCGCCGGGGGCCAGGGTTGCCAGTGTGTTGAGCTTGCCGCCCAGGGTCGCCTCGCGCTCGACCAGCAAGGTGTCAATGCCCAGATCGGCCAGGGTTATCGCGGCGGTCATCCCCGCCACGCCGCCGCCGATCACCAGACAGCGCCGCGTCACCTCGATCGTCCGCAACGGCAACTCCTGCGACTGCCCGGCCCGCGCCACCGCCATACGCACCAGGTCCACCGCCTTTGCCGTCGCCGACGCGGGATCGGTAGAATGCACCCACGAACACTGGTTACGGATGTTGGCCATCTCGAACAGGCCGGGGTTCAGGCCAGCTTCGGCGCAGGTCTGCTGAAACACCGGCCCGTGGGTGATGGGCGAGCAGGCCGCCACCACCAGCCGGTTCAACCCATGGCCGGCGATTGCGGCGCGGATGCGGCGCTGCACGTCCTCAGAGCAGGCGAAGG
Source organism: uncultured Chloroflexota bacterium (assembly GCA_937120965.1). Classification (GTDB taxonomy): domain Bacteria; phylum Chloroflexota; class Chloroflexia; order Chloroflexales; family Chloroflexaceae; genus JACAEO01. The sequence continues at coordinate 33,755 of CAKZKA010000038.1, forward strand.
TGCAGGCGTCGACGAAGGCCACCCCGGGCAAGTCACGGGCGGCTGCGGTGATCGCCGGCACATCAACGAACCCGCTAATGTTCTTGCCACATCCGCACACCACCACGCCCACCCGCGCCGTCTCAGCGTCCGCCGCGGGGCGCGCATCCTGAACACCGGATTCGCCCGCTTGCGCCCGGGGCGTCACGTTGGCGCCCACGGGCGGGCCAGACCCGTTGAGGGCCGGATGCGAACCTGTCTCGGCAGGCCGAACCGTGGCAGAAGAAGGCGCCACCGCGGGCTGCGCCTGCCGCAATCCGCCAACCCCCATCCGCGCCAGCGGCCCGACCGCGGCCAGGCCAGCAGCACCGCTGGCTTGAGCCACACAGTCGGAGATGTCGTTGGGGCCCTGTGCCCCGCCGGCCAGGAAGATGCCATCGCGGGTCGAGCGCAACGGGTCGAGCAGCGGGTCACGAGACACGAAGAAGCCGTATGAGTCAACCGCTATCCCCAGTACGCGGGCCAGGCGCTGGTTCTCCGGGGCGGGTACAATCGCCGTAGAAAGCACCAGCAGATCGAAGCGCTCGCGCCGTACCCTGCCACTGAGGGTATCCTCGTAGGTCACCACCAGGCTCCGGTCGCGGTCCTCTTCCACCGCAGCGGGCCGGCCACGCACATAGCGCACCCCGTGCCCGGCGGCCCGGCGGTAGAACTGCTGAAAGTCCTTGCCATAGGCCCGCAGATCCATGTAGAAGATCGTCGCCTCGGTGCCAGGAGCGTGCTCCAGGGTGATCAACGCCTCCTTGGTGGCATACATGCAGCAGATCTTCGAGCAGTAGGGGTACCCGCCCTGCACACTGCGCGAGCCAACGCACTGGATCCAGGCCACCCGCTCGGGATGGCGGCCATCGGAGGGCCGGGCCACCGTGCCCCCCGTCGGCCCCGAGGCCGAGAGCAGCCGCTCGTACTGGATCGCCGTCACAACATTGGGGTACCGGCCGTAGCCGTACTCCTTGCGCAACCCGGTCGGCTCGAGCGTCTCGAAGCCGGTAGCGACCACGATGCTGCTCACCGTCACGCTCACGGGCTGCGAGCGACGCAGAAAGGCAATTGCCCCGGCGGCGCAGGCCCGGTCGCAGGCCCCGCAGCCGACGCAACGGCTATAATCAATCGTGTAGATGGCAGGAACCGCCTGGGGGAACTGCAGGTAGATCGCCTTGCGGCGCGAAAGCCGCCCGTTGAACACATCGTCCACTTCAACCGGGCAAGCCTGGGCGCAGTCCCCGCAGCCGGTACACTTCTCAGGGTCTACGTAAGTCGCCTGGCGCCAGATCAGCACCTCGAAGGCGCCCGCCGAACCGCTGACCCGCTCAACCCGAGCCGAGGTCAGCAGGGTGATGTTCGGGTGCCGCGCCAGCTCGACCATTTTCGGCGCGGCGATGCAGATCGCGCAGTCGTTGGTGGGGAAGGTCTTGTCAAGTTTGACCATCGTGCCGCCGATGCTGGCCTGCCGTTCGACCACGAGCACCTTGAAGCCCTGATCCGCGAGATCCAGCGCAGCGTGCAAGCCACTGATCCCGGCGCCAATCACCAGCACATCGTAGGCGTGTCTTTCCATAGCCCTTTCGTCCCACCATTTCTGTAGATGCGACGCCGCTACCCCGGGTGCATCGAGGACCAGGCGCAGGCGCTGTGGCACGATGCTCAGGCCACACCACCCGAATCCGATCCAACGATATAAAAAAGCAGCGGCACACGTTCTGACACCGTGCGCCCCTGCAGCGTTGCAAGCCGTGCAACTACGATCCATTTTTCGGTCTTGATAGTCGCTACTGTACCATGCTTCGTTACGTTCGCGCGTAAAGAGAACGCCACTTTGGTATAGAAATGGCTTCTCGCGCCTGGCGGCCCCGCTCTGGATATGAATGGGGAAACCGGGTTTCCCCGCGCCCCTGCCCATCGGGGCGCCAGGCGCCTCCTACCGGTTCAAAGGGTATCACGAGACTGTCGCGTTCACGGCGTGCGCGGATCATGGCGCCCGTACTCGCGCCGCTGCCGGGTTGGCGCACATCCCTGGAACAGTCAGGTTCGGCGCGCCAGATTGACCAGCTTCCCCCTGATGCATACAATACCCAGAGAGAGCGCAGCTCTCCCACACCCTCCCCACAGGCAGGGGCATGGGGAAACCTGGTTTCCCCATATGTTTGCGCCAGGCCCCATGCGCGGAGCGCACAACGCCGCGATGAACATGGGGGTATCTCTGGGAGGGCCGCCCCCTCCCTGGCCCTCCCCCGCTGGGGGAGGGAACCGGGCTCCTCCCCACAGGGAGGGGGTTGGGGAAACCCGGTTTCCCCATGTCCCCACCGCTGTTGGGAGCGGCTGGCGCCCCCACAGGCAGGGGCATGGGGAAACCCGGTTTCCCCATGTCCCCACCGCTGTTGGGAGCGGCTGGCGCTCCACAGGCAGGAGTATGGGGAAACCCGGTTTCCCCATATGTTCACGTCAGTAGCCCCATTCACAAAACAGAGGAGCCAGTGAACATCCGCGACGCAATCATCACCGTGGCTGGGGGACGCGACCTGAGCCAGGCCGAGGCAGGCGCCGTCATGGAGCAAATCATGAGCGGCGAGGCCACACCGGCCCAGATCGCCGCGTTCCTCACCGCCCTGCACCTGAAGGGCGAGACCGATGCCGAGATCGCCGGTATGGCCGGGGTAATGCGCCTGAAGGCCACGCCGGTCCATTTCGATGAGCCGCTGGCTGACACCTGCGGCACCGGCGGCGACGGCTCGCGCACCTTCAACATCAGCACCGCCGCCGCCTTCGTCGCTGCCGGCGCCGGGCTGATCGTCGCCAAGCACGGCAATCGGGCTATGTCCAGTCTCTGTGGCAGCGCCGATGTGCTGGAAGGTCTCGGGGTGAAGATTGAACTTGACCCCGACGGCGTGGCCCGCTGCTTGCGCGAGGCGGGGATCGCCTTTATGTTCGCGCCGCGGTTCCATCCGGCGATGCGCTTCGCCGGCCCGGTACGACGCGAGATCGGCATCCGCACCGTCTTCAACCTCCTCGGTCCGCTCACCAACCCGGCCCGCGCGCGCTACCAGGTCCTCGGCGTCGCCTCGGAGTCCCTCGCCGAGAAGCTCGCCCGCGCCCTCAGCCGCCTCGAGGTCAGCCGCGCGCTGGTCGTCCACGGCGACGGCGGGATGGACGAGTTGAGCCTGAGCGGTCCCAATCTGGTCTACGAGGTCCGTGGCGGTCAACCGCCCCGGCGCTTCACCGTCAGCGCCGCTGAGCTTGGCCTCACACCTGCCGGCCCTGAGGCGCTGCGCGGTGGTGACGTGGCGACGAATGTGGCGATTGTGCGCGCCGTGCTCAGCGGGGCCGACACCGGCCCCCGCCGCGACGCGGTGCTCCTCAATGCCGCCGCGGCCCTGGTCGCCGGGGAGCGCGCCGCCGATCTGCGCGAGGGCCTGGCCCTGGCGCAGGCCAGCATTGCCGAGGGCCGCGCCCTGGAGCGCCTGGAACGTCTGATCGCCGTCTCAAACGCGATCTGAGGCGCACACAGCCCCGAAGGCGCGAACGTCATACAGTCAGCGCGGGTGTGGGGCGGCTGCAACCGCTCCCACCCGCCCGTCACGGGAGAGCAGAGAAGCGCAATGTCCGAAGAAACCATCCTGACCAGGATCCTCGCCCACAAGACCGAAGAGGTCGCCCGGCAAAAGCTCAAGGTGCCTCTTCGCGAGCTCGAGCGCCGCGCCGCCCGCGCCCCCGAGCCGCGCAACTTCGCTGCCGCCCTGCGCCGCCCTCCCGCCACCGCGCTGATTGCCGAGGTGAAAAAAGCTTCGCCCAGCCGGGGTGTACTGCGCGACCCCTTCGACCACCTGGCCCTGGCGCGCGCCTACATCGCCGCTGGCGCGGCCGCCATCTCGGTGCTCACCGATGTGCGCTTCTTTCAGGGCAGCCTCAAGTATCTCGAAGCGATCCGGCAAATACCCGACGCTCCCCCTCTGCTGCGTAAAGACTTCATCATTGACCCCTACCAGATCGTCGAGGCCCGGGCCTACGGCGCCGACGCCGTGCTGCTGATCGTCGCCGCCGTGCCCGATGATGAGCGCCTCGAAGATATGCTGCTCCTGACGCAGCACATGGGTATGGAAGCCCTTGTCGAGGTCCATACCGAGGCCGAGGTGCAACGCGCCCTCACTGTCGGCGCCGCTGTTCTCGGAGTCAATAACCGTGACCTGCACCGTTTCGAGACCAGTCTGGATACCACTGCGCGGCTGGCCCGGCTGCTGCCTGCGGGCAGCCGGCGTCCGGTGCTGGTGAGCGAGAGCGGCATCTTTACTCCCGAGCACGTGGCCCTGGTACGTAGCTACGGCGCCGACGCCGTGCTCGTCGGCGAGGCCCTCGTCACCGCGCCGGATGTTGAGGGCCTGGCCCGGGCACTGGCTCGGGCCTGACGCGTCGGTTTCCCGCAACTCTGGTACGCCTCCAGGCGTACAATACGTGCAGGTATGCGCTGATTGCCTGGTACTGGCGAGTGCAGTATTGCCGGCAGTCTTTCCTCTGCCCGCTCCGGTCCAGGCCATGGCTCGTCATCCATGCCTGCATCGTTATCGATCCCCAACCCAACTCGCGCGCGACGCCGTTCACAACACGGGGCTTCCGGGGAGCGCAGCGCCCGCCCAGCCCCTCCCGATCCTCGAGATCCGTATGCCTTCGTGGTGCATTCTCATCTCTGGGGAGGAGAAGCATGCTCTGTCCAAACTGTAATGCCGTGGTTACCCAGGGGCAGCGTTTCTGCGACAACTGCGGCCTGAGGCTGAGCGCCGACGTGGCGCCGGCTTCAGCCCCGACGTTGCAAGCGCCGATCAGCCAGCAATCGCCCCTGCCGCCGTCCGAGCAGTCTCAGCCAACCACCTATCAGGCCCAGCCGGGCATATACGCCCCTGCTGTCGTGCCGAACAGCAACATGGCGATCATCAGTCTGGTCGCCGGTATTCTGGCCTGGGCCTTATTGCCGGTGATCGGCGCGATAGTGGCCGTGGTGTGTGGCCACATTGCGCGCAAGGAGATTCGCGAGTCGGGCGGGCGGCTCTCTGGCCAGGGCCTGGCCCTGGCCGGTCTGATCCTGGGCTATACGCAACTTGCGCTGGCAGCCCTGTCCGCCTGCCTCCTGCTGATATTATTTGGTCTGGTCGCCGCCGGGACGGCATGATCGGAAACCTGCGGTTCACCATTGGAACACCCGCGCGCGGCTCTGGTCTCCCCGCTTCGACAGGCTCAGCGCAGGCTCTCCAGCTTCGCTGGAGAGGGAAGGGGGTAAGGACCAAACAGCGCATCCCAACGCCATAACGCCCGTCGGCGCTCATACGTTCTGTCCGCCCCTGAACCTGAGGGAAACCGCTGGTGGGAGCGGCTGGCGCCCCTACAGGCGGGGGCCTGGGGAAACCTGGTTTCCCCATATGTTCACGCCAGGCCCCATTCGCAGGGCGCACAACGCCAGAATGAAAATAGTATTGTTCTTGGGAGGGCTTCGCCCTCCCAAACCCTCCCGCGGGCGGGCTCTGTTCACCTCAGGGTCAGACACGCCGTTCGCATTCGTTTATTCGTTTCCCATTCGTTGGCCCATTTCCCCTCGGCGTCCCAGGAAGCCTATCCCAGAGCAGGTGAAACCCGTTGAAGGGCTACGCCCTCCCACACCTTCCCCGCTGGCGGGTTGTTTCCCGGGAGGGCTTCGCCCTCCCAAACCCTCCCGCGGGCGGGCTATTTTGACCTCAGAGTCAGCCACGCCGCGCGCATTCGTTTATTCGTTTCCCCCATTCGTTGGCCCATTTCCCCTCGGCGTCCCAGGAAGCCTATCGCAGAGCAGGTGAAACCCGTTGAAGGGCTAAGCCCTCTGTCGTGTCCGGCGGGGGCGGCCCCCTTACGAAAACAGGTAGATTGTCCGCCAACCCATCCCCCCCTAAGGAAGTGTCAGATGGACACCACAAATCCAGTCACCGGCAAACTCGGGAATGGCCTGCCGTAGCACCTCCGTACCATCGGCCAAGCGCCCGACGCAGACCCGTTCCGTCGGGTCATACTGCACCTGAACCACCTGACCGGCGTAGGCCGTACCGACCCGATAGTTGCGGTCAGCCAGCGAGATCTTGCCGGCACTGTCCACCGTGCGTTGCCAGCGCCATCCCGCCAGATAGGCGTCGACCCGGGTCAGGTCGAACAGGGTCGCTTCCTGCGTCGGGTCATACGGGCGGCGTGGGGTGCGCAGCTGGGGGAACGCGACACTGGGCGGGAGACCGCCACAGCGGGGGTTGCGCGTGGGCAGGGCGTCAATCCGGTCCGTGAAGGCCGCGTCGGCGGCCGCCTGCAGCGCCGCGACATCGGCATAGGATTGCGCCACGACCACGTGGGCCTTCCAGGTTTGATGATTCCGCTCCACAATCGCATTGTCGGTCGGACGGTACACCCGATTGATGTGCGGCTGCACGCCGAGGCCGATCAGCCACAGCAACAGAACGCCAGGCCATTCGCGCCGCGTGCTGCCAATGAACCGGCTGTCGTTATCCATCTGCAGGACATCGGGCAGGCCCCAGTGGGTAAAGACCGCGCGCAGATCGGCCTGGATTGGATGACGCGCGCGGTCAAGCCCTGCTGGTTCCCACGAGCGCGCACCGTATGGATGATCCCTGCCAGGGGCGCGCCGCTGGCAGTATCGCAGACCATGAGCGGGGCCACGCGCCCGATGCCCAGGACTGGCTCGTCACCCTTAACATCGATCTGCCAGCCCTGATGGGGCTGGGTCGCCACCGGTCGCGCGGGGTCGGGTGGGCGCCGTGTGGGGCGGCGACGCGGGCGATACAGGCGCGCGCGAAAGCCGGCCAGGTAGGCTGCCAGGGCGCTGCGCTGCGGAATGGGGATGCCCTGCAGGCTCGGACGACGGGTCAGTTCCAAGCGCAGCTTATCGACGCCCCACCCGGGATGCTGGCGCTTCAGTCGGAGCAGGACGTACTTGACCCGCGGATGGGCCTGGCCCAACGGACCCGTACCGGGTGGGCCGGTGCGCGGCGGCTGAATGGCCGTCCAGCCGTGCTTTCGGTGCCGGCGCCAGTAGGTGCGCACGGTGTACGCGCTCAGCTGCAGCGATGTGGCAATCTGTGCCAGGGTCTCACCGGCCTCGTGACGTTTCACCATTGCAACGCGCATCGCATGACTCGTTGGTTGGCCCATCAGCATGGCCCTCCTTCCGAGGATCATGCTGATGGGAAATCGGCCGCCGGACAAGGGGGCATGGGTTGACGGACGTTCTACACGGTAACGCAAAGGGGCCGCCCCCGCCGGACACGACACCCTCCCAAACCCTCCCCCGGGCGGGCTATTTTCACCTCAGGGTCAGACACGCCGCTCGCATTCGTTTATTCGTTTCCCATTCGTTGGCCCATTTCCCCTCGGCGTCCCAGGAAGCCTATCGCAGAGCAGGTGAAACCCGTTGAAGGGCTGCGCCCTCCCAAACCCTCCCGCGGGCGGGCTATTTTCACCTCAGCCCCATGCTACCGCGGCGCGCCGAACACCTGGGTCCAGTAGTGGTAATACGTATATTGCCCGCCGGGCAGCGGCGCGTCGTCGGCCTGGTAGACGTAGCCGATCCCGACGTGGACATACCGGCAGTTCAGGATGTTCTGGCGATGACCATCGCTACGCATCCATCCCGCCATTACCGCTTCCGGCGTGGCGTAGCCAGCAGCAACGTTTTCGGCAAGGGCCGACCAGGTGTAACCCGCGGCGTCGGCTCGCTGCGCCAGGGTCGATCCGTTACTGCCGGTATGGCCAAAGAAGTTGTTCATCGCCATATCTTCGCTGTGCTGCTGCGCCGCGCGCATCAGCCGCGAGTCGAGGCGCAGCGGCTGGCAGCCAGCGCGAGCGCGTTCGGCATTCAGCAACGCCAGCACCTGGTCAGAAATGCTTTCATTGACTGAAGACTGAGAACTGCCGGCTACCCTGATGACAGGGACGTACACCCGCAGCGCGGCAGCAACGTCCGCCTGGGTGGCAAGCTGCGCCTCTGGGGGCAGTTCGACGTGCGTGGACGACTCGGTGTAAGCGTAGGCTTCCGTCTGAGCGAATATGCCGGGGGTCAGGAGGGTACTTACCAGGAGGGCAAGAACGACCGCGGCAGCGATGAGGGTACGAGCGGTGGTGTGCTGCATAGGTTTTGGTGAAAAGCGGGTTAAGAATGCTCCTCTAACGCTGTGAGCATACCACGCTGATCGCGCCAGCTCCTATGCCCCAATGGTACTGTTCTATCCTGCTCCCTCGCGTATGCAGTTACAGGGCTTCGTTTTATTTGTTTCGGTCGTGGGCGACCGCGTCCAGATGCGCCACACCCAATCTACGATCGCCAATCTGCAATCAGCAATCGCGCCAGGGTGAACAAAGCCCGTGCGCCGGGAGGGTTGGGAGGGCTGCGCCCTCCCAGAAAGATCGCTCTTCATTGTGGCGTTGTGCGGCCTGGGGAATGGCGCCCGACTGATGCTGGAGAGCGTAGCGCCCGGGCGGGCAGGGGCGTGGGGAACTCCGGGTTCCCCACGTTAAGGTCAGGCGGTTTCGGGAACGATCACCCCGTACGCCCCATCGCGGCGGCGGTAGAGCACACAGATGCGCATGGTTTCGGCGTCCTGGAAGACAAAGAAGTTGTGGCCCAGCAGTTCCATCTGCTCAATGGCATCCTCGGTGAACATCGGGCGGAGCTTGAACTGCTTGGTGCGGATCACTGCCGGCGCAGGCGGCTCCTCGGCTGCAACGACCTCCGGCTCGGCCACGGCCACCACCGGCTCGGCCTCGACAACCGGTTCAACTACCGGCTCAACTGGCCGACGGGGTCGCCCCCGCCGCCAGTACTTCTCCTTGTAGCGCGTGATCTGCCGCTGAAGCACTTCCTGCACCGCATCAACTGCGGCGTACAGGTCAGGCGCCTGCTCCTCGGCGCGGAGGTAGACCCCGTGCTCGCCCACCAGGGTAACCTGTACCCGGTGCATTTCTCCGGCGTTTCGCTGCATTTCTGTGTGGACCTCGACGGTAGCGCTGGTGATCCCGTCCATGTAGCGCGCGAGCTTGCTCAGTTTCTCGTCAATGTGCTGGCGTTGGCGCTCGGTGATCTTACCATTGCGGGTCTTAACAGTCAGTTCCATCGTGGTCCTCCATCGGTTCGGTACGGGGGCGCGGCTGCGCCCGTGTCGTCAGAACACCAAAGCCCTCGGGCACACCGGGGCCGAGGGCTTCGACAACTGTCACCAGATCGTGCGGATTGAAGTGTTGGCGCGGTGTAGCTCCATCGCTTGCCACTTCCTGCCGCATCGCAACACGGCTCCGTGTTGCGTCAGGCCACCTGTGCCGACAGACCGATAAAGCCTGGCATCACTGGCCTGTCGGCGTGGGAACAAAATACTTCTTCTCTGAAATTGTACTACGCCGCAGACGGCGATTCAAGGGTGAAACGGTAATGCTCTCTTAACACAGCGAGGCCGACGGTTTGTCCGTCTCCCGGGTCTCTGCGACTGAGACATGGTTTGAGAAAGGCTATGCGGGGGGGAAACCGGGCTTCCTCACGCTCCTCCCTGAGGGGAGGGTTTGGGAGGGCGCAGCCCTCGCACGTCAACCACAGGGAGGGTTTGGGAGGGCGCAGCCCTCCCAGGAACAACTATTTCTGGCGTTGTGCGGCGCAGCCGCACGGACGACTAAGATCTGTGGCAGTGCCCACCTCCGGCACGCGGCAAGGGGGATTCTGGGATGCCAGGTACATTGTCGTTGCGCGCCGGCCCCGACGCGGTGCTCACTGCCACAAATCATCCCCCATCGCGAGAGCAACGGTACCATGCGCTTATGAAAAGGCTCTGACAAAGGCGTTGTCTGAGATGAGGGAAGCGTTATTCTTTGTGCGTACATGTTCACACTTCTCCTGGGAGCGCGGGCATCTTGCCCGCATCCAGACCCTTGCGGGCGGGACGCCCGCGCTCCCGGGGTGACGCCTTACCCCACATGTGAACACGCACCTTTGTGCAAACACTGGCCCAGGAGATCGAAGTAGAACTGGCGCGCGCGTGTGTAGGCGGCGTCCCAGGTGTACGTGCGGAGCACTTTGGCCTGACCCGCGGCGCCCAGTGCCCGTGCCGTGGCCCGGTCATGGATCAACCGGGCGATGGCCTCGGCAAGGGCTGCAGTGTCGCCAAAGGGTACCAGCAGCCCGTTGATGCCATCGTCAATCACTGCGGGCACACCACCCGCGCGCGCGCCGATCACCGGCACCTGGTAGCACCACGCCTCCAGATAGGCGATCCCGAAGCTGTCAGTGCGCGAGGGCTGCGCGTAGACATCGGCAGCCGCCAGGGCATCGCGCCGCACCGCGTCGCTCACGTAGCCCAGCACGCGCGTGCGGGCGCGCTCGTCGGCAGGCAGGCCGCGGTAGTGGTCCTCGAAGTGGCTCAACAGCGGGCCGCACTGAACCCAGGTGATCTCCTGGCCGGTGGCCCATAGCCGGCGCAACGCCTCCAGCACGTGCAGCGTGCCCTTGTCGAAGGCCGCCGCGCCCAGGCTCAACACCATCGGCCCCTTAATCGCGTGGGCCGCCCGGAACCGCGCTCCGTCGCCCCCGGCCACTTCCGCCGGATCGACCCCCGCCCCAACCACGCGCACCCGCTCCGCCGCGACGCCCTGCCGCACCAGGAAGTCGCGTTCCAGGCCAGTCATGGTCGCCACGCCATCACTCGCGCGCAGCAGGTCCAACTGGTGGGGCATGCTGTAGTAGCGCACGATCTGCCGGTTGTTCGGCTCGCCAAGGTGGACGAAAGGCGTGCAGAGGTGGGGAACGCCGCGCTGCCGCGCCCAGCGCGCCACCGGCAGGATCGCGAAGTCCAGGGTGATGTTGGTGGTGTGGACGAGGGCCACGTCGGCAAGTTCGGGGGCGCTGGCCAGGTAGCGTTCCAGGTCTGGCAGGCGTGGGGTCAGGGTGGCCATGCGCCGCAGCAGGGGAACCGTGGGCCGGCCAAGTCTCCCGATCTCCACCATCAGCCGGCGCAGGATGGGGTAGAGCAGCGCCGGGCCGGGCAGGCGGCGCACCGGGAAGCGCAGCACGCGCACTCCGCCGTACTCGGCTTCACGTTCGGCCAGCGTGGCTTTGCCGGGGGCCCAGAAGTGCTCCAGATCGAGCGCGTCGGTGCTCAATACCGTCACGCGGTGGCCTTCCTTTGCCAGCCGCTCGCCGATCTCGATGAAGTAGCGCGAGGCCCCCGAGGCGCGGGTGTAGAGTTGATTGATGTGGAGAAAGTGCATTGGCTGTGGCGCAAGGAGGCAGGCAGCGCCGGTCAGGGGGCGCGGTGGCATGGCCGGCCATCAGCGCAACTGCTCCGCCAGCGCCTCCGAGGTCTGCACCGGGAGCTGGCACACAAAGCCGGCGCAGACATAGGCGGTTGCCGCGCCATTGATAGCATCGCGTTGGGCCAGCAGCGGCGTCAGGGCCGCGGCGTCGCCGTCGCCGGGGCGGATGCGCGCCACCACGATGTGGGGCCGGTAGGGCCCGAGTGTCACTTCCAGCAGCGCCCGCGTATCCGCAGCCCGCGGTTCGCCGGCAATCACGACCTCCCTGACCGGCGCGGTAGCCAGGTCAGCCGCGCAGAGCAGCCGCCCGAAGCCGGCAGGGAAGCGGGTCAGCATCCCCGCCTGCCCGACGATCACCGCCTCGGCCCGCTGGCGGTAGTCATCGCGCCCGGCCAGGGCTGCCAGGCGCAGCAGCACCTCGGCAGCCACCGAGGCGCCGGCCGGTGTGGCGTTGTCGCCAACATCGCGCGGGCGCACCACCAGGGCCTGGTGGTCGCGCGCCGTGTCGTAGAAGCCGGCGATGGCGTCGTCCCAGAACAGATCGACCATCACCTCGGCGAGCGCGAAGCTCTCGGCGAGCCAGCGCGGGTCGCCATCGGCGGCGTGCAGGGCCAGCAGGCCATCAACCAGCAGGGCATAGTCCTCCAGAAAGGCCGGCGGACCGCTGCGGCCATCCTTCCACGAGCGCAACAGGCGCCCGTCGTCGCGGCGCAGGCGAGTGAGCAGAAACTGCGCGCAACCTCGCGCAACCTCCAGGTACCCATCGGCGCCGAGGGGAACGGCGGCTTCGGCAAAAGCCCGCAGGGCCATGCCGTTCCAACTGGTGATGATTTTTTCATCGCGGAAGGGCCGCGGGCGTCGCGCCCGCGCTGTGAAGAGCCGCTCCCGGCCCTCCCGGGCCACCTGCTCCAGCCGTTCGCCTGGCGCCCCGGTCACGCGGGCCACATCGCCAGGCTCGCGGGGCAGGTTGAGAACGTTCTTGCCCTCGAAGTTCCCCAGGCGGCTGATATCGTACAGGTGGCAGAACAGCGCCGCGTCTTCGCCCAACTGCTCGCGCACCTCATCGGGCGTCCAGACATAAAACGCGCCCTCCTCAGCGTGCGGGGCGCCAGGATAGGGCAAGCTGTCGGCGTCTTCGCTGCTGAAGAACCCGCCTTCGGGATGGCGCAGATCGCGCACCATATACCCAAGCGTCTCAACGGCGATCTGGCGATAGAGGGGCGCCCCGGTCACCTGAAAAGCCGCCAGGTAGATGCGGGCGAGCAGGGCGTTGTCGTAGAGCATTTTCTCGAAGTGCGGCACCAGCCAGCGGGCATCAACGCTGTAGCGATGGAAACCACCGCCAAGCTGGTCGTAGATCCCGCCTCGCGCCATCTTCTGCAGGGTCAACTCCAGCATCGGCAGAGCCTCGGGCACCCCTCGGAGATGGGCGCGCAGCAGGGCTTCGAGCACATTGGCCTGGGGGAACTTCGGCGCCCCGCCAAAGCCGCCCGCCTGCCGGTCAAACTGCCGGCTCAGAGCGGCAACCGCGCCCTGGAGCAGCGCGCCCCCATCAGGCAGGGCGGCGCTCTCGCTGGCGCCGGCGCTGGCAAGGCGGCTGATGTGGTTCACCAGATCCGCGCCCTGGGCCACCAGTTCGTCGCGGCGGGTGCGGTAGACCTGGGCTACCCGCTCGAGCACCTGTTTCCAACTGGACGCGCGGTAGCAGGCGGCCTTCTCATCGGGCGGGAAGTACGTGCCACCGTAGAAGGGCGTGCCATCGGGCAGACAGAAGACGTTCAGGGGCCAGCCGCCCTGGCCGGTCATCGCCTGGACGGCGGCCATGTACAGGCTATCGAGATCAGGCCGCTCCTCGCGATCAACCTTGATGTTGACAAACAGTTCGTTCTGGATAGCGGCAGTAGCCTCGTCATCGAAGCTCTCGTGCGCCATCACGTGGCACCAGTGGCACGCGGCGTAGCCGATGCTCACCAGAATGGGCTTATCCTCGCGCCGGGCGCGCTCGAGAGCCTCCTCGCTCCATTCATACCAATCCACCGGGTTGTGAGCGTGCTGCAACAGGTATGGACTGGCGGCGTGGATCAGGCGGTTGGTGTACTTCGGCTGGCCCTGCGCGTCACGATGCCTGGTGTGCATTTCTTTTCCACCTCAGACGGTCATGCGCATGGCGCACAACGCCGGAATGAAAATAATTATTCCTGGGAGGGCGTAGCCCTCCCACACCCTCCCCGCGGGCGGGTTGTTTCCTGGGAGGGCGTAGCCCTCCCACACCCTCCCGCTGGCGGGTTGTTTCCTGGGAGGGCGTAGCCCTCCCACACCCTCCCGGTGGGGAGGGCTTGCCGCCCGTCTGCACGCGCTCCTGGAGAATGGCCGGGGGAACCGGCTGGCTCCGGTCCTCTGCAACACGAGAGCCGTTGCGAGGCAACGGCTCGACAGGTACATCACTGGAATGGAGCGGGCGACGAGACTCGAACTCGCGACCTCAACCTTGGGAGGGTAGCGCTCTACCAACTGAGCTACGCCCGCGCTGCGGCCATGAGTATAGCACGCAGCAGAAGGGCTGTCAACTACGGCACGAGCCGGTACCCAACGCCCCATTCGGTAGTCAGGATCTTGGGGTTGCGGGGATCCTCTTCGATCTTGCGCCGCAGGTGCCAGATATAGACCTTGAGGTAATCGTTGTTATCTCTGGTGTACTCCTGGCCCCACACCGCCCGCAGCAAGGTATCGTGCTCAACGACCTTGCCCACCTTCTCGGCGAGAACGATCAGCAACTTATACTCAATGGGCGTCAGATCCACCAGTTCGCCGCGCACCCACACCTCGCGCTTCTGCTGGTCAATGCTCACCTGCCCTTCGCCGGCGCTGAGGGGCCGATTAGCAGGTGGCACGCGGCGCAGCAGGGCGCGGATCCGCGCCGAGAGTTCTTCCATATTGAAGGGCTTGGCCAGGTAATCGTCGGCGCCCCGATCCAGCCCGGTGATCACATCTTCGCTCTGGGTCTTGGCCGTGAGCATAAGGATAGGCACCTGCGAGAACTCGCGCACCTTGACGCAGGCCTCCAGCCCATCCATCTCAGGCATCATCACGTCGAGAATGACCATATCGGGCCGCTGTTCGCGCACACTCTGCACACACTCGACGCCATTGGCTGCCTGGATGACGGCGTAGCCCTCATACTCCAGATTAATACGAATCAGCTCGCGGAGACCGTCATCATCATCAACTACCAGAATGGTGCGCTGATCCATTTCCCTCGCCTCGTGCTCATGTCGGCGAACGGCCTGCCGTTTCGCCGCGCATCCGGATGAGTGTAGCCTGCACATCGGCGAGGGTCAGCTCACCGATATGCACATAGCGAATGGTACCCTCCGGGTCAATAAAGAAACTGGTGGGCAATGGAAACACCCGGTAATCGTTGGTAATCGAACCCTCCAGATCCAGCGCGATAGGGTACGTTACACCGAACTGGTTCAAAAAGGCTTGAATCTGGGCCTCGCTGCGGCCCTGGAGCTTCTCGTCATCGGTCAGATTGATGCCGATGACGGCAAGCCCGTCACGACTCAGTTGCTCATGGGCGGCTTGCAGCGCGGGCAGTTCGCGCTTGCACGGCTCGCACCAGGTGCCCCAGAAGTTCAGCAGCACCACCTGCCCGCGATAGTCTTCCAGGCGCACCGTGCCGCCATCGAGGGTCGGCGCCACGAACAGCGGCGCCGGTCGGTTCATCTCGCTCATCGCCTGGCCCTGTGGCGCGACGTTCTGACCGGTCAGCACCCAGAACAGGGCGATCAGCGCCACAGCAACCAGCGCGCCGGCAATGGCGAACCTGCGCTCGCGGGGCGTGAGCCCGCGCTGCGGCGCCTTTCCGGGCGCCTTTGCGGCCTTCAGGCTGCTGTCGTACTGACGGCGCCGCTCCGGATCGGCCAGGACGCGGTAGGCGCGCTCAAGCTCCGCGCTGCGCTCGGCTGCCACCCGTTGCAGCTCCGGGTCAAGTTCGGCCACTCGCTCCGGGGCGTAGCGCGCCCGCTGTTGAGCGTAGGCTCGTTCAATCGCTTCCTGGCTCGCGTCGGGTTCAACGCCCAGGAGCGCGTAGAGCGTGGACATGGCTGCGTTCTCTCAATCGTTCGTATTGTAGCACAGGTTTTAACTTTTTGAGTTAATAATGGTTAAAAGTTAAGGCGCGGTTCACGCCAACCCAATCGCCCGAAGGGGCGCGGCGACCCGGAGGGCGCGCCACTGCTACGCCCCTCCTCTCGTGCAGGGGCGTGCGTGGGCAAGCCCGGTGTCCCTACCATCCCTGGCCTCAGCGGGGACGTGGCCGGGCTTCGCCTTCCCAAATCTTCCCTTCCGGCAGGGGTATGGGCAAAGCTGGGTTCCCCATTTCCCAACCGCGGTTGGGGGCGGCTGGCGCCCCATAGGCAGGGGGATGGGGAAACCCGGTTTCCCCGTATGTTCACCTCAGCGCGAATACTCAGCCACCAACTGGCGCGCCTGTAGAACCAGCCCCGGTTCCGCGCCGGGCAGCACGATCAACTGCTGCCAGTGCTCCAGGGCCTGGGCGACCTGCGGCGGGTCGCTGAAAGCCAGGCAGAGGCCCTTGCTCAGCAGGGCGCGCCCTGCCTCGGGGTCGGCGCGCAGGGCGCGTTCGGCTTCGGCCAGCCCTTCGCGCACATAGCTCTGATCATTGGTATCTTTGCCATAGAAGCACAGACTTGCCGCCAGGTCCGCCCGGGCAACCGGGTCGCCGGGCGCCAGTTCGGTCGCTTTTCGGTAGGCGTCCGCCGCTTCGAGCCAGCGCGGCAGCCGTTCGATGTAGATGCTCTGCAGGTTCTGATCGCCGCTCGCTAACCGTTCGCGCACCACTACCACGCTGTCGTACAGGGCGTTGCCCAGTTCGATCCAGGCATTGGGGTTCTCCGGAACGCGCTGAGCCACCTGCCGCGCCGCCACGATCTGGCCTTCAAACTGGTTGATGATCGCCGCCATATCGGGTGTGGGCGCCGCGGCGCTCACCGGCTCGCCTGTAGCCGGTTGCTGCGGCCCGCCCACCGGAGCGGCGGTTGGGGGCAAGCCGTAGACCGTCGTCACCAGGGTGACCAGCACGATTGCAAAGACCGCCACGGCGACGATCAGCGTCGGGGCCAACCAGACCGGGAGCGCGCTCTGGCGGGTCCGTCGGCCGCTCCTGGGAGACGGGCTGCCCACGCGCAGCGTCGGCTGGGCGTTGAAGCCCGGTGGCCGCTCCTGTCCACGCGCAGGGGGCAGAGGGCGGTAGTCGAGCTCGTCTTCGCTCGCTAGCGCGCGCTCCTCGGCCAGCGCCGCCTGGCGGGCAGCCAGCTCCTGGTCGTAGCGCTGCCGCCGTTCCGGATCGCTCAGGACGAGGTAGGCGCGCTCGATCTCGTCACGGCGGCGCCGGGCCAGTTCCTGGAGTTCCTCGGCGCTGCCTTCGAGGCGGGCCGGATCGTACCGCTCGCGCAGGCGCGCGTAGGCCGCCTGGATCGTTTCTTCATCGGCGCGGGGATGTACCTGCAGGGTCTCGTAGTAGTCTTGCATGGCCCGGATCACTCAGTCGGGTTATGAGGCGGGGGAAGGGCGGGGCGTGAATACCATGTTCGATTTTGGACGAGCCGCGAGCAGCCGACCAGGCAACGGTGAGCTTGCACCACTGCGCTACCCACCGGCAGCGAGTGCGATTGCAGATTGCAGATGTGCGATTGCGCATCGGGCGTGACGCATCCGGGCGCGGTCGCCGTTGCGCTCATGGCCGAACAGGTTACCTGGAAGCACACCAGGGCGGGAGGAAGAGGCTGGGAGGGCAATGCCCTCCCAGGAAGCGCGTCTGGCGCTCGCCACGGCGCAGATGGCCCTTCAGCGTCCCGCGCCGCGCGAGCTTGCGCGCAGCCCGAACGCCGGCAGGCCCCTGGGCAGACGCGCGCGCAGGCCCGCCAGCGTGGCCCGGCTCTCCAGGTAGCGGCGAACCAGGGCGATGAACCCGCCCAGAATACCCACGGTGACGCCAACCCAGACCAGCACCACCAGCGGTTTGACACTCACCGCAATCACGCCCCTGGCCGGCACGACCGGCAAATCGTCGAGGCCAGGGCCGCTGCCCTGCAACAGCACGCGCCGCGTGTTGGGATCGAGCGACACCAGGGTAAGCTGCCGTCCCTCGGCGCCGGGCAGCGCTACCGACACGTACTCAAGCTGTTGCTGGCCGCTGTTCGGGTCGGTCACCACCCGCACATACGGCTCTACCTCGCTCTCCACACCTTCATAGAGCACCTTGACCCGCGCGCCTACCCGCAGGTCGCCGCTTCCTGACATCATGGCCTCGCGGTCAATATTGAAGCCGAGGAAGGTAAGCGTGTACGGCCCCATCGTTGCCGAGTCATTCTGGCTCAGGACGGGACGGGCCTCATCTCGCTCGGGGTCGTAGCCGGCAGGAGAAATGTAGAGGTCGTGCCAGAAGAAGCTATGAATGGATGGCGTGGTCATCGTTGCGCCCATGCGCTGGTTCTCGTAGAGGTAGGGCCGCGCGCTGAACGAAGTCCGGCCATCGCTCACCGTGAAGTCGAGCACGCCGTGCTGCTGTTCATCGAGTTTGTAGCCATTGAAGATAAACTCATAGCCGAAGAGCTTCGCGCTCTCGCCGGGAGCCAGGGTCAGGCGCGTCTCGGGGGTAGCATAGGCGCTGGAGGCGACCACGCCGATGAGCATGACGGCAAAGCCGACGTGGGCCAGATAGCCGCCGATGCGCAACCAGCCGCCTTTGAGCGTGCGGGCGATCATCACCAGATTGGTGCCCACGGCAAAGGTCCCGCCGGCTACGTAGAAGAGCGCCAGCGGATCGCGCACACTGATAAGCATCGCCGCGATGGTGGCCGCCACCGCCGCCACGGCAGGCCAGCGCAGCGCCCGCAGCAGATGGCGCATATTCGTGTCGCGCCAGCCCAGCAGCGGCCCGATGGTCATCAGGACCACAATCACCACCCCCAGGGGCGGGGTCGTCTGCTGATAGAAGCTGGGGGCCAGGCTAAAGCGCCCATCTTCGAAGGGCCGGGCCTGGGGGTTCATCAGCGTCCCATCATCAAGCTCAAACACCGAACCCATCCAGCCCTGGAGGGTGTGACCGACGCCCGGAATGGCCGAGATCACCGGCATCGAGGTGCCGATGCCCACCAGGAGCGCAATCACCGCCAGCGACAGCATCGCCAGCACGAAGAAACTATCGCGGGAGAAGAACTTATCGCTCAACGGGCGCGAGGGGATGTCGCGCCAGCGCCAGACCAGCACCCCGATCGCCCCGAAGGTGAGCAGCAGCAGGAAGGCCACCAGGCCCTCGAAGATCCCCTCGGCCACAAAGGAATGCACCGAAAAGTTCGCGTAGACCCCGCTGCGCGTGAGGAAGGTAGCATAGAAGACCAGCGGGTAGAGCGCCAGCGCCAGAAGCAGATTGGTTTTCCGCAGAGCGCCCTGCGAGCGCTGCAACACCATACCGTGCATCAATGCCGTCAGGATGAGCCAGGGCACCAGCGAGGAGTTCTCCACCGGGTCCCAACCCCAGTAGCCGCCCCAGCCCAGGGTTTCGTAGGCCCAGTAGCCGCCGAGTAACAGCGCCAGCCCCAGGAAGGCCCAGGCAGCGATGGTCCACGGCAGCGCGCGGGTCACCCAGGTATCGTAGTCGCGGCGGATCAGCCCGCTGACGCCAAAGGCGAAGGGCACGGTACTCAGGGCATAACCAACGAAGAGCACCGGCGGATGGATGATCATCCAGAAGTTGTGCAGCAGCGGGTTCAGGCCGCGTCCGTCGGTGGGGGCCAGGGGCAGGTTGGTGGAGGGGTCGAGCAGCGGCTTAAACGGATTGAGCGCCAGGACGAAGACCAGGAGCACCGCCTGCACAAACATGACCACGGCGAGCACATAGGGCTCGAAGTGGCGGGTGCGACGCACCAGCACAGTTGCGGCGATACTGCCCCACAGCACCCAGATCAAGAAGCTGCCGGGTTGCCCGGCCCAACTCGCCGCGATGCTGAAGAAGAAGTCCAGATCGCGGGAACTGTAGTTATTGACGTACTCGATATCGAAGCGTCGAGCCAGGAAGAGACTGATCAGCAGCGTCCAGGTCATCAGCACGGCCCCGAGGGTGGCATAGACGCCAAAGCGCCCGTAGTACAGGGCGGACCGATTGCCGCGGGGCACCACGGCGTAACTGCCGACGGCCAGCAGCGCCATCGCAATCGCGGTGACGATCAGAAACGTGCCAAGGAGGTACATGAGGCGCTTTCTAGTAACGGAACTCCGTTCAATGCTTCCCGATCCAGGCTCCACCAGGGCAGCCGGCTATGCGGCTGCGCCGCACAACGCCAGAATGAAAATAGTTGTTCCTGGGAGGGCTACGCCCTCCCAGACCCTCCCGCGGGTGGGCTATGTTCACCTCAGAGGCAGGCACACCTTGCGCATTCGTTTATTCGTTTCCCATTCGTTGGCCCATTTCCCCTTTGCGTCCCGGGAAGCCCTTTCCAGAGCCGGTGAAACCCGTTGAAGGGCTGCACCCTCCCCAACCCCAACCCTCCCCGCTGGTGGGTTGTTTCCTGGGAGGGCTGCGCCCTCCCCAACCCTCCCGCGGGCGGGCTAGGTTCACGTCGGGCCGGGGGGGGGTGGGGCAACCGGGTTTTCCCGAGCGTCGGGTACCTGTTCACACCTGGAGTAAGGCGCCACCCCGGGTGCGCGGGCGTCCTGCCCGCAATACCTTAGCGGTTCATCTGCTCCTGGTACTTCGACGGGCACTTCACCAGCAGATCGTCAGCCATAAAGGCGCCCTCGGTCGAATCGTAGCGGCCGATGGCAACAATGCTGATCGCCTGTTCGAAGTTGGCCGGGCGGGGGTCATCAGAGATGACCTTGATCATCTTCCCCCGCTCATCCTGGAGCAGAAACGTAAAGCGGCCCGCCGCGTCATACTCGCCGGTGCTGCCGAGAAAACCGGCCAGTTGCACGCTCCGTGTCGCGGCGATCGCCTCGTCCACACTCTGCGTATACGAGCGGAAGCCGCTCTGGAAGCCGAAGATCCCGTACACAACGGCGATCAGGATAATACCGAGGCCCACAATGTGCAGGGGCCTGATCGGCATCCCGCGCCGCGAGACTGAAGTTGCGGTCGCCATAGGCATACTTTCCACACCGGCAGAGCGCCGCGCTCCGCATGTTACTCCCGACTCGACCGTTCGACCGGCTCGCCCTCCGCCTGGCTCACCCGCGTGACACTGGCGCGGGGCGGCGCGTCACCCTCGCCCCGGGGCCACTGCTCGCGCTCGCGTTGTAATTCGCGCTTCAGGGCCCGCGCCTGCGTGTCGATCCGCCAGAGGTACACGAAGATGCCGATCCACACCGACAGGGCCACGGCCATGGCCACATAGATCGCCGTGCCCGCTTCAAGTAGACTATTCATAACCGAGACCCCTCGCGCTGGGCCAGGGCCCACTGCACATCGAGCAACGTCGCGCGCAGTGTGAGCAGCCAGAAGAACAACGCCGTAAAGCCGCCAATGGCCGCCAGGAAGGTAAACAGTGTTCGCCGGTTCTCCAGCAGGCCGGTACCCGGCGCCTCGATGTTCAACAGCGCTGTATTGGCCCGTAGATCAACTGCCTCCAGGCCAAGCTGATAGCGAAGACCGGGGAACTCCGGGCGAGCGACCATTTCTCCGGCGGCCAGATCGAAGCTCGGGCGCAGGACGGTCTCACTGGTCAGGCCGGGTTCGCTTACCTTCACTGCGGCAGTCACCACATCACCCTGGCGCTCCAGCGCCAGCAGTTGCACCTTGCGATCCCCCAGCAGCCCGATCGTGCCCACCTCGAGGGTGATCCCATCACATTTGCTGCCCTGGATAAAGGCGCAGTTGGGGTGCAGGGTGCTATCGGCGATCCGGGGGGCCACAAAGACCAGAAACGGAACCGTCACAAAGGCGAAGAGCGAGTACACCGCGCTGAGCTGACGGCGGCGCGCCGGGTCGTCAATCGCCGAGCGCAGGGCAAAGAGCGCCGCGTAGATCAGCAGCAGCACGAAGATCGACGTCTGCCGCGGGTCCCAGTTCCAGTAAATCCCCCAGACCACCTGGGAGAAGATCATGCCCGTCACGGTGGCCAGCGCCGTGAACAAAAAGCCGCTCTCCGCCGCCGCCAGGGCGTAGTGGTCATGCGCGGGACGGCGCTTCCACAGGTACAGCCCGCTGAACAGCGCCGACACCGCGAAGGCCAGGACGCTCACCCACGCCGTGGGCACGTGCATGATTATGATCCGTCCGGCGTTGCCGAGGCCTTCGTACTGCGGAATCACCAGGAACATCGCCACAGCGATGCCGGCGATCCAGACGCCGATCAGCAGTTTGCCGATCTGGCCCAGACGCTCTGTCACCGCCATCACCTTTCCAGGCCCCCCGTGGAGGCGCGCCATGATATGCGTATCATACTACAGCATGTGCTTTTAGAGAATGAGAGGATGGTAAGCATCACGATGCTTCTAGCCGATGAGGTATAATTGCTCGCTCATTGTATCACGAAGTCTTCCAGGCCGATGGGAGATTCATCACATGCTCCGAGATCGGCCGGCTATGGACGTGGGCTCAGAGCAAACCAGGTTTCCCCTCTTTGCGCCTCAGCCGTCCATGCGGCTACGCCGCGCAACACCAGCATGAACAGGGCTGCGCCCTCCCAAACTCTCCTCTCAGGCAGGGGCGTGGGGAAACCCGGTTTCCCCATATGTTCACTTCAGTCCTCCATGCGGCTGCGCCGCACAACGCCGGAATATTATTGTTCTTGGGAGGGCTTCGCCCTCCCAAACCCTCCCCGCTGGCGAGTTGTTTCCTGGGAGGACTGCGCCCTCTCAAACCCTCCCGTACATGGCCTATGTTCACCTCAGGCGCCCGTGCTACGCCTCCCACACAAAGCGAAAGAGCATCAACGACGCCACGAACGTCGCCACACTGTACGCCACAAGGAACTGCAAGGCGCCGAGAGCCGGGCCGAGGCCGGCGTTCTCCAGGCTCAGCGCGGTGCCCTGGATGGCGATGATCAGCGGCGGTACCAGCAAGGGGAAGGCCAGGACGGCAAAGAGGGCGCTCTTGAAGCTGGCCCTGGCGATGATCGCGGCCAGAATGGTCGTCGCGGCGGCCAGGCAGAGGCTGCCCGCTCCGATCAGCGCCACGAAGGCCAGCGGGCTGCCCACCTGCACACGCACCAGCACGATGAACAGCAAGCTGGTAATCGCCCCCAGCACTGCCAGCAGGGCCAGATTGAGCAGGAACTTGCCCAGGTAGACGGCCGCAGGCGGCGCGGCCAGACGCAGGGCGGCCATCGTGCGGGCCTCTTCTTCCTGCACAAAGCCGCGCGACAGGCCGGTGATCGCGGCGAAGAGAAAGGCCGCCCATAGCAGCGAGGACTGTATCAGCAGGGCCTCTTCGGTGCGACGCAACCCGATAAAGGTGGTGCCGACGCTGACCATAAGCGCCGTGCAGGCGGCAAACAGCACCATCGCGTTGAGGGCATAGCGGGTGCGCAACTCGATGCGTAGATCCTTGACAAACACCGCCCAGGCCGCAGCGAGCAGCGCCGGCATGGCTGCGTCGGTCCGCACCGGCCTCTCAACTGCGGGCGCCTCCGGGCCCGTATCCTTTGCCCTGTCCATGTCTGCTCCAGCCTGACGAGCCACCTTCAGCCGCCCAGACGCAGCACCAGATCAGCGTAGCGTAATTCGCGCGGGTCGTTGGTAGCAATAACCACCATCCCCGCGCGACGCTGCGCGGCGATCAGCGTATCAACCAGACCGGCGCCGCGTTCATCGAGAGTGACCGTCGGCTCATCGAGCAGCAGCACGGGGGGGCGATGGAGCAACGCATAAGCGTAACGGAGACGCTGGGCCATGCCCGAGGAATAGGTTGCCAGCCGATCATTGCCGCGCCCGCCCAGCCCGACCTGTTCGAGTAACAGGTCGAGCGCCTGGTCGTCGCAACGCAGCCCCCGCACCGCCGCGAAGAAGCGCAGGTTCTCGCGCGCGGTCAGATCGCGGTACAGCATCAGATCCGGGGCAACCCAGCCGATCAGGGGGAGGGCGTCACGCGGCGTACAGGCCCCTCCTGGCGCTTCGTAAACGATCACGCCCGCGTCGGGGCGTTGTAGACCCGCCAGCAGCCGCAAGAAGGTGCTCTTGCCGCTCCCGTTGGGGCCGCTCACCACCAGCGCTTCGCCCCCTCGCACTTCCAGCGAAACGTCGTGGAACACCAGCCGCGCGCCATAACGCGCGGCGACGCCTTCAACTGTTAGCCGTAGCTTCACGACCCTATTGTAGCACAGACGGGGTGGGGAGCCGGTCCTGAAGCGGGATGGGGCCAGGACCGTTGCAACGTCGGTGGGGCAAGCCCCCAGCTCCACCGCCGGAGGCGGGCGTTGCATTGGCTCCGGGATGGTCCACAAAGGCCCGAGGATCACGCGGGCAGCACGGTGTTGGGAGGGCTACGCCCTCTCAACCCTTCCCCGCAGGGAGGGGCGTGGGGATCCTGCCGCCGGATTTCCTGCCGGGTATTCCAACCCTCTCCGCAGGCAGGGGTGCGGTTCGACAGGCTCACCGCAGGTGGGGAAACCCGGTTTCCCCATATGTTCACCTCAGCCGTCCATGCGGCTGCGCCGCACAACGACGAGATGAACATGGGTTGTTCTTGGGAGGGCGTAGAGACGCGGCGGCGCCGCGTCTCTACGCCCAAACCCTCCCGCGGGCGGGTTGTTTCCTGGGAGGGCTTGCCGCTCCCACAGGCAGGGGTATGGGGAAACCCGCTTTCCCCATACGTTCACATCAGTGCCCCGGTAGCGACCGCACCTCGCGGGCGATACGGGGCGTAGCCTGTGGCGGAGCGACCGGGTCCGACTCCAGGAAATGCAGAAGCGCCTCATTGAAGGTGGGAGCTTCGTCGAGGAAGGGGAAGTGGCGACTGCGGGGCATCGTGAAGATGCTGGCCATGGGCACATTGGCGAACAGTTCGGTCTGATTGGGATTGACAATATCGTCTCGCCCGCCGTGGATGACCAGCGCGGGCACCCTCAGACGCGGGAGCTCAGGGCGCAAATCAGTGCGCCACATCGAACTGACGGCGTAGCGCAGGGTATCGGCGCTTGATTTGACGCTGTCGTCAATCACCTCATGCACCGCCGGATCGTTGGTCTGCCCGAGAAAGAAGCGGAAGAGGAACCGCCGCAGGAAGGGGGTATGGGCAAACACATCGGCAAGGAAGGGCCGGTCAGTCAGTTTGAGCAGCCACGACAACGAATCGCCATCAATCGGCGCACCGACCGTCACCACGCGCCGGATGCGCTCGGGGTGGTTGATCGCTGTCTTCAGAGCCACCATGCCGCCCATCGAATGCCCGACCAGCATCACCTGGTCAATGCCAAGAGCATCGAGAAAGCGAATAACCTGTTCGGAGTAGGCCTGGATGCTCTCCCGAGTGCGCTTGCGGCGCGAGTCGCCAAAACCCCAGAAATCGAAGGAATAGGTGCGAAAGCGTTCGGCAACCACTTCCATCGTTGGGAACCAGTAGCGCCAGCTACCGAGCCAGCCGTGGAGAAAGAGCACCGGTCTACCCCGACCGAAGACCTCGTAGTGAACCATCTGGTTGTCAATAACAACAATGCTCATTGGCGTTGTACCCGCAGTGAAGGCGAACCGAGGACGCGCCGTCCGGCGTTCTTCATATCAGGATGTGTTTCTTGCATGTATCATAACGCAGCGACCGGACCGAATTTGCTTATGAGAGGTTCTTGCGGCTGCGCCGCACCCTGACAAGATGAAAACAGGCGTATGTTTGGGAGGGCTGCGCCCTCCCACACCCTCCCGCTGGGGGAGGGAACATGCTTCCGCGCCATTAATCGGCGCTGCCACCCGCCCGGATGCGCAGACCAGAGTTGCCCCCCTCGCGCCCGCCGAGGGAGCGCTGCAGCCGCCAGCGCAGCGTCGCAATGTCGTTGGAAATGGCTCGCAGGTGCTCCAGTTCCTGCTCGAGATTCTCGAGCAACTCCCGTACCTGGGGGCCGCTCGAGGGGCCGGCGCGCTCGACCGAAAGCTGGCCGACGCGTTCCTGGATCGCCGCCAGCAGGCTCATCAGGTGCGCCCAGGCTTCGTTATCCTGCGCCTGCACGTGCCGCTGCGCCCGCGCGCGGGTGTCGAGCCAGTGCTGGATCTGGGCTTGCATCGCGCTGATGCGTTCCTCGATCTGACGCAGTGCTTCCGGATCAGGCGCGGGTGTCTGCCCTGCGCGGCCCTCCTCCTGAGTCGCGTTGATCACCTGTTCCAGTTGCTCCTGGAAGTAGGCGATCGAGGCGCTCAGTTGTGACTGGCGCATCGCAACGGCTTCCTGCTCGTTGAGCATATCGAGCAGCATATCGCGAAGCCTTGCTGCTTCGGTAGCATTGCGCACTGCCTGCTGGTGCAACAGGTGCGGAACGAACCAGAGCAACAGGGCAAGGAGGGTAATAATCGCAATGCCCAGTGCGACGAAGAGTGCAGCCATACCGCTTGTCTCCCCCTCACGAATATCTCTACATGCTTATACCAGTTTCAAGCGTTGCGTCAAAGCCCACCCGGACGCCTTGCGCGGCAATCTGCAATCCGAAATCTACAATCTGAAATGGTACGACACGCTGCGCTTGCGGCGCTACTTGCGGTAGAGCTTTTCAGCGAGAGCAGGCCCTCCCTCTGATCCTCCGCGCCTCAGCTTCGCGTTGGAAACGTTCCGATCAGGATTTCGCGCCGCTATGCCGCACGCCACAGGTGTGCAACAGGGATGATTTTGGGAGGGTTGTACCCTCCCAACCTTCCCATTCGCGGGTTATGTTCGCCTGAGAACTTGTTTGAAACGCCCCCACAAAACCCGGGGCCAACGATCAGGGGAAACCGGGTTTCCCCTGATTTTCACTTTAATTATACGCGAGGCGCCTTGACATTCCAGCGGCAGGGGATGACAGCCGGATTACACCCCGATCGGTCGTTCGGCAGCCTGACGCCCTGCGCGCCGCGCCACCACCACGCGGTCGCGCCCGGCCAGGTCCTGATGCACCTGCACCTCGGCGTCTGGCAGGGCGGCCCGCACCAGCTCGGCCACCGTATGACCCTGCCACGCCCCGATTTCCAGCAGCAGGGCGCCGTGGGGACGCAGGGCAGCAGGAACGGTAGCCAGCAGGCGTCGGTAGACCGCGGTGCCGTTCGGCCCGCCGTCGAGGGCCAGACGCGGCTCGTAGGCGCGCACGTCCGGGGCAATCTCTGCGTACACGGTGTAGGGGGGGTTACTGACGATCAGGTCTACCGGCTCGGGGAGGGGCGCGAGCAGGTCGCCGTGGAGCAGACGCACGCGCCCCTGGAGACCGTGCCGCGCGATGTTGCGCCCGGCCACTGCCAGGGCCTCGGCTGAGAGGTCCACGGCGTAGACCAGCGCTTCGGGCAGGTGCGTGGCCAGGGCAACGGCGATGGCGCCGCTGCCGGTGCCGATGTCAGCAAGAGTGAGCGCCGGCCAATCGGTCACCTGCCCTCTGGCGAGCAACAGGCGCCGGGCCTCGGCCAGGGCCAGTTCAACCAGAAGCTCGGTTTCGGGGCGGGGCACCAGGGTGGCGGGGGTCACCTCCAGGTCCAGGCCGTAGAACTCGCGGCGCCCGATCAAGTAGGCCACCGGTTCGCCCTGGCTGCGGCGCGCCACCAGTGCGGCAAAGGTAGCCGCCTGCTCGGACGAGGGATGATACTGCCGCTCGGCGAGCACCCGCGCCCGCGGCCAGTTGAGGGCGTGGGCCAGCAGCAACTCGGCGTCGAGCCGGGGGGTCTGGCTGGTTGCCTGGAGGCGGGCCGTGGCCTCACGGAGCAGTTCGGCGATGGAGGCCGTCATTGCCTGCGGTGGGTATGCGCCACAAAGGCGCGAGATCACGAAGATGGGAGGGTTGCGCCCTCCCGGGAAGGCCCATATGTGTCCTGGTGGGGCGCGGCGCCACCGCCGGGCGGCCCACCAGGGGCGCTTATTCAGTCAATCCGCCGTTCAGTAAAATCGCTGCCATCGAAGGAGAGCAGGCGTTTCTTTTCGTCAATCACCGTCTCGAGATGGACGGGACGGGTCCAGATCTTGTACAGGTTACGCATCGTGTCGCGGGCGTAGTCCATTTTGAGATCGACGCCTTCGTGGCGATGGCGCAAATACAACTCGCCGCGGTTGTTGTAATTGCCATCCTCAACGAAGATGAACGGCTGGCCGAAGTTGGTGAGGCGGAAGAGCAACTTCTCCTTGATCTCCTTGAACTCCCGCGAGGCGATCTCGTACACGTCGGTATCGCGATTATAGCGATAGGTGAAGAGCTTGTTCTCCAGCACGAACTCGGGCGTCAGAAACTCGTCAATGAACGTGACATCGTTGTAGAGCCGGCGAACCTCGAAGATCTTCTGCCGCCCCAGGCCGAGCTGTCGGTCCCAGGTGCGTTTGGCGGCAATGTCGTCGCACTCGTCGTACTCTTTGCCAAACTTGCCCTTGTTCCAGCGGTCCTCGATATCGCGGAGCAACTCCAGGCCGAGTTTGTAGGGATTGAGGCGCCCGCCGCCGGTCGCCACCACCCCCGAGTGCAGGTCGGCGAAGGAGATGATCTCGGCTGCCGAGGCGACCTTCTGGGTCATAATCGTCGAGTGCCAGTAAGAGGCCCAGCCCTCGTTGAGGATCTTGGTCATCCCCTGCGGGGCAAAGTAGTAGGCCTCGTCGCGCACAATTTCGAGGACCGTGTGCTGCCAGCGCTCCAGGGGCGCGTAATTCATCAAGAACAGCAGCACGTCCTTCTGGGGATTTTCGGGGAAGCGGCGTTGCCGGGCACGCTCAGCTTCCAGTTTCTGGCGCTGGGCCTCGAGGTACTCGGGCGGGTTGATAAACTCGCGCATATACTCGCGCTCAACCTTCAACCCTTCAACCACCTCCGGCTCTTCATCGCCCACAAGCGGTTTGAGACTCTGGGCCTCGGGCCGGCGAATGTAGGGCGAGTGGTAGTCGATCAGGTTCTCCAGCGAGAGGCAGGTGTCAATAAAATCTTCGACGGTGTCATACCCGATCCGGTCAATGATCCGCTGGATGCGGGTGGCGTGGTTGGCCATGGTGTCGAGCATCTTGCGGTTGGTGTGGGCAAACCACATGTTGTGCTTGAAGAAGTCCACGTGCCCGGTGACGTGGGCCATGACCATCTTCTGGGTCACGTCTTCGTTGCCTTCGAGCAGGTAAGCGTAGGAGGGATTGGTGTTGATGACCATCTCGTAGATGGTGCTCCCGGCCCAGACGTGCCCCTTGAGCAGTTGGTCAAACTCCATCCCGAAGCGCCAGTGCGGGTAGCGCGTCGGGAAGCCGCCGAAGGCGGCGGTCTCGTAGAGGGTGCGGTAATCCAGCACCTCGTAGATAATGGGGAAGAAGTCGAGGCCGTAGTCGCGAGCGATCCGCTCGATCTCCTCGCGGGCGGCTTCAAGTTGGGGCGGAAGGCGTGTGCTTTTCATAGTCTCTCCTACCAGGAAACGCGGAGGGCGGCGCGAAAGATGACACTGTGGGCGAAGAGTGCCAGCAAGGCCAGGGCCGCCAGGCTGCCGCGCCGGTCGTATTGTTCCATGATACCATCAGCGAGAACCGCTGCAATCAGGATGTGGCTGAAGAGCCACACGCGCTCGATCTCGCGGTAGAACAGGCCGGAGAAGAGCATCCCCAGCAGCAGGGCCACGAGGCCGAGAGCGAGCGCATCGGCGGGCCGGTCCACGCCGGCCCGGGTGCGCGCGATCCCGGCCTGTCCATCGCGGCCAAGCCGGTAGAGCAGCCATGGCCCGAGGAACCAGGCATAGGCGATGCTGTTGACGGCCAGAAAGTAGAGGTAGCTCGACAGGCCGAGGGGGGGCACGCGGGCCGCAACGTCGAGGCGGTTATTGGCCACGCCGCTGAAGAATGCCGCCAGGCTGTCGTAGCCGGTGGCGAGCCACAGCGCGCCCAGCAGCAGCAGCACGACACCGGCCAGCACCCCGCCTAGCGCGGCCCAGCGCAGCGCGTCTTCAGGTCGCCGCGGGCCAAGGACGAGGCGACGCGCGACCAGCGCCAGGACGACCAGCGCCAGCATGAGCGTGGTGAAGCTGAACAGCAGGCCCAGGGCGATCCAGACCCCTGCGATGAGGGCGGCGCGGAGCTGGGGCGCCAGCGACGCCGCGGGCTGCTCGAGGATCACCAGGGCGCGGTAGAGGCCATAGATCGCCCAGGCCAGCACCGTGGCATAGAGCGCGTCCATCGAGGTGACGCTGTAGATCATAAACGCCGGCAGCAGCGCGTAGATCGCCGCCGCCAGGATCGCCGCCCGCTGGCCAGCCAGCGCCGCCGTCAGCCGGTAGGTCGGCCAGACCCCCAGGGCCGCCAAGGCGACCACCACCCAGGTCGCCGGCTCAGGTCCCGGCCCGAAGAGACGCTCGACACCCCAGAGGAAGAGCGTGCTGCCGGGCGGGTGGGTCCGGTTATGCAGCACCAGATCGGGCATACTGGCCACGTAGCCCCGCAAAAAGCCGAGCGGATCGGCGCCGACGCGGGGCACGTCGTGGATGTAGCTACCGGTCTGTTCGGCGAAGTGCTGGAACAGTGACGGGTAGCCGCGCAGACCGGCTTTGAGGGTGACGGGCAGCAGGGCGGCAGCCAGGGCCGTCACGGTGATAACCAGCCAGGCTGCGGGTGGTTGTGGGGCGCGCAGCCAGGCGAGGATCAGCGCGGCGAAGGCGCCGAAAAGGACCACCGCGGGCAGCACGCCCCAGCCGAAGGCGCTACCGGCGCGGGCCATCAATGGGAAGGGCCACAGATAGCCCTCGCGGTGGGCCAGGACGTACCAGCCCGAGCTGATCAGGGCCAGGATGAGCAGCGTGCCCAGCGTCTCGCGCTGCCAGAGTATGAGGCGCGGCGCGGCCCACTGGTAAGCCGCCAGGGCGCCGAGGATCAGACCGAGGGCCACGGCGGTGAAGGCGCTCCAGTAGGGCAGATCCGGAGCCAGGCGGATCGCGCCGCCGATCAGGCCGGCGCCGAGAACCAGGGCCAGGCCAGCAACCAGCGTCAGGCTGGCAGCTTGAGGCACGGCAAGCCGGCGCAGCAGCCCGTAGCCGCCCACGGCCAACCCCAGGTTCACCAGCAATGCGCCGGGCGGCGGCAGAGCGCCGCCCTCCAGCGGGCGCGCGGCCACCGAACGCAGCCCCACTCCCACGACACGGCCATTGCCAGACGGATCCACCGTAGGGCTGAGGAGGGTCAGGCAGAGCGGCCCCCCCTGCGGGTCGGGCGGCAGCAGCAGGTGGTAGGCGCGGTGCTCGGGGGCGATGGCGAGGGGCAGGCTCAACGCGCCAACGCGCACATCGGCGCGGTCAATGGCCCGCCCGGCGCTCCCCGCGGTGACGGCGCTACCGAGGAGGCGGAGTTCGAGGGCCGCCAGGGGGCGCGCAAGCCCCATCGCCGGCAGGCACACCGTGCCGGCGCCTGTCGTCCAGCGATAGGGCATGCCCTGCGCTTCGCCTTCCAGGGACTGGAAGCCGGTGAAGAGGTCGCGGATGCGGTCATCGGCGCGGACGTGGGCCTGGTAGGCGCTGGCGTAGTAGATGGCCGTGAGCGCGAGGGCCAGCAGACCGAGGAGCAGGGCGGGGGCCAGTTCGCGCCAGCAGGCGGCGCGGCGCGCCTGCTGAGCCTGCGACACGGGCAGCGGGGCGAGGGCGGGCACAGCGTCTTTCAGCACCATAGGATCACGCGCGACCCTCGGTATGAGGGCCGCGCGCCGTGGGAACCCGATCCACCGGCCAGCCATGGCGGTGGCCTCACTTGCCTTTACCCAGGAAATCCCTGATCGTATCGTAGATATCGTCGCGCTCGGCGATCTCAGAGATCACGATCCGCTCATCACCGCCCAGGTACTCCTCGAGATCGTGGGCGAAGCGGCCGGAGCCGTAGAGCGAGCGCACCTGCCCGTAGCAGAACAGGTTGACCTTGGGCAGCAACTCTTTCTTGAGCAACTCAATACACTCGCGCGTATCGCCGCCGCCCCAGTTGTCGCCATCGGAGAAGTGGAAGGGGTAGATGTTCCACTCATCGGCGGGGTAACGTTCGTCAATCAGCCGGTTGCAGAGCTTGTACGCCGAAGAGATCTTCGTGCCGCCGCCCTCGCGAATATGGTAGAACGTCTCCTGGTCCACCTCCTTGGCCGCGGCATCGTGGACGATATAGCGAATATCGATCTCCTTGTACTGCGAGCGCAGCCAGGTTTCGATCCAGAAGGCGGTAATGCGCACCAGTTCCTTTTGCTCGGTGCCCATGGAGCCGGAGACATCCATCATATAGATGATCACCGCATTGCTCTCGGGGAGCATGGTCTCCTTCCAGGAGCGGTAGCGCATATCGTCGCGAATGGGCACCACAACCGGGTTGCCCTCGTCGTAGTCGCCTGCGGCGATCTGGCGGCGCAGGGCCTCACGGTAGGTGCGCTTGAAGTGGCGCAGCGAGTTGGGTCCGGTGCGGCGAATGCCGCTGTACTTATCCTTCTCGCTGACGATATTCTTCTTGCCCTTGGGTTGAATATTGGGCAGTTGCAGCTCTTCGCCCAGAATAGCGGCCAGTTCTTCCAGGGAGACGTCCACCTCAAGGACGTGCTGGCCGGGTTCGGATCCGGCCTGGCCCTGGCCAGTCTGGCCGTCGCCCTGGGCGATCGGGTCGCCGACATCGCCGTCGCCCTGGCCAACCCCGCCGCCCTGGCGGGCGCCATAGCGGAACTGGGGGATGTCGATCTGGGGCACAGGGATGCTGACGAAGCGTTTCCCCTGACGCCCGATCATCTCCCCTTGCGACATGTACTTGCGCAGGTCTTTTTTGATCTTCCCGCGAACGATCTGGCGAAAGCGCCCCAGGTCGCGGTCAACACGTTTCATGGACATAGGCATACGGCGCACGGTGGGAGCAATGAGGCGCGCGGCGTAAGGCATCTGGCAGACGAGCGGTCTCGCCCTGACCGGAATGCGCTCGCGCCGCGCGCCTTACGCCAGCCCTCACCCCTCCTAGTAGTTGCTCTTGGTATCCCCGCGGGCGAAAATCGAGGCCACGTAGTTCAGCACGTCGGTCGCGCTCTGCTCATTGTAGCCGAAGTCGCGAATCAGACGGGCCTTGACCACGTCAATCTTCTCCTGGGTATCCTTATCGATCACACGCGAGACGAGGGAGGTTAGCTTGATGCTATCCTTCTGATCCTCGAAGAGCTTGAGTTCCAGGGCCTTGTGCAGGCGCTCGTTAGTGCGGTAGTCGAAGGTCTTCCCCTCGATGGCCAGCGCGCCGATGTAGTTCATAATCTCGCGCCGGAAGTCGTCCTTGCGGCTCTCGGGGATATCGATCTTCTCCTCGATGCTGCGCATCAACCGCTCATCGGGTTCCTCGTACTGGCCGGTGTAGCGGTTGCGCACCTTCTCGCGCTGGGTGTAGGCCTTAATGTTGTCGATATAGTTGCCGCAGAGGCGCTTGATCGCCTCCTCGTCGGCGGAGATGGCCCGCTGCACTTCGTTCTTCACGATCTCGGTATACTCCTCGCGCACCACCGAGAGCAGATCGCGGTAGCGCTTGCGATCGTCTTCGGAGTTGATCAAGGCATGGTTCTTGAGGCCGCTTTCCAGCTCGTTGATCACCATGAAGGGGTTGATGTAGCCCTCTTCCTGGTTGGAGACCAGGGCGTTGGAGATCTTGTCCTGGATGTAGCGCGGCGAGATGCCCTCCATGCCCTCGCGCACGGCCTCCTTGCGCAGCTCCTTGATATTATCCTCGGTGAAGCCCGGGAGCGTCTTGCCGTTGTAGAGCTTGAGCTTCTGGAGCAGGGTGAGGTTCGGCTTCTTGGGATCTTCGAGGCGGGTGAGCACGGCCCACATCGCGGCCACTTCCAGGGTGTGCGGCGCGATATGGACACGCACCTTCTTCTTGTTGAAATCGCGCTCGTAGATCTTAACCTCATCGCGCAGACGGGTGACGTAGGGAATGTCGATCCGCACGGTCCGGTCCTTGAGCGCCTCCATGAACTCGTTGTTCTCGAGGCGGCGGTACTCCGGCTCGTTGGTGTGACCGATGATCACCTCGTCAATGTCGGTCTGCGCGAACTTCTTCGACTTGATGCGGTGCTCCTGGGAGGCGCCGAGCAGGTCGTAGAGGAAGGCCACGTCGAGTTTGAGCATCTCGACAAACTCGATAATCCCCCGGTTGGCGATGTTGAACTCGCCATCGAAGTTGAAGGCGCGAGGGTCGGAGTCGGAGCCGTAAATGGCGATCTTGCGATAGTTGATATCGCCGGTCAACTCGGTGGAGTCCTGGTTCTTCTCGTCCTTGGGCTGGAACGTGCCGATGCCCACCCGGTCCTGCTCGCTAAAGACCAGCCGGCGCACGCGCACATGGCGCATCACCTTTGCCCAGTCGCCATCGTAGCGGCGCATCAACTCGCGGAAGTGGAAGCGACACACGGGGCAGAGATCGCCCTCGATGCGCACGTGTTCCTCGGGGGAGCGGCCCTCGTTCACCTCGGCGAGGAAGCGCTCGCGGTACTCGGCGGGGACGAGGTGCAGCGGCTCCTCGTGCATGGGGCACTTTTCCCACTCGTGCTCAGGCACCTGCCGCCAGTCGAAGCTGGCGTGGTTCTCGATCGTGCCGAGGTACCAGTCGTAGGTGTAGAGCGCGCCGTCTTCGGTCTTGGAGTAGTGCTCGAGCCCCTTTTTCAGCCGGCGCACGATGGTTGACTTCGAGGAGCCGACCGGACCGTGGAGCAGCAGCACGCGCTTCTCGGTGCCGTAGCCCTTGGCCGCGCCCTTGAAGAAGTTCACCAGGCGCATCAACGGGATCTCCAACCCGAAGATCGCGTCATCGCCATCGAAGCTCGCATCGGCGAAGAACTTGTAGCGGATCAGGCGTTTCTTGGCATCAATAAACTCCTCTGTACCATACGACATGATCATGTCGTAGATACGCTGAAAGGCGTTGCGCGTCACCTTAGGTTTGCGCGCAACCATGTCCAGGTAATCCGCAAACGTTCCACGCCAGTTGAGCTGCTGGAACTGCTGGCGGTCCTGGATCTCGCTGAGAAGTTGCATCAGCGAGGCGCCGGTAGCTGTGGTCATGGACACTTTCCTCCTGCTGCGGGACGTTGCCTGGCCGGGAGCGATGCTAGCGGAACAGGCAAATAAGCTGCCGCGCGGCATGCGCCGTAAGCCTGGCGTACCATTGGGCGCTGGCCAGCGGGCAGAGTTGCTAATGTGCAGGTTTGCGATCTCAAGCTGTGGTGGTATCGTGTGGGCCGCGTATAGCGGTTGCCAGAGGCGACGCCAGGACTGCCTCTCCCCTTGCGACCACTATACAGCTTTGGATCTCTGGGAGTCTTCGTGAGGAGTGCCTGATAGTTCAGGTGCCTGCATTATAACAACGCAACGGATAGGCGTCAAGGATTTATGTCGCGTTACGCTGGTCCGGCGCTGGCGAAGCGATCACCGGGGCCGGCGCGCCAGGGCCGTTCCTCCCCCTTCGCAGGAATGAAAATGAGGTTCTCCTGAGAGGGCTGCGCCCTCCCACACCCCCCCACAGGCAGGGGGGATGGGGAAACCCGGTTTCTCCATATTTTAGATGGGTCATGCTACCGGCACGGCCAGTTGATCGGCCACCGCGGCGAGAAAGCGCCTGGCCACGTGCGACCAGTCGTAGCGTTGCACGTGTTCGCGTCCATACGCGCCGAAGGCGGCGCGCAGGGCAGGCCGCTCTAGCAGCTCGGCCAGGGCCACAGCCAGGGCCTGCACGTCACCGGGAGGCGCCAGGAGTCCGGCCTGACTGGCGGGAACCACCTCGGGCACGGCGGCGGCAGTCGTGGCGACGATCGGCAGGCCGGCGGCCATGGCCTCCAGAAAGACGATGCCAAAACCCTCCTGGACGCTCGGCAGGCAGAAGATGGCGGCGCGGCGGTACCAGGCCGCCAGGGCGGCAGCATCAGGAAGGGCGCCGGTGAACGTGGCCGCGGCGCCCAGTTGGAGTTCCGCGGCCAGGGCGCGCAGGCGGGCGTGTTCGGGACCATCGCCGACGATTACCAGCCGGGCGTCGGGAAAGGGGCGGCGCAGCAGGGCAAAGGCGCGCAGCAGATCGGCGATGTGCTTGCGGGGGTACTGCCGCGCCACGCAGAGGATCGTGCGCCCATCGGGTGCGGTATCGCCCGCGGCATCGAGCAGGCGGCGCCAGGAGGCCAGGTCAATGCCCTCGGGCACCAGACGCACCTTGCTGGCGGGCACGCCGTAGTGGTAGCCGATGCGGCTCCGGCAGTATTCGCTGGTTGTCAGCACCAGCGGGGCCCGGCGGGCATTGATACGCTCCAGGCGCGACAGCGACCAGAGCAGCCGGCGCACGGCGCCCCGTTCGTGCAGCAGTTCTTCGGCAATGACGCCCTTGACGCTGCACACATACGGCGCAGGGGCGCGATCGGCCACCAGGAAGCCGTCAATGTCGAAGCCGACGATCAGGTCGTAGGGCAGGGCCTTGAGCAGGGCCGGCAGGTGCAGGTTGAAAAGCAGGCGACGGGCGGTGAGCGCGGCCGGCCAGGGTTTCGGCGGGGCGATGCGCGTAACCTGGTGGCCCTGCGCGCGCAAGGCCCGGCCCAGGCCGCCAATCGCCGCTGCCGTGCCGCTCCCTTCCGCCACCTGCTGGAGCCATGAGTCGAGAAAGGCGATGCGAACCACGAAGGGGCACACTCCTTCAGATATGTTTCAGACCTGCTTGACAATCTGGTCTTCAGTTCCACAGCTCTACAGACCTGAGGTGAACATAGCCCGCCCGCGGGAGGGTTTGGGAGGGCGCAGCCCTCCCAAGAACAATACTATGTTCATTCTGGCGTTGTGCGCCCCGCGCATGGGGCCTGAGGTGAACATAGCCCGCCCGCGGGAGGGTTTGGGAGGGCGCAGCCCTCCCAAGAACAATACTATGTTCATTCTGGCGTTGTGCGCCCCGCGCATGGGGCCTGTCACGTGGAGCTGTGGAGCTGTAGAGCAACTGCCAAGCGGGAACGTCCGCCTCTGAAACATCCTTTAGACAGTGATGAACCTCTTTCTGGAACATACAGTATAGACGCAATTCAGTGAGCCGCGGAGAGGCAGCCTGGCGGGGCCAGGGCGAATGGGCAGTCGTCAGGTTTGCCGGAACCTCGCCCCCCCAAACCCCCTTACCGGTGTCGCGGGGGCGGCGCAGCGATCAATGTTGACTCAAACACCCCGCAAGCGGAGTTGCGTCAAAGCCCGCCGGGACGCCTCACCCCACAATCTGCAATCCGAAATCTACAATCTAAAATGGCAGCAACGGCCCGCCGGCTCGCCTTGCGCCCGCCAATCGCCCGGCGGTACAATGGCCCTATGAAGAAACGCATACTCCTCCTCAGCTTGCTGGCGCTCATCCTGGCGGCCTGCGCTCCCTTCAACGCGGCCGATCCCCCCGCGCCACCCTCCCCGACACCGCCCGCGACGGTTGCGGCCCGCCCGTCGCCGGCCATTCCCACCCCGGCAGCCCGTGATCCCAGCCCTGTAGCCATTGGCGGGAACGCCCCGCGCTCAACCCGCCCCCCCGCCACGCCTGCGCCTCCTGCCGACCCCATCGCGGCCCTCGATGCGGCCAGACGCGCGCCTCGCGACCCGGTGGCGCTCGCCCGCGCCCTGGGCGCCTGTCGCGCCGAGCCGCTGGCCTGCCCTACGATGAGCCGCACCACACCCCTGGAGGTGCAGGTCGGCGAGGTGCGCTCCTTCTACGTGAGCGACCTTTCCAGCAACCAGCAATTCGAGATCCAGGCCGAGTTGCGCTACGCCGGCCCCGTAGCGCTCATGTACGTCCAGCAGGGCCTGCCCTACGACCAGGGTGAGCTTGAGGCAGCGGCGCGAACTTTCGAGGAAGAGATCTATCCCCGCACCCGGGAGATTTTTGGCTCCGAAGTGCAACCGGGTGTGGACGGTGATCGGCGTATTACCATTCTCAACGCCAGTGATCCGAGCGGCCAGGTGCTCGGCTATTTCTCGGCGCAAGACCTGCTGCCGCGCCAGGTGAACCGCTTCAGCAATGAGCGCGAGATGTTCTTCATGAACCTGCAACTCCTCTCGTTTGGCGATGAGGATTACCTGGATGTGCTGGCGCACGAGTTTCAGCACATGATCCATCAGAACGAGCAACCCGGCAGTCCTACCTGGTTCAACGAGGGGGCCTCGCAGCTATCTGAGGACCTCAACGGCTACTTTGGCGACGGGTTCACGCCCTTCTACCTCTTCGAGCCGGATGTGCAGCTTACGGCCTGGTCCTCGGGGCTTGGCCAGTCGGGGGCGCATTACGGCGCTGCGCACCTCTTTATGCGCTACGTGTATGCACAGTACGCCGGGGAAGACCAGCTCCTGCCGCTCATCCGTTCTGATGCGGGCAATGACCCGCAGGCCTTCGTGGCCCTCGCGGCGCGCCGCCGGCCCGACATTGCCAGCTTCAGCGCGATGGTCGCCGATTGGGCCGTCGCCAACTTGATTGATGACCCCGCCGTGGGCGATGGCCGGTACACATACGCCACCGGCCACGAGTTGCCGCAACTGCTTCCCTTCACCGTTGAGCCAGTATCGGTTAGAGGGCCGCTTCAGAACGAAACGGTCGCGCAGTTTGGCGTAGATTACTACGCCCTGCCCGAGGGGGTGCGCGAGGTGCGTTTTCGTGGCGCGACCAGTGTGGGCATCGCCGCCGAGCCGACCCGCGGCGTGAGCTGGTGGAGCGGGCGAAGCGATGATAGCTACGCCACACTGACCCGTGCCTTCGACCTGAGCGGCCTCGATCGCGCGACATTGCAGTTTGCTACCTGGTACGAAATCGAGAATGACTATGACTACGCCTTCGTCAGCGTATCCACCGATGGCGGCGCGACCTGGGAAACGCTGCCCGGTTCGCTGACCACGACGACCGATCCGCAGGGGATGAACTACGGCCACGGGATTACGGGGGTGAGTGGCGCACCCGGCGCGAAGCTCGAGGATGGCGCCCGTGGCGTCTGGGTCGAAGAGACGATTGACCTCACGCCGTATGCCGGTCGGTCCATTCTGCTGCGTTTCTGGCAGATCAATGACCAGGGCTTCAACGCGCCGGGCATGCTGATCGACGACATTCGCATTCCCGAGCTGGGCTTCAGCGACGATGCGGAAAACGGTGAAGGGGGCTGGCAGGCCGAGGGCTTTGTGCGCACCGCCGGGGTGCTGCCGCAACGCTGGGAGTTGCGCCTGGTGCGCACCGCCAGCGGCCGCACCACCGTCGAGACCCTGCCCGTAGACGCCACCGGCGCGGCGCAGGCCAGGCTTATGCCCGGCGAGCGAGCCGTCCTGGTGATCCTCGCGACGACGCCCCACACCACTGAGCGCGCAACCTATGACCTGGATATGGAGTAGGGCGCCCTTGATCTCGCCCGGTTAAACTGACAAACATGTGCTAACATGGCACACAGGGTGTCAAAGCATTCTGATGGGGCTGTGTGTCGCCGCCGGTGGTTGCGGGTGTTTGCGCTATTTTTCCTTGTGGATGGGCAACAAGCGCATCGGCAAGCGTCGGAGCACCTGCACGCCCGCGGGGCGTCTTCACAACCCACCAGTATCGAACATCTGCCCCCCGGTTCTCCGGGCGACACGACAGGGAGTTGTGAACTGCCTTTTCTGATACCTGCCTGTATCTCTTCTCAGCCCTCCGCCGTTGGCAGAGGGAGCGGGACGCCCCCGGCGAGAGGAGGTTGCGGGGAGGCAGAAGGATCAGAAAACTCAGAGTACAGACTCCGCTAAGGGGCAGTGACGTAGCAGGTTGAACGATTGTGTTTTCGCCGTACCAGTCGCCACAACGGTGGGCTGCGCTTAGTGCGATCCTCTTCTTCTCGCTGCTCGTGCTGATGGTTGCCGGCCACACGCCGGCGCCACGGCCACGCATTGCGCCACCGTCGGCGGTGCAGCCGCTGATCGCCCCTGAGTGGCCGCTGGCCTCCGGGGTGGCGACGCCACCCCCTGCGCCGCTGGCCGGCGCGGTGGTTCAGGCTGGCCTGCTCAGGATCGCCATTGACGAGGGGGCGCTGCGCCCGGAGGAACAGCCGTCGGTCGTCGATGAGCTGGATCGCGCCCTGGCCTACGTCGTCGCGCGCTTCGGGAGCGCTCCGGCGGGCCCGATGGAGGTGCTGATCGGTCTGGAGCCAGCCTGCGGGCTGCACGGTCTCGCCTATACCGATATTCGCAACGTGCAGGTCTTCACCTGCGCCAGCCTCCCTGCCGCGCGCGCCGTCAGCATCATGGCCCACGAGTTCGTGCATCAGCTCTGCCAGGATCGGTATGGGGAGCGGCACTTCAGCGCCGATTTGGTCCTATCCGAGGGAGTAGCAACCTGGGGTGCGGGCGCGTACTGGCTGGGCGACGCGCCGAGCTTCCGCGCCTTTGTGCGCCCGTGGCTCGCCAACGGCACAGCCCTGCCGCTCGGCATCAGCTATGTTGGCCGACCCATCAGCGAGATGAACCAGCTCTACTACCAGTGGGCCAGCTTCGTCGAGTTCCTCATCGAGACCTATGGCCGCGAGGCCTTCGACCGCCTGTACGTGACCGGGCAGCATGCGCCCGCCTCAGCCGATTACTCCGGCGTCTACGGCAAGAGTTTTGAGACGCTGGAGGCCGAGTGGCGCAACTGGGTGCTCGGTGGGTGACGCGGCTGGGTGTCGCTGGCCCTCACTGGCCAACCAATCCGCCCCCGCCACGCCCGGCGCGCCGCAGGCGCTCGATGCTCGACCAGCGTGGCTCCACCGGCATGCGGGTGGGAATCAGCCCCTGGGGGATCAGGCGGGCGGCGTTGCGCCACCCTGCCGGCGCCGGTTGGCCGGCGGCGCCAGTGGCAAGCGCAGCCTCCTCTTCGAGCAGGCAGGTAATCGCCGCAATGGCCGCCGCGGCCTCTTCACTGTCGGGTGCGCCGCCGCTTATGGTGACTTGTGGCATGGTTGTCCTCGTTATGGTTGCAGCTCTGCTGATCTGAACATTGGGGAAACCGGGTTTCCCCATGCCCCTTCCTCCGGGGCGCCAGGCGATGAGGGGAGGGGGAAACCGGGTTTCCCCGCGCCCCTCCCTCTGGAGAGGGGGCGGTAGCGCGCAGCCCTCCCACGAGCATCTCCATTAAAAATGGAGAAACCGGGTTTCCCCGTGCCCCTTCCTCCGGGGCGCCCGGCGATGGGGGAGGGGGAAACCGGGTTCCCAATCCACGTGCCGGCGGGGCGGGCAGGCGAGTGTCGCCCTCTTCCAGGAAATTGCGGCACGCATCAGCTCGTCCAGCTTATACCAATTTCTATTGAACATTCCGCATAACCCGAGCTACGATAGCGCACGGCAATGCCCGGAATCGTAATCCGCAATCCAAAATCGGCAATCTAAAATGGTATTATAGCATTATACCAGCCGTTCAACCATGACCCGCTGGGCGTGCAGTTCGAGCGTGGCATCGAGCGGGGCCAGGGTAGCGTTGGGGCCGTAGCGCCGGCGCAGGGCCAGGCCGATCAGATGGTCGGTGAGCTGGGGATTTTTCGGCAGCAGCGCGCCGTGCAGGTAGCAGCCGAAGGTGTTACGGTACACCGCTCCACCCACGCCGTCTTCGCCGTTGTCGCCGTAACCGGCCAGCACCCGCCCCAGGGGTTGCACTCCAACCCCGTGGTAGGTGCGGCCACTGTGGTTCTCGAAACCGACCAGGCGCACCGGTGCGCCCGTACCGAGGCGAGCCTCGACGACGATATTGCCGATCAGGCGCCGCTTGCCGCCGATCGTGTAGACGTCCAGCGCGCCCAGGCCCGGCAACCGTTCGCCCGTATGGGTCAGAAAGTAGTGGCCGAGCAACTGGTAGCCGCCGCAGATCGCCAGCAGCACTAACCCTTCCTCAATCGCGGCCCGTAGCCCGATCCCCTGCCGCTCCAGCAGATCCCGTGCGATGAGGGCCTGGCCACTATCCTGGCCTCCGCCGAAGAACGCCAGGTCGAAACTGCCCCAGTCAGCCTCGGCCCCCGG
Organism: uncultured Chloroflexota bacterium; assembly: GCA_937120965.1. Lineage (GTDB taxonomy): Bacteria > Chloroflexota > Chloroflexia > Chloroflexales > Chloroflexaceae > JACAEO01. The sequence continues at coordinate 75,215 of CAKZKA010000038.1, forward strand.
CTCGATGGCCGTGACGCTCAACTCGATGCCGCGCCAGGCACAGCGCTGCTGCAGGGCGATCACATTGCCGCGATCGCCGTACACGTTCATGTGTGAACTATAGAGGTGAGCCAGGCGCAAGCGGTAGTTCACAGGCAGATGCGGAGCGCCGCTGGGCGGCACATCCGGCCATTTCAGATTCCATGCGTGGCCGGGAAAGACGGTTTCCAGGAGGGCGAAGCCCTCCCCGTGGCTGGCCAGGGCGATGATGAGGTGTGGAGCAGACCGAATAGGATGCTGTCACGCAGCATTGGCAGTACATCGCCCCCCTGCCGGTTCGGGGGCCGACAGAACGTATGGGCGCCAACGGGCGTGATGGCGTGGGGATGCACTGGATGGTCCTCACCCCCGGCTGCTCGGGGGCGTTCCAATGCGGTACACGCCACGTTGGCTCGGATGCTCTGTCCGCCCTTATACCAACTACCGTTGATGATGCCGCATTGCTTAAAGCGGTTTTAGGCGTTGTGCTGCCCAGTGTGGTAATCCACAATCCAAAATCTAAAACCAAAAATGGTATTAAACCCCTGCCGGCGGGCCTGAGCAGTCATTTGCGCGAAAGGTAATCACCTTCGCCGATCCACTTAAACGTCGTCAGCGCCTCAAGGCCCATAGGGCCGCGCCAGTGCAGCTTCTGCGTCGAGATCGCCACCTCGGCGCCGAGGCCGAACTGCCCGCCATCGTTAAAGCGCGTGCTGGCATTGACGAAGACGGCGCTGGCGTCAACCTCGGCCGTGAAGCGCGCCGCGGCGGCGCGATCCTCGGTCAGAATGGCCTCGGTGTGACCCGAGCCGTGGGCGGCAATGAAATCGAGCGCCTCATCGAGACCGCTCACAACCTTCACCGACAGGATCAGTCCCAGAAACTCGGTGCCATAATCACCAGGGCCGGCGGGAACCACGCGCCAGCTCTGGACCACGGGATGGTCGGCGAGTATGGCCAGGCTCTCCGGGTCACAGCGCAGTTCCACGCCTGCGGGGCAGAGGCTGGCAGCCACAGCGGGCAGCAGCGCCGGGGCGATCTCTCGCTGGACCAGCAGCGTATCAAGGGCATTGCAGACGCTCGGTCGCTGCACCTTGGCGTTGTAGATAAGCGGCACCGCCCGTTCCAGATTGGCGCTGCGTTCCACGAAGAGGTGCACCACACCGATGCCGCCGGTGATCACCGGAATCGTCGCGTTCTCCAGGCAGAAGCGGTGCAAACCGGCCCCGCCGCGGGGGATAATCATGTCCACATAGCGGTCGAGCCGCAACAGGCCGCGCACCACCTCGCGGTCAGGATCGGTGATGCTCTGCACCGCGGTGGCGGGCAACCCGGCCCGCGCAAGGGCCGCACCGATTGCCGCAGTAATCGCCGCTACGCTGCGCCCGATGTCGCTACCCCCTCGCAGAATGGTCGCGTTGCCGGTCTTCAGGCAGAGTGCGGCAATATCTACGGTGACATTCGGGCGGGCCTCGTAAATGGCACCCACCACACCGAGTGGCGTGCGGCGCTTGTGCAGGCGCAGGCCATTGGGCAGATCCACCGCATCGAAGACCGTGCCCACCGGGTCAGGCAAGGCGGCGACGTGGCGCGTATCGCTGGCAATGCTGGCCAGCCGGGCAGGGGTAAGGAGCATCCGATCGATCAGCGCCGCATCGGTGCCGCTGGCGCGCGCGACGGCCACATCCTCGGCGTTGGCGGCGAGAATGGCGTCCTGCTGCTCCAGCAGCGCATCGGCGATAGCCTGGAGCGCGGCGTCCTTCGCTGCGGTCGGCAAGGCCGCCAGCACCCGCGCCGCCCCCTTCGCCTGCCGACCCATCTGTTCGAGATCTGTGCTCATAGCGCCCTGCCTACTCGTCGGTTTCCATTCACATCGGGGAAACCGGGTTTCCCCATTCCCCTGCCCGGCGGGGTGTCAGGCGCCCCAGCACTGATTAGATGGTGGGGCAACCGGGTTTCCCCATTCCCCTGCCCGAGGGCGAGTGAGGCCCCATCCCACGCTCGCTTCAGAAGGCCCCCTTAACCGCCAGAGTGTTCCGAACCCTGGCCCTCCTTCTCGTCTCGCTGTTCGCGCCGCTTGCGTTCCATCTCCAGCAACTCGCGAGCCTCGCGCACCTGGGGGGCCATCTCACCCCCACGGTAGGCGGCCAGCAGCGCCAGCACCGACACCAGCACCAGCGCCAGGCCCAGGCCGGTGAGCGCCAGCACGAGCCAGGGAACGCTCACCGCGAGGAGCGGGAGCAGGTTGGCCACGGTGAACAGCGCGAAGGCCAGCGCGCCGGCGGCAAAGGCCAGACGTCGGCGCGTACCCCCGCCCGCCCGCGCTGCCTGTTGCGCCAGCAGGACCGCGAGCACCGCGGTTACGACGATCCGCAGAATGTCCGGCTGCATGGCTCCTCGCTTTGCGCGGGACTATCCCCTTGCGTATCTGCGGCTATTGTACCATCATTGTAGGTAGACACCTGATGGAAATACGGGGAAACGGGGGTTTCCCCACACTCCTCGCCGTGGGGAAGGTGTGGGAGGGCTGCGCCCTCCCAGGCCTCCCGCGCAGGGGGCATGGGGGAACCGGGTCTCCCCACGCCTCTGCCTGCCGGGGTGACAGGCCCTCCCAATAAGGTCATGCGCATGGCGCACAACGCCGGAATGAAAATAATTATTCTTGGGAGGGCGCAGCCCTCCCAAACCCTCCCGGTAGGGAGGGGGTTGGGGAAACCCGGTTTCCCCATTTCCCAACCGCTGTTGAGAGCGGCTGGCGCCCCACAGGCAGGGGGACGGGGAAACCCGGTTTCCCCGTATTTTCACCTCAGTTGCTCTCAGGCCGCCTTTGCCTTACAATAGGTTTTTATTGACCCGGATAGCATCGGTAGCTGCATGTATGACTTGATTGTCCGCGATGCGGACGTACTGCAATTCGACGGCGATACGCCGGTGCTGCTCCCGCGCCACAGCATCGCGGTGAGCCAGGGACGCATCGCGCGCATCGCACCGCAGACTATCCAGGAGCCAGCGCGGGAGACCATCCCCGCCCGGGGCATGCTGGCCATCCCCGGGCTGATCAACTGCCATGCGCACACAGCAATGAGCCTGTTTCGCGGTGTGGCTGAGGATGTTCCAATCGAGGCGTGGTTCAACGACTATATCTGGCCCATGGAGACCAACCTCACCGCCGAGGATGTGTACTGGGGCGCCCTGCTGGGCATCGCAGAGATGATTGAAGCGGGGGTGACCTGTGTGGCCGATCACTATTTTTCGATTGAGGCGGTCGCCCGTGCCGTCGAGGAGACCGGTCTGCGCGCCCATCTGGCGCCGACCATCTTCGGCGGGCCGGACGAGGAGGAGCACCTGGCGCAGGCCGTTGCTTTCGTGGCACGCTGGAACGGTGCAGCCGAAGGGCGCATCAGCGCCTGGCTCGGCCCCCACTCGCCCTACACCTGCACGCCCGACTTGCTGGCCCGTGTCGCCGCTGAGGCTCGCCGTCTCGGTGTGGGCATCCACATCCACCTCTCGGAGACGGCGGCCCAGGTAACGGAGAGCCGCGCCCTTTACGGAGAGACGCCCGTGGCCGTGGCCCGCGACGCCGGGATCTTCGAATCGCCAACCCTCGCGGCGCACGTGGCCCATGCCGACCCCGACGATGTGGCCATACTGGCGGCCCACGGCGTTGCCGTGGCCTGCACGCCCAAGACAGAGATGAAGCTGGGGATCGGTGTCGCGCCGGTCACGGCGTTACGGGCCGCCGGGATAGCAGTGGGCCTGGGGAGCGATGGCGCGGCGAGCAACAATGATTACGACATGCTGGAGGCCACTCGCCTCCTGTCCCTACTCGAAAAGCACCGTCACGGCGATGCGCGAGTTATGCCCCTCGGCGAGGCCCTGCGTCTCGCCACCAGCGATGGCGCGCGGGCCCTGGGCCTTGGGGGCGTAACCGGCGAGTTGCGCGAGGGCCTTGCCGCCGACATCGCTTTGCTCCGCCGCGACGCACCCCACACCCTGCCCGTGCACAACCCGGCGGCTACGCTGCTCTACAGCGCCCGCGCCGACGACGTGGATACGGTGATCGTCGCCGGGCGCGTGTTGATGCGCCGGCGCCGCCTGCTCACGATTGACCGGCGCCGGGTGCTGCGTGAGGCCACCCGCCGCGCCAGTCGGCTGATCCGCCGCTCCCCGGGGCGCATGGCTCTCTACCCGGCGCATCACGGGTGATGCCGTTATATACCGTTTTAACGGGGAAGCCGGGTTTCCCCACGCCCCGCCCTGTGGGGAGGATGTGGGCGGGCGCAGCTCTCCCAGGAACAAGCCGGTCTGCATCGCGTCAGAGGATGGGGAAACCGGGTTTCCCCATGCCCCGCCCTGCGGAGAGGGTGTGGGCGGGCGCAGCCCTCTTAATACCATTTTGGATTTTAGATTTTGGATTGTGGATTGCCATGCTGGGCAGCACAACGCCTGAAATCGCTTCAGGCAATGCGGCATCATCAACGGTAATTGGTATAATATCTAAAGGATAGGGGCGCAGCAGTGCTGCGCCCCGGGTGTGCATCCGGGCGGGGTGGGACATTGCCGCATGGACGGTCGGTGGCAACGCGGTTGGGCCGACCCTACATCCGCCCACGCAGCATACCGTTCCAGTACATCGCCGGAAGACCGTAGGCTTTCAGGGCGTACATACTGTAGCGCTCCTGGGCCTGGTCGAAGGGGAAGGTCTCTCTGGGCTCAAGGCCGTAGTCGAACTCGGCCAGGATCAGACTGCCGTAGCCGGTCACCAGCGGGCAGGAGGTATAGCCATCGTACACGGCCGTCATGGGCTGGCCGGCGATCAGGGCGCGAAGATTCTCGACCACCACCGGCGCCTGCTTGCGGATCGCCGCGCCTGTCTTTGAGGTGGGCAGGTTGGCGCAATCGCCCAGGCTGAAGACGTTGGCGTAACGCTGGTGCTGGAGGGTGTACTGATTCACATCCACCCAGCCAGTGCTGTGGGCCAGAGGGCTGACCTTGATCACATCAGGCGCGCTCATCGGTGGGGTCACGTGCAGCATGTCAAAGTGAACGGTGACGGGCTCACCGGTGACCAGGTTGGTGAAGATCGCCTCGCGGGCTTCGCCGCGCACCTCGACAAGTTCGTGCTGAAAGTGCAACTCGATGCCCTTGCGGTCAGCTACCTGCAACAGGGCGTCGGCGTATTTTTTGACGCTGAAGATCGAGGCCCCGGCGTGGTAGAACTGCACCGTACTGCGCTCGCGCACCCCGGACCGGCGGAAGTAGTCGTCGGCCAGGTAGGCGATCTTCTGCGGTGCGCCGCCGCATTTCACCGGGGTGCTGGGCTGGGTGAAGACGGCATTGCCGCCGCGGAAGGTGCGGATGCTCTGCCAGGTGCATTCAACAGTGTCGTAGGAGTAGTTGGAGCAGACGTTGTGCCGGCCCAGGGTCTCCTTCAAACCCTTGATCTTGTCCCAGTCAATTTGAATGCCCAGCGCCACCACCAGGTAATCGTAGGTAATACTGGCGCCGTTGCTCAAGGTCAGGCGGTTGGCCTCGGGGTCGAAACTGGCGACACCGGCCTGGAGCCAGGTTACACCGCGAGGGATGTAGTCGGCCTCGTCGCGCACCGACTGCTCGCGGGGAAAGACCCCGCCGCCGACCAGGGTCCAGAGGGGCTGGTAGTAGTGGCGGGTGGAAGGCTCGATCAGGGCCACCTGGGGCGGAGAGGGCAGTTCCATCAACTGGGCCGCCACCATGATGCCCGCCGTGCCACCGCCGGCAATGACGACCTGGTAGTGGGTTGTAGCCATTGCAGGTTCTCCTTTTCTATCCTGTTTAGCCTGCGCCTGAGGTGAAAATACGGGGAAACCGGGTTTCCCCACCTGCGGTGAGCCTGTCGAACCGCACCCCTCCCTGCGGGGGGCCAGCCGCTCCCAACCGCGGTTGGGACATCGGGAAACCGGGTTTCCCCATCCCCCTCCCTGGGGGGGCCAGCCGCTCCCAACCGCGGTTGAGACATGGGGAAACCAGGTTTCCCCATCCCCCTGCCTGTGGGTCAAGAACACATATCTTCATTCTGGCGTTGTGCGGCCCAGCCGCATAGACGGCTGCTCGGCGGGCGCAAGGGGAAGATTCCGGCCGAAGCGCGCGGCGAAGCCCAGCGCAAAGCCCAGGGAACGCTGGATGTCGCGGTCGAACAGCGCCCGCAGCAGGGTCAGCGGGCCGGCGCGGCGCGGCTCGCGTTGCGTCTGCACCAGGGCGTCGGCGGCTGCACCGATGACCTGCAATGTCCGCGGGTCAATGACGCCCGAGTCGAGCAAGGCGCGCACCTCGTCGGAGTGTAGCAGGGTGACGAAGTTGCGGAAGGCGATCAGCCCCTCTCTGGCGGTCTCCTCCAGATTAATGCCCTGGCGACCGATGGCGGCGTACAGTTCGTCGATCATATCCACGGTCATGGCCATGAACCCCGGCGCCTGGCGAGTGAACTGATCGAGGACCGCGAGCTGCTCAGCCAGCCCGGCGATCGCGCGCAGGTTTTCGGGGGTGGTCAGCCGCTCCAGGGCGATCAGGCCCAGCTTCAAGCGTTCGTCAACGTCCACGCCCGCCTGCGCCCCCTCGCGGTAGAGGCTGTCAAAGGTGTCGGTGGCCACCGCCAGAGCCATCGGGGCCTGGTCGGCCAGGGCCTCGACACGCGCCAGTTTCTGCTCGATGCGCTCCATGCGCTCGAGCAGCGCGTGCATCACGCCGGCGAGTTGAGCCGGGTCGGCGGGCGCTGCTTCCACCAGGGTTGCGCCATTGGTATGCATATGCGTCATAAGTTGCCCCATTGCCCATTGAGTATTCAAACAGAGCGCCGGGCATTGGCAGGCCGTTCCGCAGGTGACGAGCGCGCCTGCCGCAGCCATTCCGATGCCGGCGGTATCCGCTCCAGAGTTCAAGCCAGCGCCGCGGTTGCGACCAGTTCCTGCCAGCGGCCCTCGGGGTCAACCAGGGTGGCCACATTGGTGAAACCCAGCCGGCGGAGCAGGCTGGCGGCCACGTGGGAGCGGTAGCCCGAGGCGCAATGGACGATCACCTGCCGGTCGCGGGCAATCGCGTCGAGGTGGCGGGGCAGAAAGCCCAGGGGGATGTGCAGCGCGCCGGGGAGGTGGATCTCGTCGTACTCGGTCTGGCCGCGGACATCGAGGATCTGCGCAGCGTTGCGGCTCAGGGCCTCGGCCAGTTCGTCGAGGGTAACGGTTGGCAGCGTGGCCAGGGGCAGCGCAAGATTGGCGGCAGGGAGGTAGCCGGGGATATCATCCACGCCAATGGCGCGCAGCGCGGTCAGGATACTCGCCAGGTCGGCGCCCTCGGGCGCCACCAGGTAAGTGGGGCGGGCATAGTCAACGAACCAGCCTACGTAGGTGCTGTACATCGCGGTTGTGGCCGGAACGCTGAGGCTGCCGGGGATATGGCCGGCGACAAACTCCTCCTGGCTGCGCAGGTCTACCACCAGGGCGCCTTCGGCCAGAGCGCGGTCAATCGCCTCGCGGTCGACCGCAACCGGTTCGACAAGCTCGCTGAGCAGAGCCGGGCCGACCTTGTTAACGTGCTTCATGCGGGCGAAGTAGCGGGGCGGCTCGGGCTGCCCGCTGAGCAGCCAGCGCACGAATGCGTCTTCATCGCTGAACTGGAAGGCGGGATTGAAACGCTTCTCATAGCCCAGGGTGGTGGAAGGAATGGCCCCCAGGGCCTTACCGCAGGCGCTGCCGGCGCCGTGGGCCGGCCAGATCTGCAAATAGTCCGGCAGTTTTTTGAAGCGCTCGACAGAGTGAAACTGCATCCGCGCGCCAGGCTCTTTGGTGCCGACAAAGCCGGCGGCCTCTTCGAGCAGGTCGGGGCGGCCAATGTCACCGACAAAAAGAAAATCGCCGGTAAAAACGCCCATCGGCGCATCGGCAGCGGCGGTGTCGGTGATCATAAAGGCGATGTGTTCGAGGGTGTGGCCGGGGGTGGCAATGACCTCAACCTTGATGTTACCGACCATCCAGCTATCCCCGTCGCGCACCAGAATGGCGCGATCCACCTCGGGATAGGCATATTTCCACGCCGCGTCACCCATATCGCTGAGGTGCATCTGCGCGCCGGTGCGGGCGGCCAGTTCACGCACTCCGCTGACAAAATCAGCATGGATGTGGGTTTCGGTTACGTGCGTGATGCGCAGACCCTCTTTCGCCGCGACCTGGAGGTAAGGCTCCACGTTGCGCATCGGATCGATGACCATGGCTTCGCCGGTGCGGGCGCAACCGATGAGATAGGAGGCCTGGGCCAGGGTTTCGTCGTAGAAGTACTTCAACAGCATCGTTACTTTCCTTTCCATACCCGCGCACGGCCGGGCCGTTCCGGCAGGCGCGCAGCCACAACCAGCGCCGGGCGCGGCATGGGCCTGACACGCTGCTCGCAGGAGGCGGAACCGGTACCAGGGGGGCTTCCTCGTCCGGGCAGTGGATGCAGGGCGGTACGCTTCGGAGGAAACAATATCAGATCCAGGGGCTATACACAAGCCACGAATCACTTATACTATCTATAAGCTCTAGCTTATTGCTGCGATTAGCCTTCGTCCTGATGTGAACATATGGGGAAACCGGGGTTCCCCACCTGCGGTGAGCCTGTCGAACCGCACCCCTGCCGGGGCACCGAGCCCCCCAACACCGGTTGGGGGATGGGGAAACCGGGTTTCGCCGTCCCCCTTCCTGAGGGAAGGGTTCGGGAGGGCTGCGCCCGCTCTGCAGTCTTGCACCCGGGTGGTACAACTGAACGCTACCGAACGTCCCTCTTTACAGCGGAACAACGATGTTCATCCTGGATCTGTACAAACTGGAGATTTTCGTGCGAGTGGCCGAGGCGGGGAGTCTGAGCCAGGCGGCGGCGCAGTTGCGTATGACCCAATCGGGGGTGAGCCAGCATATCAAGGCGCTGGAGGATGGCCTGGGGACGCCGCTCTTCGAGCGTAGACGGCGCGGGGTGCGACTGACGCCCGCAGGACAGCGGCTCTACGATTACAGCGGGGCGATTTTTCGCCTGGTGGCCGAGGCCGAGCTGGCGGTGACCGATGTGCGCGGGTTGCGTGAAGGGCGTTTGACGATCGGCGCAACGCCCGGGGTGAGCGCCTACCTGCTGCCGGAATGGGTGCAGACCTTCGGAGAGCGCTACCCCAACCTCACCGTGATCGCGCAGACAGCGACAACACCGGTACTCATCGGCGAGCTGCGCGGCGGCCAGATGGATCTGGCGGTGATCGAAGGCGAGCTTGACGGTGAGGCGATCTTCGATCTGCGCGTGCGGGCGCTGCAAGAGTTCGACCAGTACGTGGTGCTGGGGCGGCAGCATCCCTGGTGGGAACGCCCGGTCATCGCGCTGGAGGAGCTGACGGGCCAGCCTATGGTAACGCGCCAGGCCGGCAGCCAGACGCGGGTCTGGCTCGACCAGACGCTGCGCGAGCATGCCCTTACGCCGCGCCTGATAGCTGAACTGGACAACCTTGAGTCGATCAAGCGCATGGTGATGTTAAGCGCGAGTCTGACCGTTCTGCCGCTCTACACGGTGCACGCCGAGGTGGAACTGGGCCTGCTCCGGGCCATTCCGCTTCAGGGGCGTCCGCTTCGGCGCACGCTGCGGCTGCTCTGGCACGCCGGGCGCCCGCTCGGGCCGGTGGCGCACACCTTTTTGCAGTTTCTGACCGAACAGTTCCAGGCCGGCCCCGGATCGACAGCCTGAAAGCTGGCGCGGGTGGCGCTGCGAGAGCCGGGCCTCTTCTCCCCCAGCCACCACCCGCGTTCGGCCCGAAAGATCAGGTATAATCCCCAACAGTGATGCAGTATCGGGGGTGGGGGGTAGCGCGCTCCACCTTGAGGAGTTGTCAACGAGCGATGCCCAGGCGCACGGATCTACACACCATCTTGATTATCGGCTCTGGCCCGATCGTGATCGGCCAGGCTTGCGAGTTCGACTATTCGGGAGCCCAGGCGTGCAAGGCCCTGCGCGAAGAGGGCTATCGCGTCGTCCTGGTCAACTCCAATCCCGCGACGATTATGACCGACCCCGGGCTTGCCGATGCCACCTACATCGAGCCGCTTACCGCGGCGAGCCTGGAGCGCGTCATCGCCAGAGAGCGCCCTGATGCGCTGCTCCCCACCGTCGGCGGGCAAACTGCCCTCAACCTGGCCGTGGAACTCCACGAGACCGGCGTGCTTGAGCGCTACGCCGTTGAACTGATCGGCGCCTCGGTTGAGGCGGTGCGGATCGCCGAGGATCGCCAGCGGTTCAAAGATAAAATGATCGAGATCGGCCTCCAGGTGCCCGCCTCAGGCACCGCCCGAACTGTCGAGGAGGCCCTGGCCATCGTGGCCCGGACCGGCTTTCCGGCGATTATTCGCCCCTCTTTCACCCTGGGCGGTATGGGCGGCGGCATCGCCTACAACCTGGAGGAGTTTAAAGAGATCGTCGAACGCGGTCTTGACGCCTCCCCGGTTACCCAGGTGCTGGTCGAAGAGAGCGTTCTGGGATGGAAGGAGTTTGAACTCGAAGTCATGCGCGACCGCGCCGACAACGGGGTGATCGTCTGCTCGATTGAAAACATTGACCCGATGGGCGTGCATACCGGCGAGTCGGTCACGGTGGCCCCGGCGATGACCCTCACCGACCGCGAGTACCAGCGTATGCGCGATATGGGCCTGGCCGTGCTGCGCGCCGTAGGTGTTGAGACCGGCGGCTCCAATGTGCAGTTCGCCGTCCATCCCGACGATGGGCGAATCTACGTGATCGAGATGAACCCCCGCGTCTCGCGCTCTTCGGCCCTGGCCTCCAAGGCCACCGGCTTCCCTATCGCCAAGATCGCCGCCAAACTGGCCGTTGGCTATACCCTCGACGAATTACCCAACGATATTACCCGCCAGACCCCGGCTAGCTTCGAGCCGACCCTCGACTACGTGGTGGTGAAGATCCCCCGCTGGGCCTTTGAGAAGTTCCCCCAGGCCGACCAGACCCTCACCACCAGCATGAAGTCGGTCGGCGAGGTGATGGCGATCGGGCGCACCTTCCCCGAAGCCTTTCAGAAAGCCTGGCGCTCCCTGGAACAGGGTCGCGCCGGCTGGGGCGCCGATGGCAAGGACCGGATCAACCCCGAGCGCCTGCGCGAGCGCCTGATCACCCCCAACCCCGAGCGCTACTTCTACATCCGCTACGCGCTGCAGAGCGGCATGGGCGTCGAACAGATCAACGCCCTGACGCGCATTGACCCCTGGTTCCTGCACCAGATGGAGCAGATCGTCAACCTGGAAGGGCGCCTGCGCGCCTTCACCCTGGAGAGCGTACCGGCCGATCTGCTGCGCCAGGCCAAGCGTATGGGCTTCTCCGACGCCCAGCTTGCCTTCCTGCTGCGCGTTGAGGCGAGCGCCGCCAGTGGCCCGCCCGAACTCCAGGTGCGCGCCCGACGCAAGGAGCTGGGCATCGTGCCCACGTTCCAGCGCGTGGACACCTGTGCAGCCGAGTTTCCGGCCTTCACCCCCTACCTCTACTCCAGCTACGAGAGCGAGGACGAGGCCGAGGTCAGCGATCGCCAGAAGGTCATCATTCTCGGCTCCGGCCCCAACCGGATCGGCCAGGGTATCGAGTTCGATTACTGCTGCGTCCACGCCGTGTTCGGCCTGCGCGCCATGGGTTACGAGACGATCATGATCAACTGCAACCCGGAGACCGTCTCGACCGATTATGATACCGCCGACCGGCTCTACTTCGAGCCGCTGACGCTCGAGGATGTGCTCAACATTGTCGATCTGGAGCGCCCCGATGGGGTGATCATCCAGTTTGGCGGCCAGACGCCGCTGAAGCTGGCCCGCGCCCTGGAGGCCGCCGGCGTGCCGATCTGGGGCACCCCACCCGAGGCGATTGACCTGGCTGAGGACCGCGACCGCTTTGGCGCCCTGCTCGACCGGCTCGGTATTCCCGCCCCGGCCCACGGCAGCGCCACCAGTTGGGAAGAGGCCCGCCGGGTCGCCGCCGCCATTGGCTACCCTGTCGTGGTGCGCCCCTCCTACGTGCTCGGTGGGCGGGCCATGGCCATCGTTTACGATGATGAGACTCTGGAACGCTACATGCGCGAGGCGGTGGACGCCTCGCCCGAGCATCCGGTGCTGATTGACCGCTTCCTGGAAGACGCCTTCGAGATGGATGTGGATTGTGTGGCAGACGGGCAGGAGGTGGTGATCGCCGGGATTATGGAGCAGATCGAACTGGCCGGGGTCCACTCCGGCGACAGTGCCTGCGTGATCCCCACCTACATGGTCGCGCCGCAGCACGTCGCTACCATGCGCGAGCATACCGTGCGCCTGGCGCGCGAACTGGGCGTGGTGGGCCTGATGAACGTCCAGTATGCGATGAAAGACGATGTGGTGTACGTGCTCGAAGTCAACCCGCGGGCCTCGCGCACGGTGCCCTTCGTGGCCAAGGCCACCGGTGTGCCCTGGGCGCAGATCGCCGTGCAGTGCGCCGCGGGCAAGCCGCTCAGCGCTTGGCGCGCGGTGATTGAAAAGGGCGAGGCGCAGATCTTTAATTCCCACGCCCGCCGCTATCACGTCAAAGAGGTCGTCCTGCCCTGGGCGCGCTTCCCCGGCGTGGACACGCTACTCGGTCCGGAAATGCGCTCCACCGGTGAGGCTATGGGCAGCGGGGCCACCTTCGGCGAGGCCTTCGCCAAGGCCCAGCTCGGCTGCGGGCAGCGCCTGCCGCTCAGCGGCCATGCCTTCCTCAGCGTCAACGACCGCGACAAAGCCACCCTGCTGCCCATTGCCCGCGACCTGGCCGCGCTCGGCTTCACCTTGCTGGCGACCGGGGGCACTGCAGCCTACCTGCGCGCCAGCGGCCTGGAGGTGACCACGATCTACAAGGTCAATGAAGGCCGCCCCAATGCGGTAGATTACATCAAGAACGGCCAGATCGCCCTGATCGTCAACACGCCGCTGGGCAAGGCCAGTTTCTTCGATGAGGCCGCCATCCGCCGCGCCGCGATTGTCCACGGCGTGCCCACCCTCACCACCCTCTCCGGAGCCGCCGCCGCCGTTGAGGCCATCCGCGCCCTGCGCGAGGGCGCCTGGACGGTGGAGAGCCTGCAGGAGCGCATTGCCTGAACCAGCGTCCTTCGATCACCACACCTCGTTCCGCAGCACGCCGATACGTTCGATCTCGCACTCCATCACGTCACCGGCTTGAAGCCAGCGCTGCGGATTCATACCCATGCCCACGCCGCTCGGCGTGCCGGTGGCAAAGATGTCGCCTGGCTCCAGCGTGATGCCGGTGCTGAAAGTGGCGATGCAGGTTGGAATATCGAAGATCATATCGCCGGTGTTGGAGTCCTGCATCGTCACGCCGTTGAGACGCAGACGAATGCGCAGATTGTGCGGGTTGGGGATCTCATCGGCTGTAACGATCCAGGGCCCCATGGGGGCCGCGCCATCGAGGCTCTTGCTGTAGAAGAACTGCTGATGGCGGGCTTGCAGGTCACGGGCCGAAACATCGTTCAGAATAGTGTACCCAAAGACGTGGTTCAAAGCCCGCTCGCGGGGGATGTTCCTGCCACCGGCGCCGATCACGACCGCAAGTTCCACCTCCCAGTCGCGCTGGGCCGACACCTCGGGCATGAGCGGCACTACGGCCCCGGGGTGGTTCACCGCCGTAAGGGCCTTGGAGAAGAAGACAGGGTATTCGGGCAGTTTTTCGGGGCGACCCCTGGCCCGTAGCGTTTCAATCGCATGAGCGGCGTAGTTCATCCCCAGGCAGATAATATTCTTGCGTGGCCGGGGAATAGGCGCCAGCAACGAGACCGCCTTGAACGGCACGGCGATCTCGGCGCGGGCAGCGACCGTGCGGGCACGGGCCAGCAATTCCGGCCCCCCGGCGATCAACTCCAGCATTGACGACGCAACGTCGCTCAGATCAACGATCGCCTCATCACGCACGGCGCCAATCCGCTCCACGCCCTTGTGGCGGTAGGTCACCAGTTTCATACCCTCGTTTCCTTTCTCCAGGACGGCTTCTCCAGTGATGCGGACTATGGTAGCATATTCTGCTGCGGTGAACATCGGGGAACCCGGGGTTCCCCAACGCCCCTCCCTGAGGGGAGGGTTTGGGAGGGCGTAGCCCTCCCAAGTAATGAATATGTTCATTCTGGCCTTGTGCGGCGCAGCCGCGTGGATGGCTGCGGTGAACATCGGGGAACCCGGGGTTCCCCAACGCCCCTCCCTGAGGGGAGGGTTTGGGAGGGCGTAGCCCTCCCA